>JACRHP010000069.1 GCA_016212005.1 Candidatus Omnitrophota bacterium | reverse complement strand
TTCTGCCCAAAAGGCAAGCCAGCGCCGCGGAACCGGGGCAAGCCGCGCCCGTCGGCGGCAGATTGGCGGGGGCTCAAGCCTCCGGGGAAACGCCTCCTGCGGAAACCGTTCTGTCGTCCGACGCGGTCGCGTGGGATGAATAAAGAGGCGGATTAAGGCTCGTCCGTTGTGATATTTTGATTTACATTGACAGCTTTTATGCTAAACTTTCTTCTATGCAAATTTTTAGGATGATTTTGGTCGCGATTTTTCTGTTGTCTGTCATCCCTCTCGGTGGTTTTTGTGACGATGCGCATTCACAAGAGGTATCTCACAATTGCACCCTCGCGTGCCATGCCCCCTGTTGTCAGCCCGCGCTTTCCGATGGGGCGATTAGTTTTAATCTCCCATCACAATCAACGTTTCTTTCCATCCTGGAGAACACCTCTTACGAAGATCCCTTGCTCAGCGCTTCCAGCCGGCCTCCGATAGTCCGCCCATAAAATCACGGTCCTTTTCGCGTTAAAAAATTGTAATCCGGGAGTCTAATTTTATGAGCGGGAATATTCTAATTTTATTTTTCACATTTATTTTTATGGGTCAATCTTCAATCCCTCCGGTTGGGGCGGAGGAAATAGCTGACGCCCTGAGTTTAAAAGAGGCGCTGGCTATGGCTTATGACCATAACCCTCAAATGGTTGAAGCCAGAAAAACCATCCAGGCGGCCCAGGCGAAATCGAACCAGGGGCCGTGCCGGCGGCATTCCTTGCACATGTTCGCGGCCGATGTCCCCAGATGCCGCGAACATGTGCAGCAAAACGGCGGGCGGTTGCAAGGGATGCCCTGCAGGCACGCCGGACACACGAGGGGCGCGGGCCCGGGAACGGTTAAATGGTTCTTGCAGAGAAGACAATGCGGGGGATAGACCAGACGGCTTACGCCTTGCAGTATGCCGCTGAACACGGTGGGTATCCTAACATTTGTGTAGTGGAGTGTCAAGGAAGAGTCTTTTACGGGAAGGTGAGTTGGACATAAAATGTTTGACCGTATACACATATGTGTGGTATAAAAAAACAATCTGTTTCCGGTTTTCAAGAAATAAAATTTCAGATGCATTGTCCAGAACTAAAACCTTCGTCGGCGCAAGCATAAATGCCGGCGAGGGTTTTTATTTTTAAGAAAGCCATGAGAGGAAAACAAAGCAATCGGAAGGACCATCCATGAAAACCGGGCGCAACGAGCCGTGTCCGTGCGGCAGCGGGAAAAAATACAAGAAGTGCTGTGGCTTTGATATCCCCAGGAGGCTTCCCCCGCCGGAACTGCCGGAAAAGACGGGGACCGTATGGGACGATTATATGATGCTGACAAAGATGGTGGTCATGTACGGGCAGGCGCAGAAACAGTTTGGACAAGACAAAAAGGAATTAAACAGAATACACGATGACCTCGAGCGCCGGTTCCGGCCGGGGAAAGAGGGAGGGATTACCGACAGTTTCTTTATGACGATGTTGCACTTTGACATCGCTTACGGAAGAGAGCAAAAGACGATTATCGACCGGTTCATGGAAGAAGATATTGTCAGGGGCCTCCATCCCCCCGGGCCGACCCTTCTGGGACATCTTCAAAACAGTTATTGCGCCTTGTATGAAGTATTGGAAAAGAAACATGACGTCATGATCTTGTCGGACATTATGACGGGCGAGAGATATTCGGTGCTATCCCTTGGGGGGCCGCATGAAAATGACACGGGAGAGGGAGATATCTGGTATGTGCGGCTTGCCGGAACGCCCCGGCAGTCGGTGACGCTCACCACACCTTATGTTTTTGATGCCGAAGCCAAAAAGTCCTTTCGGAAGATTATGCAGGGACATCTGCGGACATTTGAAAAGATGACGGACACGCAAAATTTGAGCGAAGAGGAAATTTACCGGCAGTCGTGCAAGGCCGCCGTGGGTTTTTGGGCGGCGTACATGACGGCGCCGGGGCAGCGGGAGGTCCCGTCCCATACGCCGCCGGCGATGGCCAACATGGACCATCAGCGCATGATATTCTGCCGCCTGGTTATGACGGTTAAGGACGTGCCGGCGGTCAAGCGCGCGCTGGACGAATTTGACGAAACCGTTTTCGACGAGCACAGCGGTCACTGGATCTGGCAAAAGCGCCGGCGGACAAAAAGGATGCTGGGGGAGGATGTCATTCTGGCCGAGATTTCTCTGGAGGAAGGGAAGTTAGTGGCCATGACGAATTCCATGCAGCGGGCCCTGCGGTTAAAAAATAAACTTTTGAAGGTGGGCGCGGGGGCGCTGGTTTACGAAAAGATTGAAGCGGTAACGCCCGAAGCGATGCCGCGGCCGTCGCCGGAACAAATGGAACGGTTTGAAGAAGAGCAGAAAGAGATCCTCTCCGATCCCGTCGTCCGCCAAGAGGCCGAGAAGAGCCTGCGGGATTATTACTTTAAAAGCTGGGTCCGGCAAAAGATCCCCATGCTCGGGTTTAAAACCCCGCTGGAGGCCTCAAAAACTCCGCAAGGTCGTGAAGAATTAAAGGCATTGTTTACTCGTATGGAGAGCCTTTCTTCCGCGGTTCCCGGCGAGTCCGTTGCGAAGATGGACTTTGAGGAACTGAAAAAGAAGCTGGGGGTCTTGTGAGCCGAAGGCGGTCCTGGGAACAAAGATTATAAAGTCCAAATGGAAACCGCCGGCTTAGCCACGCGAAGCAGGGGGCCCGGCGTTTGATTGGACGCGTGGTCTCCGCAATTAAAATATGAGTTTAATCAATTCATTAAAAGAGATTCTGGGTGTTACGCCGGTCAATATCGGCGAGCTTAACCGGGCGGCGGCGGGAAAGGCCGAACGTCCCGGATCTTTCTCCATCGCTTCCGACCTGCCGGAAGATATCGAGATCACCGGTGAATATCAGCAAATCATCAAGCTGATCGACAGCGGGGTCCCGTTGATTTTTGTCAGCGGTAAGGCGGGCACGGGAAAGACCACGCTGGTCCATTATTTGCGCTCCGTGTCGCGGAAGAATATTGTGGTGGTCGCGCCGACCGGAGTCGCCGCGTTGAACGTCAAAGGCGCCACCATCCATTCGTTCTTCCGTCTTCCTCCCCGGATGGTCACGGATGAAGACATCAAAGAAGTAAGAAACCGCAGGGTTTATGAAAAGATCGATATTTTGATCATTGACGAGATTTCGATGGTGAGGGCGGATCTGCTGGACGCCATGGACCAGTTCCTTCGCCTGAACGGCCCGGATGCCGGGAAGCCTTTCGGCGGTATTCAAATTGTGTTTGTCGGTGATTTGTTCCAGCTGCCCCCTGTCGTGAAAAAGAGGGAAGAGGAGATCCTTGGGGCAAGGCGATATGAAACCCCGTTTTTCTTCAGCGCCAAGGTACTGCAGGATTGTCAATTTGCCCCCGTCGAGTTGTCCAGAATATACCGGCAGACGGACACGGAATTTGTGGCCATACTGGACCGGGTGCGTGCCGCCGAAGAACTCGGGACAGTTGTGCCCCGCATCAATCAGTATTGTTACGCCGAAGCGGACGGGAGGCCTTCCTTAATAACCCTCACATGCACCAACGCCGCCGCGGATGAGATCAACCGATCAAAGCTCGATGAATTGCCGGGGGAGATCAAAACTTTTACAGGGGAAATTTCCGGGAAATTCGATATCCAGCAGGAAAAACTGCCCTCTCCTTTGAGTCTTCGGCTTAAAGCCGGCGCGCAGGTCATGTTCACAAAAAACGATGAGTTGAAAAGGTGGGTCAACGGG
>JACRHP010000068.1 GCA_016212005.1 Candidatus Omnitrophota bacterium | reverse complement strand
TTGTCTCATCGGCCGCGATGTCCTGGAGCATGGGGTCTTGACGTACAACGGTCCCCGGAAAGAAGTAGGCCTGAAGTTTTAAAATCTGAAAGGAAATCTTTGATGAAACAAGACCCGGCCCCTTACGAAAAACAGATCTTCGTCTGCACCAACGACGCGAAAGGAGAGAAGCCCAGCTGCGCCGGCGACAGCCGCGGCGAGGAGATCTTCCGCGCGCTGCGCAACCTCGCCAAAGAGCGCGGGCTCCATCCGCGCGTGCGTGTCGCGCAGGCCAAGTGCCTGGGCAAATGCGGCTTGGGCACCAACATCATGGTCTATCCCGACAACGTCTGGTATTCCGGCGTGACCCCCGCCGATGTCGCCGAACTGGCGCAAAAATACCTTACAAAGTAGCCACCATTTTTTCTAAAAATTACTGTCTAGGTGTGTCTGCGTATGTCCTGTTGACGGTTTTCTGTGTTTGTTGTATACTCCCCGAGGTTTTTCAGTTAAACGCCCATCAATGTCCAGGAGGAAGAAGATGAAAAAAATTTTAATGTCATTGGTCATCACGGCAGCTCTTTGTTCCAGCGCGCACGCGTCGTTGTTATTCTCCGATAATTTCAACGCCGGGCCCAACGCGGTCTGGGGTAACGAGGTCGGCAACTGGACCGGCGTCGGCGGCGCTTACGACACGCTTTCCCCGAGCAACAGCCCCTTGACGTACAGCAGTGTGACGTCGTTTCCCGGGTTGACGGATTTTATCGCGGAAGTGGACGTCCTGGGATATAACGACGGCGGTGTATGGCTTCGCAGTACCGACAACCAGAACGGTGTCCTTTTGGTCGCCGGCGGGGCTGGCGGAGGTTATGATGGTTTGTACTGGCACATCGTCCAAAGCGGTTCTACGGGGGCTTCCTTGCAGGCGGCGTCTATCCCGGGCATCCAGGGGACCAACGCCCACCTGAAGTTTGAGGTCATCGGCGATACCTATAAGGTCTACGTCAACGGCAGCGGCACGCCCGCCTCGACGCTGGTGACCAACCAGTTCGCCTCGGGCAAGGTCGCTTTATACGACTATTTAAGTGAAACGTCCTTTGATAATTTTGCCCTTTATGATTTCAACGAGGATAACGGTAACGGCCAGCATGTTGTCCCCGAACCGTCCAGTATGCTTTTGTTGACGGGCGGCCTTTTGGGAGCAATGGCCCGGCGCAAACGCCGCGTTTAAGAGTTTAAGATAAGAAGTCTTTAAAGTTCTTCAGGGCAGTTCGATTACGCGAGCTGCCCTGTTGTTTTATCCGCCCTCAAAAACATGTCTGCGGATAACCCATAAAAATATTTTCCCCCTTTCAAACCGCGGTATATAATACCGTCAATGCCCAAGTCACTCACCACCACCGCCGATTACCGCAGGCTCCTCGCCGACATCCGCAGGGAAATGGAGCGTGGCCTCAAGAAAGTCGCCGAGCTCCTGGAGCGCCAGAAAGTCCTTTCTTATTGGGCCATCGGCCGCAAGATCAACGTTTATCTTAATACCCACCAGATGCCGCCCGGCGCCGTCGGGGCGTTCTACGACGACCTTTCCCGCGACCTCGAGATACACGACCGTACCCTGCAGCAGTGCGAACAGTTCTTCCGTTATTTCCCGAAGTTCAAACCGGACAAGGGTCTGAAGTGGTCGCATTACCGTTTTCTGCTGGTTGTCCCCGACGCGGCGCAGCGCCGGGCCTGGATCGAGCGCATTCAAAAAGAAAAAATCCCGGCAGACCAACTGCGGCTTATCCTGATGCCCGCGGGCACGACGGATGACCTGCCGGATTTTGACCTTAAGAATCCGGTGCGCGGCAAGCTTTACACTTATCGGCTCCTGCGCGCCGCCGACGTCGAAAATTTTGACGTGCCCTGGTTTGTGGACCTGGGGTTCGCCGGATGCGTGGAAGCGCCTCCCTCGAAGGCCGTGCTCGATAACAAATATATTTATACTTCGGAGAAAACGGACGGGGTTTACCGGCTCAAGGTGACTGACGCGAAGGTCAGCGACCTGTTTACCTTCCGGGGCAAACTGCGCCGGCTCGTCGACGCGGACACCCCGATCCTGCTGATCGATCAGGGCTTTGGGAAGTGGATCGTCCAGCGCCTGCGCCTCAACGGCATCGACGCGCCGGAGATCGACACTTTGGCGGGCCAACGCGCCAAGAAATGGGTCGAAAATGAGCTCAAGGACGCCGGGGACCTGGTGGTCAAAACCTACAAGACCGACAAGTGGGACCGTTACCTGGTCGACATTTTTTATCTGCCCAAAGAAAAAGACCTGCGCCGCGTGGCCGCCGAAGGCCTCTGGCTCAACGGCCGCATGGTCGAGGCCGGCGTGGCGAAAGTCTGGAAAAGATAGCGCCCGCGCGGCAGTGTTTGCGAACCAAGCCCTGTGGTTCGCAAATTTGCTTGCCTTTAGGCCAGACAGGTGGTATATTGTTTTCCGAACCAATATAAATGGTTCGGTTCTATTTATATATAATATGGAGGATATATGGTTCGCAAAGTTCGATTGGATACCATTGCCGCGTTTAGAAAAGACCTGCACAAGCTGCGCTTGAGGTTCGATAATCTCATCAATGTCACCAACGCTGAGTGGTATTCTTTGTTTAAAGATGAGATCCGTAATTCCATCGCCATCGAAGGCGTCTTCGCCAACCGTCAGGACCTTTTGGATGTCCTGGAAAATAACAAGCGCACGGACAAGCAGAAGGCCGCCGCCATTTTAGGCTATTTTGAGGCTGCCAGCGCCATGTATGAATATGCCAATAACCAGTTAAAGGGAAATGAATTCACCCTGCGCATGGCGGACATCAAACAGATCCATACGTTGCTGATGCGCTATGAAAAAGATTCCGGGACCTACATCGGGGCCATCGGTGATTTTCGTAAAAGCAACATCCAGGTCGCCCACGCCACGTTTAAACCCGTTGATGTATTTTATGTGCGGGAAGCCATGGAGTTGTTCATCAAGTGGTTCAATGAGAATTTGAAGAAGAAAAAGTATGATGACATAACGCTTGCCGCCATCGCCCACGTCTGGTTTGAGACAATCCACCCCTTTAGCGACGGCAACGGACGGGTGGGGCGGATCCTTTTGTCCTATATCCTGATCGGGCAGGGGCTGGTCAATGTGGCGATCAAAGGGATATCCAGGCAAGAGCGCAATGAATATTACGATGTTTTGGAAAAGTCCGACCACGCCTTTGAAGGAATTCACCGGCAGATCGAAAAAGGGAAAAAAATCGGCTTGCTGGAAATCAAGAGGGCAATCGATTCTAAAGAATTCGAACCATTTGTCGCCATGATCACGGAATTGCTGCAAGAGGCCATCCACCGGCTTGAAGCGGGAAAATTGACTAATATCAATCAGGAGGCGGTGTTGCCGTTGCGCGAGATGGCCAGGGCTTATGATTATTCCCAGGATTATCTGCGCAATCTGATCAACCGGGGCAATCTTAAGGCGCATAAAAAAGGAAAGCTCTGGTACGTCCGCGTGCGTGACATGGCGAAATATATCAATAAGGAAAGCACGCCTAAATAATTTTGCCCCCTGAACCTCTCGCCGCCGCAGGCCTTTGGCTCAACGGCCGCATGGTCGAGGCCGGCGTGGCGAAGGTGTGGAAAGAATGACGACCCGCGGTTCTTTTCATAAGATTTAACTTGACAATTTAATAGTTGAATGGTAAACTTTATTTGAAAGCGAGAAAGACACAATGGTAAACTTAAGTCAATACGGGATCATAAGAGGGGAAGGTCGTTATTACCAAGAGATTGTCTATACCACAGCCCTTGTCTATAATCTCGCCAGCCAGAAGATAGAAGAATATTTATCTGGTTACAATCTGACCTTAGGCAAGCTCAATATCCTTATTGCCCTCAAATATCACGGGAAAGAAGAAGGTCTAAGCCAGGTCGAATTAAGCCAGCATCTTATCCTTACTCCTTCGAATATGACTAAAATGATCGATAAATTAGAGAAGGAAGGCTTGGTGACCCGTTCTGCCATGGTTGGAGACCGCCGGGTTAATATCGTTAAGGTTACGGCTAAGGCCGGCAAACTTTTGGATAATTTATGGGAAGGATTTCAGGCCACTATGGTAGATTTGGTCAAAAAACTAGAACCCGCCCAGCAAAAACAGCTGGCGGAGCGATTAATAGAATGGTCTGAAAAGTTACTGGAATAATATTTTTTTAGACTACTAGTTGAATGGTTAACTATATCTTGGTCAATTGAATGAAGGCAAGGTTAATAAGATAAACGAATAAATAATGATAGATCGTCAGGGAAGCAAAATAGGTGTCAAGCCAGAATGGGGCAAACAGGAATTCTATATAAGACTGTATACGAAATTAAACGAAAATAAAGAGAGGAGGGTATTGTGAAAAGAAAAATCATTGGGGTCACAATGTTCGCGCTTCTGTCCGTCAACGTCAGCGCGTGCATGATTACGCAGTATCTGACGCGGCCGGTACCGCAGGTTTCGCTGGCCGATATGGACTATGCGCAGATGGTGCTGATGATGGAGGAAGCCAGAGTTTATTTTTGAGCCAAGGCTAGTTTTAGAAAAGAATGAATTAAAAAGACTAAAAACAAGGAGGGCGAGATGAGATTCAAAAATGTATTTAAAATGATAAACATCATTGCGGTGTTATGCATGAGTTTTCTTGCAGGGGCGGTTCCGGCGCTCGCCGCGGGGCTGTTGACACCCAAAGATTCCGGACTGCCGGAACTTACGTTAAAGGACCATCAAGTAAAAACTATGATTGAAGATGGTTATGCCAATACAACCGTGGACCAAACGTTTTATAATCCGCACAGTCAGGACCTGGAGGCTATTTATTCGTTCCCGGTCCCGGAAAAAGCCGCTGTGTCTGAATTCACGATGTGGATCGATGGCAAACCGGTTCACGGTGAAGTATTAGAGAAGAAAAAAGCAAAAGAGGTCTACGAGGAACAGAAAGCCCAGAATAAAAACACAGGGATCACCGAGAAGAATGAATATAAGACTTTTGAGATCAGCGTTTTCCCGGTGCGCGCCGGGCAGGAGACCAAAATTAGGTTAAGTTATTATCAGCCAGTGCACGTGGACACCAGCGTCGGCCGGTATGTTTATCCGCTGGAGGAAGGCGGGGTCGATGAGGAGGCGCTCGCCTTCTGGACTAGTAATGATAAGTTAACCGGGACGTTCAGTTTTGATCTGGTCCTTCGTTCAGGCTATCCTGTCGAGGGAGTGCGCTTGCCCAACCATCCGCAAGCACAGATCGTTAAAAACGGCGATGAGTACAGAGTCCATCTGGATAATCATACGGGTAAATCAGCTGTCGCATCAAGCCAAGACCCCGCTTTAACCATCAATAACGCAAAAGAACAAATCGAAAGCCAAGATCCAACGATTGTTGTTGATCAGAACTTTAGATTAAATACTGATATTGTTGTGTATTACCGCTATGCCGAGGATATGCCCGGTGCCGTGGACTTGGTCGCCTATAAAGAAAATGGTGCGCCACGCGGGACGTTTATGATGACGGTCACACCGGGGATGGATCTTAAACCCATTACCGAAGGCCGGGATTGGGTTTTTATTTTGGATATATCCGGTTCGATGCAGGGCAAATACGCGACACTGGCCGAGGGTGTCAGTCGTGCGCTTCAGAAAATGTCGGCCAATGATCGTTTTCGCATTGTGTTATTTAACGTTTCGGCGCGCGAATTGACTTCCGGATTTGTCGCGGCGACACCGGAAAATGTTAAACATTATATCGATAGCGTAAGTTCCATTCATCCTGACCAGGGCACAAACTTGTATGAAGGTTTGCAGTTAGGGCTTAAAAGCCTCGATGCGGACCGCACGGCCAGCCTGCTGCTTGTTACTGACGGTGTTGCTAATGTTGGTGTGACCCAGCAGAAAGACTTTATTAAATTAATTAAGAATTATGACGTGCGCCTTTTTACATTCATCATGGGGAACAGCGCCAATGAGCCGCTTCTTAATGCGTTGACGCGCGCTTCAAGTGGATTTGCCATCAGTGTCTCCAATTCAGATGACATTATCGGAAAAATTATGGAAGCCCAGAGCAAGGTTAACTTTGAAGCTTTGCACGGCGCTAAAGTAAGCATCACCGGCATAAAAACATCCGATATCATGCCCAAAGACATCAGAAGTGTCTACCGTGGTCAGCAGTTGGTTATTTTTGGTCATTATTTCGGCGGCGGAAAAGCCAATGTATCATTAGAAGGCAAGATTTCTGGTGAGAAAAGAATATACACGACTGAGTTTGATTTCCCGGATGTGGCTGAAGAGAATCCGGAAATTGAACGGTTGTGGGCGTATGCCACCATCGAGCACATGAGCCAGGAGATAGCTGACTTTGGTGAAAACGCCGATATAAAACAAAGCATTACTGATCTGGGGGTGGAATACAGTTTGGTTACGGACTACACATCTATGGTCATTGTTGAAGAAAAAGTATTCCAGGACCTTGGCATCGACCAGCGTAACAAGCGACGTCTTGAGACGGAATGGGGCGCGCAAAGAGCGCGGGCCACAGCGCCTGTTGTCAGCCGCAGGGTGGATACGCAGCAACCTATGTTTACCGTGAACCGACCGAGTTTTGGCGGTGGAGCGGGGGCGCTGGATCCGGTTTCGCTTGCGGTATTTTCTCCTTTGCTATGGGGCTTGCGCCGTCGTAAAAAAGATGAAAGAAAAGGGTAAGGGAATGTTTATTAATAAAATTCAGAACCTGCAATGCCAAGGCACTCATCGAGTGCCTTGGCTCACCCTTGGCTTGACGGGGCTTATGATCGTTTTGTATCTTATGACTCCTTTTGTGTTTGATGAGTTGTTATTTAACAGGGATGCTGTTATTCGAGGTGAGTTGTGGCGTTTTCTTACGGGGCATTTCGTGCACTGCAGTTTTGAACATTTATTTTGGGACTTGGCGGCTTTTGTTATTCTGGGAACTGCCGTGGAACTTAACGACCGGCATGCATTGATCCCATCCTTGGCATGGAGTTGTTTGGCCGTGAGCGTGTGGCTGTTGTGGGGGGAAGGCAAATGGACAACGTACTGCGGACTTTCCGGCGCGCTCAATGGCCTGTTGGTCGTCGCGGCCATGATGCTATGGAGGCAGACACGGCAGAACATGTATGTCGTGGTTATATTTGCTACCGTGGCCAAGATCATTTTTGAGTTTACAACGCATAAGACCATTTTTACGAGCTTATCTTCGCAGGCTGTGCCCAGCGCGCATGCCGCCGGGGTCGTGATTGGCGCCCTGTATGTGTTTAAGACCGAGATAAGAAATTTCATATTGGATCGTTTCATCGTGAGGAAAAAAGCTATAATGAGGCAGATTTAAGATCCCAATAATATGAAGAATAATACAAGAAAATTTGGGTTTCAGGCTCTTTTAGTAACACAGTTTCTCGAGGCCTTTAACGACAACGCCCTTAAGGTTGTCGTCACGTTTGTCGCCATTGATTATTTCACTCAGCATGGTCTCGGCACGTTCTATGTTTCATTGGCCGGTGTTGTTTTTATCCTTCCCTTTATTTTATTCTCAACTTTTGCCGGGTATCTGGCCGACCGCTTTACTAAAAAGAATATAATTATTTGCGCCAAAGTGGCAGAACTTGTCATTCTTCTTTTTGGGCTCATTACCTTTATTCATATCAACATCTGGGGGATGCTGGCGGTTCTGTTCTTTATGGGTCTTCATAGCGCCTTTTTAAGTCCGTCTAAATATGCTATCCTGCCGGAAATTCTTGATAAGGACAATCTTTCCTGGGGCAACGGTCAACTGCAGATGTGGACCTATGCCGCCATCATCCTGGGGCAGGCGGCGGGCGGATACCTTTTGCAGATCGTCGGCGATCATATTTTTAAGGCTTATTTTGTTTTTATCGGCATCGCGATCGTTGGCATCGTGGCAAGTTTATGTATCACCAATGTTTCCCCTTCGGGGGCAAAACGCAAACCGCAATGGAATTTCATCAAGGAAGTCTGGCAGAATATTTTTTATATCCGGCAAAACCGCGCGATCTTTTTATCTATCGTGGGGTTGGTTTATTTCGCTTTTCTGGGTGGCATTTTCCAGCCGAACATCCTTCTCTACGCGCGCACGATGATGGGGGCGGATCATCTGTCGGCCAGTTTGCTTCTTGTCAGTATTTCTTTAGGTATCGGTTTGGGCGGACTCATGGCCGGGCGTTTTTCTGACCAGAAAATTGAACTGGGCCTTGTGCCGATGGGTGCGATGGGCATAAGTCTTTTTTCCATTCTGCTGGGTTTTAATTATTCCTCTTATCTCTCGGTTGTCGTCACGTTGTTTTTATTAGGGTTGTCGAGCGGGTTTTACATTGTTCCTTTAAACACGTTAGTGCAATACGAAAGCCCTGAGCAGGAACGCGGAAAGATCATTGCGACGAACAACTTTCTTTCCTTCACGGCGATCTTGATCGCATCGTTTGCGGTCTATGTTTTCGGAGAAGTGCTCAAAGTCAACCCGGCTAATACATTTGTATTTTTAGGCCTGGCCACGATTTTGGGGGCCATTTATATATGCCGTTTACTGCCGTATCCTCTGGTGCGCTTATCCGTTTGGGTCCTCGCGCATACGATTTATAAGATACGTGCCATTGATAAAGACAATGTCCCCTCCAAAGGCGGGGCGCTTCTTGTCTCTAACCATGTGTCATTTGTCGATGCTGTTATGATCGTCGTAACGGTGTCACGCCCCATCCGTTTCATGATCAGCCGTGAAGTTTATAACTCCAGTATATTCCACCCGCTGTTTAAGTTGGGAGGGGCGATCCCCGTCAACCGCACGGACAGCCCCAAAGAGATCCTGCGCGCGCTCAATACAGCGAAAGAGGCGATCAATGCTGGAGAGCTTGTCTGCATTTTCCCCGAGGGACAATTGACCCGCACGGGTAATATCCTGAAATTTAATGCCGGCATCGAACATATCGTCAAAGGCGTCGATTGCCCGATCATCCCGATCCATTTGGACCGTATCTGGGGAAGCATCTTCAGCTGGGAGGGTGGCAAATATCTTCGTAAATGGCCCAAGATTATTCCTTATCCCGTTACGGTGACGTTCGGCAAGCCATTGCCTGCGACAACGAGCGCATTTGAAATTCGTTCGCGTATCATGGAGTTGGGGGCAGAGGCGTTTAAATTTAGGCTGGAAGATAAATTGACATTGCCGGAGAGTTTTTGGCGTGAGGCCCGCAAGCATCCGGGGAAATTTTGTATCGCCGATTCCAGCGGAAAGAAATTAAATAATGCGATGACGCTCATCTTATCGGTCGCTTTGTCCCGCGAATTAAAGCCCAAGCTTGACCAGGAAAAAATGATCGGCGTCCTTATTCCCCCATCCGTCGGTGGTGCTTTGGTCAATATCGCCGTATCCATGCTTAACAAAGTTCCCGTTAACATCAATTATACATCATCCCAAGAGTCCGTTGCCTCCATTGTCAAGCAGTGCGCGATGCAGTATGTGATCACGTCCCGCCAATTTCTGGAAAAAAGCGGGGTCCAGTTAAGCTGTGAAAAAGTATTTATAGAAGATGTATTGGCCGTATTATCCAAGATGGATTTGTGTAAAGCGTTTCTCATGTCCTTTGTCTGCCCGAGCGCCTTGTCACGTTTACTTGTTTTTGGTCCCCGGGAATTCCGTGAACATGAAAAACTTGCGACGGTCATGTTTACTAGCGGCAGCACCGGCGAACCCAAAGGCGTTATGCTCACCCATGGCAATGTCACTTCCAATCTCGAAGGGTTATATCAGGTCTTTAATATCAAAAATAATGATGTGATGATGGGGATATTGCCATTTTTTCATTCATTCGGGTTTACGGCCACACTGTGGTTTCCTCTGATCAGCGGCATCGGGGCGGTTTATCATTTCAACCCGCTGGATGCCAAAGTGATTGGTAAACTTGTCAAAGAATATAAAACCACGATTCTGATGACCACCCCGACGTTTTTAAGTTCTTATATCCGTCGCTGCGAAGTGGAACAATTTAAGAGCCTGCGCATGGTCACGGTCGGCGCGGAGAAACTCAAAAACGCCATCGCCAATGAATTCAAAGAAAAATTCGGTGTTGAACCGATGGAAGGATACGGGTGTACGGAACTTTCTCCAGTGGTCTCGATTAATCTGCCTGATCATGGGCAAGGAGATTTTACCCAGAAAGCCCAAAAGCGCGGCAGTATTGGTTTACCTCTGCCGGGGATAGCGGTCAAGATTGTCGATCAAAATACCGGAGAACAACTCGGCCCGGGCCGGGACGGGCTTCTTTTGATCAAGGGCCCGAATGTCATGAAAGGATATCTTAATAATCCCGAAAAGACCGCGGAGGTGATTAAAGATGGTTGGTATACGACTGGTGACATTGCGCAGGTGGATGAAGACGGATTTATAACGATTACCGACCGTTTAAGCCGCTTCAGCAAGATCGGCGGGGAAATGGTCCCACACATTAAAATTGAAGAAGCTATCCACAAAGTCCTTAATTCTTCTGAGCAAATCGCTGTTGTGACATCGGTTCCGGATGAGAAAAAAGGCGAAAAGCTGGTCGTGTTGTATATTCGCGATCTTGAGGCCTCCGTGTTAATTGAGGGCCTTAAAAAAGAAGGCATTCCTAACTTATGGATTCCTGCCATGGATTCATTTTTCCGCATTGAAGATATCCCATTGCTAGGAAGCGGGAAAATAAATCTGGGTGCGATTAAGCGGAAAGCCCAGGATGTTTATGCGAAAAAACAGGAAAGGATATAGGGAGGGGACATTATGTTGTTCGTTGGGACAGTATGAGTATAAAGAAAATACCAGAGCATCAGCTTGAAACAGTAATTACAAGCGATGGATGCAAGATATGTTTTGATAGTTATGCCAATGGTCATCGTCATGTGGTTATTATTGCCCATGGTTTCTTCAACAGCAAAGATGCATTGCTGCTCAAAGAGTTGGGGAAAGAGTTGCTGGATGATTATGATGTGGTTATTGTGGATTTTCGCGGGCATGGGGGAAGCCCGGGTTTTTTTTATTGGACGACTAAAGAATATCTGGATCTTCAGGCTGTCGTAGACCATTCCTTCCTAAAATATGATGCGGTCGGCGTCGTAGGATTTTCGCTCGGCGCGGCCACCAGCATTATCACCGCTTCCCAGACTGACAAGATCAAAAGCCTGGTCGCCGTCAGCGCCCCCACCGATTTCCAAAAGATAGAATACCATTTCTGGGAATTAGATATCGAGAACGATATTTTATTCAGTTTGGTCGGAGAAGGGCGCTACGGCAAAGGCGTCCGGCCGGGGCCGTTCTGGCTTAAGAAGGAAAGGCCGATCGACCGCATGGATAAAGTTCAAGCTCCGACGCTATTTATACACGGGGACAGAGATTGGCTCATTTATCCGCGCCATTCCAGGGAGTTGTATCAAAAGGCGCGTTGCGTAAGAAAACTCGCTATTATCAAGAATGGTCCACATGCGGAATATTTGATTCGTAAAAATAAACAAGAAACCATTTTCTTGATAAAGGATTGGTTTAAAAAAACTTTTTAGATAAAATAAACCTATGGGGCAGTCGATCCCGATTGTTTTTATTCAGCTTGTCTTCACTCTTTTTATGTACACCATGGGTATTCTGTTCTTCGGTGCCGCCCTGGTGCCGGCGCTGGTCCTTTTTTTAAAAGTCTGGAACGCCACACTGCATTATGGTTTTTTGCCTCGGATATTTGCGATCGCCCTGGTTATCTCAACGGGATATTTTATTTTTGGCATTACACTGGTTCTCCTGGTCGGACTATTCCGGATGATATTTAACATCCGTCTTAAAGAAGGTGAGTATCCGATGTATTCCTTTGAGGCGCTTAAGTGGAGCTTCTGCGGCTGTCTGTTCCTCATGGTCCACTATACGTTCATCGACTTTATACTGCTTACGCCGTTTGCTAATCTTTTATTCCGTATGCTTGGCGCCAAATTGGGAAAGAACGTTCAATTTAATTCAAAATATGTTTTTGACGCATCTCTTCTGGAGATTGGAGACAATACGGTGGTGGGAGGCGGAGCCATTATCAACGGTCATATCGTTGAGCGAGGCAAGTTGATTTTGAAAAAAGTTAAGATTGGCAAAAATGTCCTTTTAGGTTCGCATTGTACCATCATGCCCGGTTGTGAGATTGGAGATCGCGCGATCATTGGCGCAAGCGCCGTTTTGCTTAAAGATTCCAAGGTCGCGCCACGCGACGTCTGGTTCGGCCTTCCCGCTGAATCTTTGCGTGAGAAAAAACGCAAAGAGATGCAGGAGCGAAATGATAATGAGAATAAAGACTAAGGGCAGGGGTCCAGCAGACGGTTCATAAGTCTTTAAAATCATATGAGATATAGATCAAATCTGATGCAAGGAGCCCCATTGAAACTATAGAAAAATATGCATGAAAGCATCTTTTTGTTTGACACGGGTATTGATTTATTATAAGGTAAACAGCGTTTGAAAGTTGTGTTTTGCATAAAACCTTGTCCGCCCGCGCCGAGAATTGAACAAAAATTTCCCCCAACCAGGTTTTCGTCAATTCGTCCCCGCGTTCCTTCTTTCTTTTATCGCCGTCTTTTTTATCGCTTCATCCCTTCACGCGGACAATATCCTGCAGAAGGCCGTCGGCCCTGCCGGCAAATCGTCCAAAGCTCTCACAACGCCGTCCCGGTCTGCCGTTGGGCCGAAGGCCGGGAAGGAACTTCTCCCTGCGCGTCCCAGCGGTTTTGGGACCGGTTTTGACACCGCTCAGAAACCGGCATGGTCGAAGTGGCAGCCGATGCCGGAGTTCGATGTCGAGGGGCCTGAATCTTACGAGACGTGGACGCTGGCCGGGCCCGCGACTAACCTCAAGCCCCTCGATGCCTACAAAATTTCTCCCAATGAGAACCCCGTCACCGTCGCGTTAAAGATCGACGACATGATTGGGGGCCTTTCTCCCGCGGTCGTCAACGCCGCTGTCAACGATGTCACCCAGGACAACCTGCCGCAGACCATGACGCGCATGGCTGATGAGATGACGGGCCAGACCAACCGCGTGTACGGCGATATCCAGGGTATGTACGCCGACATCGACGCCATGAAGGCGCAGCTGGCGCGTAATTACGAGACGTACAACAACTCGGAACAAACGCGGGAACTCGCGCAAAAATTCAACGCCCAGTCCGATGCCATGGCCGGGCGCGCCGCCGGCATGCGCGGCGCCTTAGAAGGCATGACGCAGCGAGTCCAACTCGACCGCGACCTCCTCGACGGGATGTTTGATGTGCTTGAGGAGATGGGCCAAAACGGCCAGGAGGCGGCGAAGTATTACGACCAGCTCGCCAAGCATGTCAACGCAGTCGCCACACAGTTCGAGGCGATGACGAAGGAGCTCACCCGCCAGGGCCTGGAGGCGCGAGGCGCTGTCGACGGGGTCCGCCAATATCTTTCCCGGCTGCAGGAATACGTCAAAGGTGCCAAGCCCTATGCCGCAAGCGAGCTTGGTTATCTTGGCGAGGTCAAGAAATACCTTCAGAACACCCGCCAGTATCTCGACGGTGTTTTAACAGACCTTGAGGGTGCCGCGGCGGACATGAAAGAAACAGAAGAGTATTTCCGCAAGGCGAAGATCGATGCCGGCCCATCTCGGGAGATCATCCCGCAGGAAGAGGCCGCAACGGATGCCTGCGAGGGCGCGAAGAAGGATGGGTTAAGTCCGCTCAAGGAGTGCGCGAAATCTTGCCGCACGGTCTGCCGGTGGAAAGAAAAGGTTGAGGGTGTTGACTGCTACGAATGTCCGTCGGGCTCGCCGGATTCCTGTTTTGACGTCGGGGCCTGGCCGGACAATCATCCCTGGTGCCGGCCCGGCGGGGTCTGCCATGCGGACCCGATGATGTACTGCGTGCCGTTCGGCACGATCGGGCCTAATCTAGAGAAGCTGTCCTGCACGAATTGCAAGAAACGTCCCGATGAATGCTGGTCCAGGGTCGGCGACGGCACCATGACGTACACCAACTGCATGACAGGCTGTTGGGACGGCAAGTGCGTGTATAAAGGAAAATACAAGGAGACCGAATGGGACGGCAAACCGGAATTTATCCACTGTTATAAATGCGAGACCCCGCCGGGGCCGCCGTCGTGCGAGGATTTAGGATGGGGCACGACGTGGAAATCTGACTGCGAAAAAAACTGCCCTGAACCCGGGGAATGTCAATCAAAAGAGCATAAAGTGCCTGGCGCTCCTCCTGTGCCGCCAGGCCCGCCCGCGCCGCCGGAGCCCCCCGACGGGAATCCGCCGGACGGGCAACAGGGCGGTGGCGGCGGACAACAAGGCGGAGGTCAGGGCGGTGGTGCGCAAGGCGGCGGCACCACACAGGGCGGGGGTCAGCCGCAAGGCGGTGGCGGCAGTAAGGCCAATCCTCCGGGCGGAACGCCCCAGCAGCCTGCCGGCGGTGGCGGTGCCATCGCTCCCACAGGGAGCCTATCGGCTGGCGCCCCATCGCAAGGCGGCCAACAGGGAGCGCCCTCCGGCGGCCAGGGCACAGGCGCCCGGCAGGCGCCTCCAGCTCCGTCGACAACACAGCCCAAACAGCCGCCGCAGCCGAATCCGGGCGGACAGCCTAATCCTCCGGGAAATCCTCCCCAACCGCCGGATAATCCGGAGATTTCTTTTTACCGTAACTGGCTGACGGAGACCAGGGAACAGATCAAAGAGCGCGAAGATATCCTCGCCGATAAAAAAGAAGGCGACGCGGTCAAGGAAGAGGCCGCCCGCCAGCTTGAGAGCCTGACCAGAGAGCGCGAGCACGTTGAAAAACGTATTGAGGAAGAGGAAGAAAAAGAACTTGAGCGCCAACGGCAAGCGTCCGAGGCCCAGCAACGTCAGGAGACGGCCGCGAGGACACAGACGCGCGTGCCGGATTACGCCGCCGAGACGCGCCGGCTGGAGCGGGAATGGCACTTAAAGAAACTCAAAGAAGCGACCGACGCCTTGAGGGCGAAACTTGAGGAGGCCAGGGACGTCTTGACCGCCCGGCGCGAGCGCCTGCAAAAGATCGACGAGGAGATCGCCCGCCTGGAACGTGAGAACCAGCATTACACCGAAGGACAAACGACGGGCAACGTGGATAAGACCGCCGCCGAGACCCATGTCCGGGACAACACCGCCCGCATCAATCAGTTAAAGCAGATGAAGGCGGAACTGGCGAAGAAACTCAATGAGCTTCAGAGGCAATACGACGAGGAATTCCGGCAGTTGAAGACCGAATACCAGCGCCGGCTCTGGGCGGTGGACGCGGGCGCCCGGCGCAAGGCCGAGGCCGAGCGCATGGATGAGTATTTCGAGCGTTACAACGAACTACAGCGCCGCGAACAGTCGCGCGAGTTGAGGCGCCAGACCTTCGAGTCCATGGTCCAGGGGCTGGAAGGGGCGCTCGCGCAGGCCGAGGCCGACGGAGACAGCGGCCGCGCCGACGAGCTGAAACGGCAGATCGAGAATATCAAGCGCGGCCAGGCCGAATGGGACGCGACGCAAGAGAGGCAGATTGAGAACCTCAAAGACCAGATCCAGGAGCTCGAACTGCGTAACGGCTATGAAGGCGTCGGCCCCGACAGTCCGGAGGATTTAAGCAAGAAGCTCGGCGAATACGAAACGCGGTTCCAGAATGAGATCGACAACGCCCAGAGGGCGATCTCCGAATTAGAGAAGATGGGGACCCGCAGCGCTGAACAGGACAGACTGCTCAGCGACTTGAGGATCAAGGCCAACGGTTTGCGTGGCGCGCTCGACGGGGTGAGGGCCAGGCAGCAGGAAATCCAGCAGGGGAGCCCGTTAAGCGCCGAAGAGAGGCAACGGATCCATGATTCCGCCACGCGGGTCGCCGCCGGCGCGATGGACCAGGACGCGGATAAATCGTTCGCCCGGCTGGCGATGGAGTCCATCGCCGAGGAAGCGGTGCACAACATGAACCCCTACGTCATGGCCAAGAAATCCCTGGCCTTTGGCGTCGGGATGGCGCAGGGGGTCGGCTCGGCGGTCGTGGGGCTGGTGGAGTTAGGGGTCGGGGCGGTGGCCGAGACGCTGGACACCGTGGCCGAGGCCATTGCCGTGGATTTAGGCGCCGAGGACGGATGGATCTTCGGGACAGAGAACCTTCAGGCGATCAACAACCTGCCGGATGCAATCAGCAGTAACGTGAATTTCGACGGGCTTTTGAGGGGAGTCGTGGCCGCCGGCGGCGCCATCGACGCCCAGCTTAATGAATTGGCAAAAGGCGATATCGACTGGAACACCGCGAAATTCGGCGGCCGCGTCGCCGGAGAAACGGTCGTCGGGGACGCGGTCATCGCCGGGGCCCTCGGGAAGGCGTCGACTCTTATCAGAGGCGCGGATGAGGCCTCCGACGCGGTCAGGGCCGGCCAAAGGGCGGTGGGAGCGGCGGAGGACGCGGCGGAAGCCGGACGGACAGCGGAAAGGGCCGGCGGCGCCGCGGGCCATCTCGACGATACGGTACGGCTTCCTCCGTTTGAACCTCCCCCTTCGGGGGCGGCAAGCCATCTGGATGACACGGCGAAGTTCCCACCTTTTGAGCCGCCGCCCGCGACAACGGCGGTTGACGACGCCGCTGACGCCACACGTTTGACAAAGAAGGCCGACGATGTCCCGGCCAGCACACCCAAGGAGACACCGCCCGCCCGCGGGCCTCCGGCTACGAGCGTCGGCCCGAATTCAAACTTAACTTATACCACGCCGGACGGCAAGCAGGTTTCCCTGCATACGGGCGAGAAGCTCGGACAAGGCAGCACCAGCACGGCCTATGTCAACGCGGATAATCCCAAACAGGTCATCCGTGTCACGGATATCGGCGGAGACGTGGCGGAGGCGCCCACGCTCGACAGGGTGGGCCGCCAGGCCGTGGAAAGTATCCAGAGGCCCGACGGGCCGGTCCGCATCGTCGAGAAAGGCAATCCGGTCACCGTGACCGACCCCAACTCGCCGTTACGGGGCAAGGTTGTTGAGGTGGTGGAGCGCGTGGAAAACGGCAGCGCGGATCAGTTCTTGGCCAAGCAGGGCGGGCAGATGACGTCGGGACAGGCGCAGGCCTTTGACGCGGCCTGCAAGGATCTGAACCGCAGCGGGTACGCCTGGCTGGACAACCACACCGGCAACTACGGGTTTGAAAGAATTCCCAACACCGAGGACGGCTGGCGGGTGGTGGTGCTGGACCCCGGAGGGATCGTGCCGATGAAGGGGGCGACGCTGGCGGAACGAGCCGAGAACGCGCGCGCCATCCAGTCCCGCGTCAATCTCCCGACGGAAGATTTTTCATCATCCATGGGTTTTGTTAAGAACCCGAAGGTCCGGAAGATGGTGGCCGGGGAACAGTGGGGCAAAATCCTGGATGAATGCGGCCCCATGATTGATATCGACTCCATGGGACTGCGCAGCCCCACCGATGTCGGGTTTTATCCCGGCGGACTCCTTGATTTCCCGGAAGCGCAGAAACTGTTCAGGACGCCGTAGGAAGCGGCGGGTCATCACAGAAGACAGCTATGACTTCAAGACAGCCGGCGAAAAACACGTACCAGAAACTTTTCGATGACATCTAAAACGATGAAACGGTTAATTATTATATTCATGTTGTTGCTTGCTGTCCCGATGACGGCCGAGGCGGGGAAGAAGCCCGCGCCGCCGACGGGCCCGACTGCCGCCGAACAGCAGGCCTTTACCGATAGGTACTGGCAATCACGGGACGCTGGTGGAAAAGTTTACGATCAGTTTGCGCAAGATGTCACGCTTAAAGGCACTGAGCAGGAGCGGCGCATGTTTGTGAATTTGTTTCAGGGAAAAGCCGCTGATGGAAGTGAAGCTAAAGGGTTCCACGGCGACCCCAACGACCCCGGCCCGCAGGACTGGTCGGACTGGAACATCGAAACGGATGCCGATGGCAACGTGACCGGCTTTAAGGAAAAGGATTTCGAGCAGAAGGACAAAGACGGCGACGGCGAGATCTCCGACGCGGAGCGCGCCGAGTGGGACAAGAAAAAGAAAGAGGAAGACGACGCCCGCGGCGGGCCTGTGGGGGACGTGGACCGTCCGCCGGACTGGGACAAAGACCGCGACGGCAAGCCGGACCCCGGTTTCGCGCTGGACTGTTATCAATGCAAGATGCCGCCTTTGATCGAGCCTCAATGCCAGGACGGGGCGCCCGGCCCCTGCGACAGCCATTCTTGCGATGAAGAAAAGGAAGAGTGCGTCGAGCATACCGAAAAATACGGCGCGCGGGAGCTTGTCTGTCATAACTGCGTCCCCAAAGAGGAAATAACACCTTTCTGCGAGGCCTGCGGATTTACTTCGGATTCCACCTGCGGCGGTGAATGCAATCAAGGCCCATGCGTTCCTGTCGATGTTAACGTCGAATCCTGCAAGGTTATCCCCACGATGCAGACCCGCGAGCGCGGTTCCACGCAAAAATGCTACACCTGCATGAAGATCACAGAGATCGAGATCACCTGGGTCGTGATCATCATCGAGACGCCGTTTGAACGGTTTGTCTTAGGCAAAGAAGCCGCGGGGCATTTCAAGCCCTCATCGGTCATGGCCCTGGCCAAGGTCGATCAAGCCAGCGGCATGATCCCGAATACCCTCGGCCAGATGAAGCAGGCGTCGGACTTTTTAGGGAGCTTTAACGTCGGCATGGGGCTGCCGGGATTAGCGAGTCCGGGTAAAATCAGCATGGACCAGATGACGGGTCTTTTGGGGAGCGGTTTGAATTCCGGCGGAAGTTACGGCGCGAACTGCTTTGAGGAGGCGGCGCGGGCCGCGGATACCAATGCGGCCGGCAGCGCGGGCGCGGCCGAAGCGGGTGGGGCGAAGAAGGGTAAATCTTTGAAAGCAAAGAAAGAGAAAGAAGCGCTCTCCGGGGAGCAGATGAAGGCTGCGGATAGCGTCGGCAACCCGGCGGTCTCGGGCCCGATCGTCGCGTGCGGCGAAGAGGACGGGAACAAAGTCCTGAAAATTTACAGCGCCGGCGGCGCGCTGGTGGATACCATCACCCGGCAGGCGTTGAAACTCAATCCGGGCATTATCCTGGAGAAGATGGGTATCGCGCAAGAGTGGAGCGACATGTTCATCCAGCGCAGCGGCATTGATTTCGCCGGGTACATCGAGAAATTTACCGGGTTGCCCATTAAACAGATTCAATCCACCGCCGCCCAGGTCGCGCAGATCAAGGGACAGGCGGATCAACTTATCGATAAAAAGAAAAAGAAGAAGGTCAAGGTCGAGGGACCGCCGCCGATTTTGCCCAACGATCCTTTATTCGACGAAGGTCCGGCCAGGAAACAGAGAAAATTGCTCGGCATTTTAGGCAGCAGCAAAGCGCCGCCGGCGAACCCTATGGGTTCCCTGATCAAGATGGGCATAGAGCGCCGGGCCGAGATCCAGGAGAATGCGCTGGACGTCAAAGACCAGTGGGGAATCCAGAAGGTCGGCTTCACGCCGTGGGACGACCCCAATTCCGCGTGGAATGTGGTGGACGCCAACGAAAAAAATATTGTGGTAGCGGTTGTCGACTCCGGGCTGGACATGACGCATCCTGACGGCCCGCAGTATATCTGGACGAACCCCAAGGAAGTCCCCGGCAACGGCATTGATGATGACAAGGACGGTTTCGTTGACGACATCAACGGCTGGAATTTCCTGGACGACAACCATGATTTCACCGACGTCCGCGGCCACGGGACGTTCGTCGCCGGAATTATTGCCGCGAAATATAACAACGGCATCGGTATTGCTGGCATCAATCCCGGCGCGGTCATCATGCCCGTGAAGGTCGCGGATGAGGAAGGTGAAACGAACAGCCTGTTGATCTACCGCGGGATCAATTACGCCGTCGACCATGGGGCCAAGGTCATCAACGTCAGTCTGGGCGGCCGGACGATCTCCAAGCTGGAACAGCAGGCCGTGGAGCGGGCGCATGCGTTTGGCGCGCTGGTCGTCATTGCCGCCGGTAACGGCAACGACAATATCGTGTCCTTCGGGCCGTCATCGTCGAAACACGGCCTTGCCGTTGGACAGATTGATTACAGTGGCACGCGTTCGACGGTTTCCAACTGGGGGCCGAACCTGGGGCTCGTCGCGCCCGGCGAACAGATCTATTCGCTGTGTTCCAAAGATAATAAACATGTTTTGCCGTCCATCCGCCAGAGTGGATACTATAAACAGGACGGGACGTCGTTCTCAACGCCGATGGTCGCCGCGACCGCGTCCTTGATCTGGGCGAAAAATCCCAACTTAACCAACCAGCAGGTCGCCGATATTATCCTTGCCACGGCGACGGACATGGGTGATCCGGGATGGGACGGGATGGCCGGCGCCGGGCTTTTAAACGCCTCCGCGGCGCTGCGCTCGGACGCGACGGCCCAGCTGACGGTCATGTTCACCAACCTGCGTGTCAACCGCGATGTGCGCGACCAGGTGGTTTCCGTCGACGTGTACGGCACGGTACGAGGAAGGTTTAAGGAATACACGGTCGAGGCCGGCAAGGGCAAGAACGCCAGCCGGTTCACGGTGGTCGCCGGCCCTTACCACGAGGCCAGCGATTATGGGCACATCAGCCGTTTGATCGTCAAAGACGTCCTGCGCGGGGCCGACGACTGGATTTTGCGCATCCGCGTTATTGATCCCAACGGTCAAGAACACATCGCCTCGACGCCGTTTACCTTGCCGAAATGAATTTCATTTCTTCCGAGTCGATCACGGAACGCAACCGCATCATCGACACCCGCCGGCGATGAATTGCGGCAATCCATCAGGATAAAATATGAAAACGTTCGTCATCGGCGATATCCATGGCGCGCATAAAGCGCTCGTGCAGTGCCTGCAGCGTTCGGCGTTTGACTACGGGAAAGACCGGCTGATCGTCCTGGGGGATGTCTGCGACGGTTATCCGCAGGTCCGTGAGTGCGTCGATGAACTTTTGAAGATCAAACATTGCGACTACGTCATCGGCAACCATGACCTCTGGGCGCTGGACTGGGCCACGAGAGGGATCCTGGAGGCGGCGTGGCTCGACCAGGGAGGCCGCAACACCATCGCCTCGTACGGCAAGGAGGGTATGCCGTCGGCGCACGTTGATTTTTTAAAGAACGCGCACCGCTGGCTTGAACTCGACGGAAGACTGTTCGTCCACGGCGGGTTCGACCCGCGCAGGCCGGTCGGGGAGCAGTCATTGGAATTTATCGTCTGGGACCGGGAGTTGATCCGCGAGGCGTGGAAAAAGTCTTTGAGCGGTGAAGACCATCATTACGGGGGTTTTGAGGAAATTTATCTTGGGCATACCCCGACGCATCTGTTTGATTCGATACAACCGTTGCATCTGTGCAATATCTGGGCGCTGGACACCGGGGCGGGCTGGTGGGGGAAGCTTACCGTGATGGATATAGCGACGAAGCAGTATTGGCAGTCGGATATAACGCCGTCTTTTTATCCGGGCGTTGTCAGCCGATAAACTTTTTCGGTCAGCGCTTTTGGTAGGTCCAGAGGGTC
>JACRHP010000067.1 GCA_016212005.1 Candidatus Omnitrophota bacterium | reverse complement strand
GCGCTTGCATGGCATGCAAGAGGTCACGAGTTCGATCCTCGTCAGCTCCACCACGCCGAAGTGGCGGAATGGCAGACGCGGCGGTCTCAAAAACCGTTGTCCTCAAAGACATGTGGGTTCGACTCCCTCCTTCGGCATTATATTCTCTGACATTATCATGATGAAAAACTTCCTTTTCCGATCCTTCACCATTCTCGCCGTTATCAACCTCGCACTTTGCGCCCACGCGCAATCGGTCAAAACGGTCACCCTCAAAGACGGTTCCGTCATCAAAGGAAATGTCCTGCAGCTTGTCGACGGCGTTTACACGCTGGAGACGGACAATTTAGGCAAGATCACTGTTCCGGAAGCCGAGATCGTAAGTATCACGGCGGAGTCGGCCCCGGCGCCCGCGAATACGGGAGATACGGCCAGCGCGTCGCTCAAAGGCCAGGTGCAGCAAGTTCAGGCCAACCTCTTGTCCGACCCCGGGATCATGGCGGAAATGCAAAATATCATGCAGGATCCGGAAATCCGCGGCGTCTTGTCCGACCCCGCCTTTATGCAGGCGATCATGAGTTATGACCCCAGCCAGATCCAGCAAAACGAAAAGACGCAATATCTTCTGCAGAATCCCAAATTCCAGTCTCTGATGGAGAAAATCCGTCAAAAGGTCTCGAGCCAGCCATAATGGGCCGCGCCAGGAATAAATTCCTTACCTACGCAAACAATATCATCGAGCGGCTTGAATCTTCCCCAATCCCTTTCCTTTACGTCCTTCTGACTTTTTTCTTCGCGGTGACGCTGCGCAACTTTTTAGAGACCTACATCGACGGTGAGATCGCTTCTGCTGATCTGGCGGCTGACCTGGCGCATTATTATCTTTCTTACACCTGCCTGGCCATGGCCCTGGTTATTTTATTCCATTTCGCGACCAAAACGCCGGTGGCAAGAATTGCGCGGGTCATTTTGCCGTCATTCTTTATCCTGATTTTACCGCCCGTCAGCTGGGTCCTCATCCCTGCCTGGAGGGGTTTCGGCATCGGCTACATGTTCCCGGATACGCATCCAGATTTATTGCTGCAGTTCCTGACTTTTTTCGGTCCCCTGATGGATTCAGGGGTCATGCCCGGCATGCGCGTCGAAATCGCCTTGGCGGTCGGCGCAAGTTTCCTGTATTTCCTGGCCAAAGGGCAAAATTTCTTCCGGAGTCTCTGGTTTTCTTTGCTGACCTACGCGGTCATTTTCATCTATTGCGCGCTGCCGGTTGCCTATGTGACGCTGATGCACGCCCTTGGCCTGGAAGATGAAATAACGGTACCGGCCATGACCAATTTTTGCCTCCTCCTTATCCTCATCCTGGGATGGGGGCTATTGTATCTGCACAACAAAACATATTGCCGGGAAGTCCTGAAAGACATCCGGCCGTTGAGATTGCTGCATTTTCTGTTCATGTTTGCCCTAGGCATCACCTTGTCGGGGTTTAGCCACGGCCAACCGCTTATTTTGACGTCGGGGGTTTTCTTCCACGCCATATTTCTGGTAACAGCCGTCATCTTCGCCTGGCTGTTCGCCGTCACCACTAATAATATTGCCGATTACGACATTGATGTGATCACCAACCCCGGGAGGCCCACCGTCACCAGGGTCATCCCCGCGCAAGACTACCAATATTTTCCGTGGCTGTTTTTTACGCTGGCTGTTATTTATTCCGGCGCAATTAACTTAATAAGCCTTTTCCTGGTCCTTGTTTTCATGGGGAATTATTTCCTATATTCAATGCCGCCGTTACGGCTCAAGCGCGTGACCTTTTTCTCGAAACTGCTGATTTCCTTCAACTCGCTCGTGCTCGTCCTGCTGGGGCATCTCTTCCATTCAGGGGATTTCGCGCTTCCCCTCGGCGTTATTTTCTTCTTTCTCGTCTGTATTACGGCCGCGCTGAATTTTATCGATATCAAGGATTACGAAGGAGATAAAAAGGCGGGGATTCAGACCTTGCCCGTTATACTCGGTCTTGAGAGAAGCAAAAAGGTGATCGGAATATTCTTTGTTGTTTCCTATATCGTGGCCGGCCTTGTCTTCTCCCATGTCCCGATCTTGCTGCTGGCCGCCGGCGCGGGCGCATTGCAATTTTTCTTTCTGACCAGAAAACCCTATCGGGAAGACCATGTCCTTGGGGTCTACCTTGTCAGCGTGGCTGTTTTAATTTTCCTGCTTCTCTGATGTGCGAGAAGAATGCCGCAGTTGCACCCTCGCTCTAGCTCGGGTACGCCTTCGGCATAGTATCGGACGTTGCATGCCTCAGTTGACCGCACGCAGCGCCGACGTCTCTTCCTCTGGGCGTACGGATGGTGGCGTGGATACCGCACTCTTCCAGACGGTCCCGGAAATCGATCATCTCTTTTCCTGACGGCGTTTTATGCTCAAACTCTGCAACAGGATTGTAGGGGATGAGATTCATCTTGCAGATAATTCCCTTGAAGGCTTTCTTAAGGCTTTGGACGGCTTTTGTGGTGCAGGTCACATCCTTGATGAGGATGTATTCGAAGGTGATCTGCCGTTTCGTCGCCTGGAAATATTCACGGCAGGCCGCGATCAGTTCGTCGAAAGGATATTTGCGGTTGACCGGCATCAGGAGATTGCGCGATTCGTTATCGTAGCCGTGCAGGGAAATGGCCAGCTCGATCTGCAGATTTTGTTTCGCCAATTCCCTGATCTTCGGGACCAGTCCCACCGTCGAGATCGTGATATGCCGGGCGCCGATGCCGATCCCTTTTTCCGCGTTGATGGTCCTGATCGCCTTGAACAGATTATCAAAGTTATCGAGCGGCTCGCCGGTGCCCATGAAAACAATATTCGACAAAGGCCGCTTGTGCTTGAGGGCTTCTTCCCTGATCTGCAGGACCTGGGCGAGGATCTCCGCGCAGGTCAGATTCCGCTTCCACCCGCCGATGCCGCTGGCGCAGAACCGGCAGCCGAATTTGCACCCGGCCTGTGTCGAGATGCACGCGGTCGTCCGCGTCGCCGTGGGGATCAACACACATTCGACTTTTTCATGATCGGACAGATCGAGAAGGAATTTGGTCGTCTTGTCTTCGGAGACGATTCTTTGGACAATGGTATTTGGACTTAGCTCAAAATCTTTCTTCAACCGCTCCCGTAATTCGCCCGGCAAATTCTTCATCGCCTCGAACGACCACGCGCCTTTCTGGTAGACCCACTCAAAGATCTGCACGGCGCGGTAAGGCTTCTCGCCGATTGAGATCATGCGTTCGGTCAATTCATCGAGCGACAAATCGCGGATATCGGGTTTGGTCATTGTCCGTGTGTTCCCTGAGCCACGGCTTAAGCCGGGGCATTTTCCAGGAATTCACCGATCCTGCGGAATTTATTGTAACGCTGCTCCAGCAGCTCTGGGACGGGAAGCGAGGATAATTCCTTGATATATTTCAGCACCGTTTCCTTCAGGTGGGCGGCGGTCTTGTCGGGGTCATGGTGGGCGCCGCCGAGCGGTTCGGGGATGATCTGGTCAACGACACCGAATTCACGTAAATTCTCCGCGGTGATCTTGAGCGCTTCGGCGGCCAAAGGGGCCTTGATGGCGTTGCGCCAGAGGATAGACGCGCATCCTTCCGGCGAGATGACGGAATAATAAGCGTGCTGCAAAATACAAACCCGGTCCGCGATCCCTATCCCCAGCGCCCCGCCGCTTCCCCCTTCCCCGATAATCGTGGCGACGATGGGGGTCTTGATATCGACCATATCGCGCAGGTTCTCGGCGATCGCCTGGGCCTGGCCGCGTTCTTCGGCGCCGACGCCCGGATAAGCGCCTGGGGTATCGATGAGGATGACGACCGGGAGCCCGAATTTCTCCGCGAGCTGCATCAGGCGCATCGCCTTGCGGTAGCCTTCCGGATGCGCGCAGCCGAAATTGCGCATGAGGTTCTCTTTTGTATCGCGCCCTTTCTGATGGCCCATGATCATCACCTTCGTGCCGTTGATCCGGGCGAAACCGGCGATGAGGGCCATATCATCGGCGAACTGCCGGTCGCCGTGCAACTCGATGAAATCGCTTGTGAACATACGGATATAATCCAATGTGAAAGGACGTTCCGGATGGCGGGCGATCTGCACCCTCTGCCAGGGCGTCAGGTTGTTATAAATATCCGACTTCATCTTCTCGAGCTTCTGGGTGAGTTTTTTCAGTTCGGGCTCGAGGGCGATGTTCTTGTTGGCGCTGAAGATCTGGAGCTCCTTGATCTTGGACTCCAGCTCAAAGATCGGCTTTTCAAATTCCAGTTTGCTCATGGGCCGGACCTAATCCACGATAACAACTTCCGTCGCCAAAGGAAGCAGATTATACAGTTCCTCGACATCTTCGTTACGCATCCGCACGCAGCCCGCGGTCACTTGCTGACCGATCGTCTGCGGCTCAATGGTCCCGTGGATACCGTATCCAGGCAGATCAAAGCCCATCCAGCGGCTTCCTAGAACGTTTTGCGGGCTGTCCGGCGGGACGACGGCGCCGCGGTTAAACCATACCGGGTCCACCAGCTTGGAGGTGATCTTAAATGTCCCCACGGGGGTGCTGTTATTGGCGCCCGTTGAGACGTGGTAGACCTTGATAATTTCCTCGCCGCTCTTTAAAAAAAGCACGTTCTGGGATTTATCGACATACACGCTGAATTTCCCCTGCCAGATGCGCAGCTTCTGCCCCACGCGGATCGTGTCGCCGCGCAGGTTATTGCTGATCTTGATCAGGTCAGACGTCGTGCCGTACCGGGCCGCCAGTTTCCCGATCGTATCTCCTGTCTGCACCTCATGCATGGTCGATTCGGGCACGGGCCTGTTCGAGAAAATGATCTTCATGTTGATATCCGAAAGCTGGTTCTCCACATCTTCAATTTTGTCGAAGCTGGGATATTCACTGGAGATCTGGCGGAAGAGTTCTTTGGCCTTAAGGGGGTCGCCGCTTTTGAGCGCCGCGCCGGCCTCGTCATAAAGCGCCTGGGCCGACTTGCCACTTGTAGTTACCGCCGCCGCGGTGGCCGCGCTGCCTTGCGCGCCGGGAGCGGCCGCCTTTCTCTTCGGCAAAATGACCAATAAAAGGATGACGACAACGATGACGCCTGCGGCGATCATGACCATTTTCTTATTCATAGGGGTTTATCTCCTTCTCGCTGATACGCGGATACCGGGGGGAACTACAGCTTTTGATACAAAAAACAGGCCAGTAAAAAGCCGAACGCCGACCCGATGATAACCTGTAAAGGTGTATGCCCGATGAGCTCAATCAACCGTCCGCTTTCAAATCTCCCCCAATACACCTCATCCATCATTTGGTTAAGGAGCGCCGCCTGCTGTCCGGCCGAACGGCGCACCCCCTGGGCGTCAAACATCGTCACCATCGCAAAGACGACCGCCAAAGCGAAAACCACGGAATCAAATCCCATATGAAGCCCCGTCGCCGTGGCAAGCGCGGTCGCACCGGCCGCGTGGCTCGAAGGCATGCCTCCCGTACCGATGAACCATTTAAAATTAAACTTCCTCTCGCGGATAACGCCCAGGAGGACCTTGACCCCTTGGGCGATAGCCCATACGAGAAGCGTGATGATCAAAACCTTGTTGTGGATGAGGGCTTGCATGTGGCAATCACGATAGACACCCGGAGGGATCCGTCAGAACAAAAAAATTGACGTTCCCCAAGGTTTATGATAACTTACATTATAATTGTGAAGGTCGAAAAAGCAAGGTCTTTCCCCTGAAATCCTCTGTTCTCCCCCCTTACCACTATCTTTAAATCCATGTTAGCCAAAGTCTATAGTTGCGGGATCAACGGCCTGGAGGCGTATCCGGTTGTCATTGAGGTGGACGCGGGACGCGGCCTGCCGGCGACCATCATTGTCGGCCTGCCGGACAACGCCGTCAAGGAAAGCCGCGAACGCGTGCGTTCCGCCATCAAAAACAGCGGCTACAAATTCGGCCCCAAACGGATCACGATCAATCTTTCCCCGGCCGACACCAGAAAAGAAGGGCCGTCTTTTGACCTGGCGATCGCTTTGGGGATCCTGGCGGCCAGCGAACAGATCCCCTTCCAAGGCCTGGATCAATACGTAATCCTGGGCGAACTGTCTTTAAACGGTAACATCCAGCCGGTCAAAGGGGCATTGGCCATCGCCCTTTCCCTCCCGGCCGATCAATTCAAGGGGTTGATCGTGCCGCGGGAAAACGCTTCAGAGGCCGCGATCGCCGGCTGTCTCCCCGTTTATCCGGCCGAGAACCTGCGCCAGGTGGTGCATTTTCTGAATAACCCGGAGTCCCTGTCCATTGTCCGCCAGGAAAACGCCGCCCTTGCTGAAGATTCTTCTCCCCCGGACCTTGATTTCAGCGACGTCAAAGGCCACGCCTTCGTCAAGCGCGGGCTCGAGGTCGCGGCCGCGGGCGGGCATAATTTTCTTCTCATCGGCCCACCGGGAAGCGGGAAAAGCATGCTCGCCAAGAGATTCGGAACCATCCTGCCGGACATGACCACCCAGGAAGCGCTCGAGACGACCAAAATCCATTCGGTCGCCGGCCTCTTGAAAACCGGCACAGGCCTGATGATTGGCCGGCCGTTCCGCGCCCCGCATCATACCACATCCGCGCCGGCGATCGTCGGTGGTGGCACGCACCCCAAACCCGGCGAAGTAACCCTGGCGCACAACGGCGTGCTTTTTCTGGATGAACTGCCTGAATTCAACCGCGATGTCCTCGAGGCGATGCGCCAGCCGCTCGAGGACCACCACGTCCTTATCTCGCGCGCCAACAAAACGCTGCGCTTCCCTTCCCGGTTCCTTCTGGCGTGCGCGATGAACCCGTGTTGCTGCGGTTTTCTCTCGGACCCGCGCCACACCTGCACCTGCTCCTCCCATCAGGTCCAAAAATATCTCTCAAGAATTTCCGGGCCGCTCCTGGACAGGATCGACCTTCACCTGGAAGTGCCCGCCCTCGCCACGATGGAAATTATTGTCAGCGGAGGTTCCGGGGAACCGTCCCGGGCGATCAAAGAACGCGCCGTCCGGGCCCGGGCCATCCAGCAAAAACGCTTCGGCGAGAACGGCGTCTTCGCCAACGCCTACATGAACCACCGGCAGATCAAACAATTCTGCGGGCTGGACGACGAGGGGAAAAAACTGATCAAAATGGCGGTCGAGGAACTCGGCCTCTCGGCCCGGGGATACGATAAAATCCTGAAAATCACCCGCACGATTGCCGACCTGGCCGGGTCGCAGCAGGTCCAGGCCGAACACCTCGCCGAGGCGATCCAGTACCGGAGCCTGGATAGACGGAATTGGTGTAAATAAAAAAAGGATAAAATGATGAAAACCAGAAAAACGGACGTAAAAACCACTCTTGATGAAAAAATCATTGAACGCAGGATATTTATTATCCGAGGAAAGAAAATCATGCTTGGCCATGATCTGGCAGAACTTTATGGGGTGGAAACGAGAACACTGAATCAGGCGGTGAAGCGCAATTTAGAACGTTTCCCGCAGGACTTCATGTTCCAACTGACCCATGAAGAAAAGTCAAAGGTTATCACAATTTGTGATAACCTCCCCAATGTCAAATTCTCGCCTGTCAACCCCTATGTTTTCACCGAACACGGCATTCTTATGCTTTCCAGCGTACTTAATAGCCGACGGGCCATCCTGGTCAATATCCAGATCATGCGGACATTCACAAAACTTCGGGAAATGTTGGCCAGCCATGTGGGATTGAAGCGAAAGATCGAGGAAATGGAAAAGAAATACAACTACCAATTCAAGGTTGTCTTCGAGGCCATCAAAAAGCTGCTGGATCCGCCGGAGAAACCCAAGGGTCTAATCGGCTTTCATGTAAAATAGGGACAGCCATCTTTTACTTCAGCCCGGAGCGCTCTTTTTTGATCTGCAGTTTTTCTTCGATCTTGTTGCGCAGGTCCTGGAAGGAATAGGGCTTGATGATGTAATCGTCGCAGCCTTTGTTGAAGGCGTCCATCCAGTGTTCTTTGCCGCCCGTCTGCATGATAATGATAACGCCGTCGCCGTAATTGATCCCCCGCAGTTCCTCTTCCTGGCGGAAGAGCTTGAGGATCTCGCGGCCATCCATATCGGGGAGATTGATATCCAGGAGAATAACATCGAAAGGGGCTTCATAAAAGAAACGGATGAATGTCTGGACCGCCTCATCGCCGTTGCCGGCCAAACGCACGCGGTAACCGGCGGCCGTAAGGCGCGATTCCAGGAACTCGCGCACCTCCTGTTCGTCATCCACGATCAGGATCGACTTGCCGGCGGGGACTGCGTTTTGCGGGTTCCCGGCTGTCATTTCATCAAATCCTTATCCGGTTCGGCTTCCAGCATAAGTTCAATATTACGCTCTCCGTCATTTAAAAGAACACGGTTTTTGTCGATCGCGAGGACCTTGTGCCCCGCCGGAGGTTCCAGGTTGTCCCCGACGCGGACGATCTGGCCGTTGATGATCGCGGCGGGATCCCGCGCGTCCCAGACAATGCCGCTCAAGACAGGCCCCTTGTCCGCCGCTAAACCCTCCTGCCGGCTAAAAGGATCTCTGCCGGGCGGCTTGAGGCGCTCCGCCTCCTCTTTTAATTTCTTTAAAACGGACGCGCCGCCTTCTCTCTCCAAAGGAGCCGGCCGCGCGGACGGGACCGGCGCGGCAGACGGCATCTTTCCGGCGGCTGTCCCGACCTTTAGCCCGGAACCGGCGAAATTATGCCGGAAGACAACCAGCAGCACCACCGCCAAAGCGGACGTTACGGCGATCTGAATTTTTTCTTTCTTCCCCAGCATCATATCAAACCAATAAATATAATTTGATCTCAAGCGCGGCGTCAATATCCGGCGCGCCCTGGCCGGCTTTCTGTACCGTCAACTTCTCGAAGGTCACGAACGCCGGCAAAGAAGTCCGGACCAGTTCGATATATTCTACCAGATTTTTATAATTTCCCTTCAATGAAAGTGACACCGGCAACTCATAACACTTTTTACCTTCAATACCGGCTTCTTTCGCGCAGAAATTCTTTGGCCGGGATTGAATAGCGCTTATTTCCACGTTGGCCCGCCGGGCCAGGTCAAAAAGCGCGGTCAAGGACGCCTCTTCCTTCTCCGGGAACCTGGCGGCCAGCTGGTTGTATTGCTTTTCCAGCGACTTGATCCCTTCCCTGATCTGCCCCTGCCCTCCGGAGGGCACCATCGCCTGGACCTGATGGATATACCCTTGCGTTTCCTCCAGATCATGTCGCAGGCGGGCGACCTTCTCCTTGAGGGGAATATACATCAGGCTCCAGACAAACAGAAACCCGCCGATGAGGAAAATCGCCGAGACGATGATTTTCTTCTGGGGACGGCTGATCTTCCCCAGGGCTTCAATGGAAAATAATGCACTCAATTTTAAAGGCATACACTGTTCCTGTCTTCTGCGAGGAAACAAATCTTGCCTCCGTAAAAAAACCGGAAGCTTCCAGTTTTCGCATAAAATCCGCCATGATGGTTTCGCTGGCCTCCCCGCTTGCCAGGACAGAACCGTTCAAGGTCAACTGGTACGCCGCGGCATCGAAATCCAGGCCCTCCAGAACGATCTGTTCCGGGATGGCCGCCGCGACCGCCTTAAGGATACCGTCAAGCGGCACCCTCTGGCCTTCGATCTCCTGGACCAGACTTTCTCTCGTGCGGACGTCCTGGACCAGACTCTTGATATCGGCCATCGCCTGCATGTGAATCCGGGCGTTCTTCAGGAGCTGTTCATAATTACGCGCCTGGAACTGCATGACGGACAAGGAAAAAATAAAGACCGAGACGGCAACGATCGTCAGGAAGCGCAGGAAAATCCCTTCCAAGAATTCCAGGCGCCGGGTTTTGATCTCAACCGGCAGCAGGCTGATGCGCGTCGGGCCGCCCAGTGCCGCCCCCAGGACATTCATAATTTTATTTTGGTCATCACCCGCACAGGAAGCCGGTCCCAGGGCCCGCGTATCCACCCGCGCCGGCAAAGGCAGACAAGACACCTCCATCGCAAAGGCCTCGCGAAGATACTGGTCCAAATTTTTTAGACCGGAACTCTCGCCGGTAATATACAACACCGACGGTTTCTCTTTCCCGAAATTCATGGTGAAATAATCGAGGGAAAATCTGACCTCCCGCGTCAATGTCTCCAGGAAAGGACGCATCAGCGACAAGACATGGGTTGTTTTGATATTGCCCGGCAATACCGCGGGATTTTCCTGCGGGATACCGACACTACGCGCGATCTCTTCCGCCTGTTCAAGCGTCAGCTGGGTCGCCCCGCCGTCGGAAACCAGGGTCTTCGTCAACGACTGCAGCAACCTCTCCCAGGAAACGGGAAGCCGGCGCACAAAGCCAAGCTTCCGCTGCATATAAACGCCGAAAGTCGTTTCCCCCTGGCCGATATCCAGGACCGCCACGACCGGGGGGACATCCGGCAAATTTTCCAGGATATGGGCGTAATTAAAAGCGCTGCTGGTTACGCTCAAAGGATCCAGACGGCATTGCTGGACGACGGACAAATATTGATACAGGACGGCGTTGTTGGCGGCGATAAACATAACGCGCCGGCCTTTTTGTCCGTCTTCACCCGCGACTTCCTCCAGGACCTGCCAGTCGATCGACCCCTGGTCCAGATCAAACGGGACGTCATCCCGGAGCTGCCACTTGGCGGCTTCCAGGATCTCCGCGTCGGGCATAACGGGCAGCACGATATCCTTAAAAAATATCGAATCGTGGTCCGAAATGCTGATAAGGACATCGCGGGTGGCAACGGCGTTTTTCTCAAGGAAATTCCTGATAAACGCAACCAGGGCCGCTTCCCGCGTTTGCCCTTGCGCGGCGGCCACCTTTGCTATTTCATAAGCCAAAAGCCGCAGACCGCCGGGCAACGACTCGACGTAAACGATCTCGACCATCGCAGGGTCAAAATTGATAGCGAGGAACTTGTCCAGCCTGGAGCTGAAAAGTTTCGATAAGACCGAGATCTCTTCCCGGAGCCGTTGGCCCGGGCCGGAACGGCGGGACATTTTTCTCCTGGAGGGGGCCGAAGCGGCCGGTTTCATTTTCTGCGTCGATTCGCCCTGGTTGGTTTCAGACATCTTCCTCATCTCTGGACTGACGGCCCACTATTGAAATTTTGCCACGGCCACGGACGTGGCCTGCTGCGACCGGCCCTGCCACTGCGCGTAGGAACCGCTGCCGGTTTTAGCAGTCAGCCCGATCGTGATCCGCCGCACATTGGCCGCCGTCGCCGTCACGGCTTCATTAGCATCGTAATAGGTAAACAGCTGCCCGGCCGTTTGAGAAGCCATACTGACACCCGCGACGGACGCGTAATAAGGGATGACCTCTTCCGTCCCGCCGTTGATGGAACGGTACAGTTTACTGGTCCCCGTATCGAGCCGGTACCGGACGGTCTTGCCGTCCTGGTCGGTAAAGTCCACCTGGTTATCCGCAACGGCCGTAATGGCCCGGCTAAACCGCAGCCCCTTCGCGCGGCTGTCCCCGGTAACCATGATGTCCAGCCCGTCGGAAACAAGCATGTCCATATTCAATTTGTTGGGGACATAAACGGCGTTCTTGACGTAATGGAACATCAAATAACCGCCGCCCGCGGAAAGGACGCCCAGGATCATGATCACCGTGACGAGTTCAACAAGAGTAAATCCCCGGATACGGATCGCTTGTTGCTGACGAAAATTATGGCGCCGGCCCAAAAGTAACATTTTTAGCAAGATACGTAACCAGGCTTCCTCTGTTTTTACTGCCTTTCGTCACGTCGATGGTGATCTTTTTTAAGCTTTCGGCACTGGCATCATCGCCCTGCACATAGACAATGGTCCTTGAAACGGTATAAGAAGGATATCCCAGGTCACTGCTGCAATTTGTCGGCGTAGTCGTCCCTGCCGTTAACGACGCGTACGCCGTATTATTAACGCGCTCCATTTCACAACTGGCCAAATTCTTGCCGGCCGTATCTTCTTCCGAGATAAATACGCTTTTTAGATGCGCTCCAACGAGCAATGACAACGGGACAGAAACGATACTGACGATCACCATCGTCATGACGAGCTCGATCAAAGTGAAGCCCGCCGCCCGCGAGGGGTCATTGCATCTGCGTATTAATCTCACGATAGTCCACAACTTTGCCTGTGTTGGCATTATACTCTGCCTGGATTGTTCTGTATAGACTCGACCCCGTCTTTTTTCCCGAGGCTTTGACGATAAAACGAAAGTTGTTGGACGCTGGATAAATCCTCACCGTCTTGCTGGAACCATCCGTCATGACAAACTGGACGTCGATATACGTAACTCCGGCCATACTAAGGTTGAACCGCAGCGAATTCACCGAATAGGTGCTTGGACTCGTATTAAGGGTAAAATTAGGACTCAAATTGGCGTCCGCTGGCGTGGCCAAACTGCCCGTCCACAACGTGCTGCCGTTGATATCAATCCTGGTCAAACGGCGGTCACTGGCGACTCCAGACCAGTTGACAATCATGCGGTCAATGACAATCGTGTTGGAATTGGTCGCGTTCTGGATCTTGACGTTACTTAATCTGGTGTTACTGTTCGTGAGGGCGGCTGTAGCGGTATTGACCATCAACAAATCCGCAAATGTTCCCCCCAAGATAAAATAACTGGTGGGATCCACGTTCGTCTGCCCCAAAGAGAAATAACCGTTTCCCGACGCGTCTCTAAGACGATAATAATAGATGGCCTGGTTGATACCCGCCTGGGCGAGATAAACCGACTGGAGGGAACGCTGTTGGACGCGGTTGCCGGAAAACCGCTGGACGATGAACGTGGTAACGCTTAAAACGGCGATCGAGGCGAAAACAAGAAGGATGATCGAGGCGAGAAGGACCAGACCCCGTTTATGGAAGAAAACCATCCCGCTTTCTGTTGATGGTTACGGTTACGAAAGAATATTATTTAAATTCGCCGCTCGTGGCGTTGTAGGTATAGCTGCCCGTATTAGGCCCGGTGTATGTCAAACCACTCTTGGACCAGTCGCTGATGATGCCGCCCTGGGCCAGGACAGTGCCGAAACAAGGGTTCGCCGCGGTACAGTTACCATCGGCGGAGGTATCGAGGGTTGTCGGCCAAGCATGGTTCGGATCGTCCTGGGCCATATAGGTCTGTATCCCGGCGCGGACACCGCCGACGACACCCTGCTCTGCCGACTGATTGGCGCTGCCGGACAAATTCGTGAATTTAGGGATCGCCACCGCGGCCAGGATGCCTAAAATGACGATGACCATGATCAACTCGATGAGCGTGAACCCAAAATCCTTTTGCCTGTTTTCCATCTTTCCCTCCGTGGTTATATCAGACATACATTTAAAAATGCCCGGTCAAAACCGTTTGAATGGTTTTTATTATAACGGATGCGGCCCGGATTGCAATAATCCGGTATATTTTTTTCTACACGCCGCCCCACAGCTGCACCACCCCTTTGCGGATCATCATCACCGCGATCGCCGCCAGAAAAAGCGCCATGACCTTGGACAAAGCCCGCGCCCCGGACTGCCCCAGCGCTTTAATAAGAAGATCTGAATAAATAAATGTCAACCCCACCAAAAGGACGTTAAGCACGACCGCAAAAAGCGTGGCCACCAATCCGTATTCTTCGATGATGATAAGAGAAGTCGTCAAAACGGCCGGCCCGACGATCAACGGCGTCCCCAAAGGGACCGCCCCCAACTCCCCGGGCGGCAGGCGCCGCTGTTTGCCCGGCTGCAAGAGCTCGTTGATGGAAATGCACATGAGGATCCCGCCGCCGGCGATCATAAAATCCCCCACCGTGATCCCCATGACCCGGAACACCCATTTCCCTAGAAAAATAAACGCGACCGCCAGCGACAGGGCCGTGGCGATCGACTGGATGATGACTTTTTTCCTTTCCTTTTTCCCGACCCGGTGGGTCAGCGCGACAAACACGGGCAAAAGCCCGATCGGGTCGACAGCGACAAAAACCGGTATAAAGGCAAGCAGGATATTGCCAAGCATCGTTCGGGTTCCTTTCCGCTAGTTAAGCCCCAGGATCGCCTTGACTTTTTTAGAAAATACGGCGTCCCCGTCGGCCTTGTTGAAATAATCCCTGGCCCGCGGGATGCGCAGTTTCTGCTCGCGTACCGGCAGGACGCTCGAGATGACGATCGGGACCGATATCCCATAATCGGTAACGATCTCATAAACGCCGCGGCCGTCGACCTCGGGCATCTGGATGTCCAGCAAGATCAGGTCCAGCTCGCGGGAATCGCGCATCAGGACATTGGCCACCTCCAGCGCGTCGGGAGCCTCGAGGACTTCCACGTTCATCTTCTCCAGAATCCTGCGGTAACGGTGCCTCATTTCCTTATTATCATCCACAATCAAAACTTTTCCCATAGTCACACCCTCCTTTTGGCTAATATCATATCACAAATTACGCGATATCTATTTTAATTCAATCCCGACAGGACAATGGTCGGAACCTGTGACATCCTTCAAAATAAACGCGCCCTTCAAACGCGAGCGCAATGACGCAGAAATCAAAAAATAGTCGATACGCCATCCGATGTTGCGCTGGCGGCAGCCGCCCATCGGGCTCCACCAGGTATAATGGCCGCCGCCTTTTTCAAACTCGCGGAAGGTATCGATAAAACCGGCCCCGACAAGCTTGTCAAACCCCGCGCGTTCTTCCGGCGTGAACCCGTGATTTTTTTCGTTGCCTTTAGGGTTGGCCAGATCGTTTGCGGTGTGCGCCACGTTCAGGTCGCCGCAAAAAATAACCGGTTTTTTCTTCTCGAGTTTTTTCAAATACGCGAGGAAATCCACGTCCCATTCCCGGGTGCGGTACGGCAGGCGTTCCAGCGCCCGTTTGGAATTTGGGACATAGACGTTGACCAGAAAGAAATCTTTATATTCGAGGGCGATGACCCTGCCTTCAGCGTCGTGCTTCGCGGTCCCGATGCCGTTGGTCACCGCAAGAGGTTTGATCCGCGTAAAAACAGCGGTGCCGGAATAGCCCGGCTTTTGGGCGTGGTTCCAATATTGTTCGTAACCAGGCAGGTTAATGGGAACGGCTTCCCTGGGGGACCTGGTTTCCTGGAGGCACAAGACATCGGGCTTTGTTTCTTGAATAAAATCCAAAAGGCCCTTGTTCAAAGCGGACCGGATGCCGTTGAGGTTCCAGGAAATCAATTTCATGAAGATTCAATCAATCCTTAACAACGGCGTAGATGTCCTCCTCGCGCAGGATCAAAAGCTCTTCGCCTTCCACGCTCTTGACTTCATTCCCGCCGTATTTGCCGTAAAGGACGCGGTCGCCGACCTTAACGCCCGGGGTCTTGACCTGCCCGCTCTCCAGGACTTTTCCCTTGCCGACGGCCACAATCTTGCCTTCCTGCGGTTTTTCTTTCGCGGTGTCCGGCAAGATGATGCCTCCTTTAGTTTTTTCTTGCGCTTCAAGCGGCCTGACGATGACTTTGTCGGATAACGGCTGTAATTTCATCTTCTTCCTCCTTTTGGGAAATAAACTATTAGGTGTTGCTGCGCTAGGCGTGGATTGTGTGGCCCAACTCCGCGAGATGCCGGATGCGCTTGAGCATGTTCGGGTGGGTGCTCAAGGACTCCATCACATGGTCCCCGAAATTCAGGGAGATCTTTTTATTGCGCAACGTGGCCAGTTCGTAAGGGTCGATGGTGCCGCTGCGGTCCGCGTCGAGCTGGCTTAGTTCACGGATTTCGTTCAGGGCGCGGGACGGGTCATTAATGAAAAACGCCTTCAACCCCCCCGCCTCTTTCAAAACGTCCTTGTCGAGCCGCGCGGAACCGTAGACCAGCTTGTAAAGCGCGGAGGCCAGCGCCTCCGGCCGGTTGCCCATCTCCACCGACCCGCGGTCGGCGAAATATTCCCGGATCCGGGAAGCGTACAAGACCAGCAAGTTGGTGATGAAATAAAAAATGAACGCCGCTAGGCCGATCAGCGCCGTATTGCCGCCGCGCTCGTTGCGCCGGCCGCCGCCGTAGAAAAGGAAATGCCAGGCCAGGCGGTACATGATCATGGGGATGACCGACAAGAGTGTGATCGTCAACACATCACGGCTTTTGATATGCGTCAACTCATGCCCCAGGACGGCCTTTAACTCTTCGTCGCTTAAGAGACGGACGATCCCTTCGGTGACGCACACCCGCCCGTCGCGCACGCCGCGCCCGAAGGCGAAGGCGTTGGGGATCGCGATGGGAGAAACGCATACCCGCGGCATCGGAAGGTTGGCGCGCCGCGCGAGGTCTTCGACCATCCCGTAAACTTTGGGTGAATCTTCGCGTTTAATATAGCGCACGCGCATCGACCACTCCACCATCTTGGGCCCCAGCAAATATTGGACGAACATCATGCCCAACGAAATCATCAGATAGACGTAGAAATTGTCGACACCCATCGCGGTGCCGACCATGACCACGACCGCGTACACGATGGCGAACAATGCCGCCACTAATAACCACATCCTTAATTGCAAAAAAAACATATTAATCTCCTATGGGGTATGTGTATGTTGATTGAGTTGATTGTGTTTGTTGGGTTATGGAGTTGAATTATTTCAACACTTTTGCCGAAGTTTGTCAAAGGAAAATTTGCCCCCAAAACCTAAATTCTCATTTTCGGTTTGCTTTCCAGGGGTCCCTGATATAGAGTAATTGACGATGAACGAACGATCCCACAACCGCGGCGGATTTACCGTGATGGAACTCCTCATCGTCACCATCATCATCGCGGTCATCGCCGCCTTCGCTATCCCCAGCTACGAAAAAGCCATGACCCGCCAGAAGGTCAGACGGTTAATATTGACGGCCAACCTCATCGGTGGGGCGCAGGAAATTTATAAAGCCAAAAACGGACGGTACTGGGGGGTCTCCGATGGTGCTGATATGGACGCGACCACCATCAATGCCGGTCTCGGCCTCAATATCATTTCCGAAGAAGGCGTTTTCTATGACGTATTTGCCCTCATCGGTCTCGAGAATACAAACTTTGATGTCCACATCTTTGACGCTGCCACTTTCGACCTCCAGACGACCTTTCCCCCCCCCCCTCTCAACATCGTCTGCACCAATACCACGGCGATGAAGGTCTGCCCGTAACAAATGCCTGTCTACGGCACGCGGATCGGCAGGATCACGAACGGAATGCCTCTATGATAAAACATCCGCTGCAGGGCGAAGACCGTGTAGTTGTGGAAGATCCGCTTGGCCAGCGTTTCCCTGGCGAAAACCAGCTGTCCGCCGAAGAAGACCGCGTTGGGATACCGGCGCAATATCTCCTCGCTACGCGCCTCAACTTCAGAAATGACTTCCAGCCCCGTAAAGGACATCCCGTCGGCGTAATACCCCTGGCTGTTCATATACCGGACATATCTGGCGACGTCGTCCTCGATCTTCTTGCGGAGGTTGTCGACTTCCTCCATCCCCTTGAAATTCCCGGCGTTAATGACGCCGACTTCCACGAAAAGAAAGTTCCTGAATTCTTTCCCGAACAGACGCACAACGTTAAAAAGGGTGTGGAACCCAAGGCCGTTGTACCCGTTGACCAGGATCACCGCTGTCTTTGATTGCGGGTCAAAGTCCACCTTCACGGGGGCCGGTGCGGTCTCCTGGATACCGGCGGCCTTCACGAGGTCGTCCAGCCGGCCCAGCTGGCGGAAGGTTTCCCGGTAATGTCCCTTGATAAATGCCGCCAACCAGATCAGGGAGCCCGTGACCACAAGGGTGATCCATCCCCCTTCATGGAATTTCAGGACCACCATCGAAACAAGGATAAAGGTACATAACATCAGGCCGCTGCCGTTAATCGCCAGTTTTTTCTGCCATCCCCGGTCATGCGACCGCCACCAATGCCGGACCATCCCCGCCTGCGACAGACAGAAGGTGATAAACACGTTGATACTGTACAAAACGACCAACAGTTTGACCGAGCCGTTCGTCAAGGCCATGGCGATCAGGACCGTTACCCCCATCAGCATGATGCCGTTTTTGACGACGAGCCGGTCGCTCAAAGAGGCGAATTTGACCGGGAACCAGCGGTCCAGGGCCATGTTCGCCAGGACGCCCGGGCCGGCGATAAAACCGGCCTGCGCGGCGACGAACAACAACATCGCTTCCGAAACAAGCGTGACGAACACAAACACCTGCCCTTTCCCTCCCCAGTCTCTGACGATGGTTTCAAACAAAACAGCGTTGAGGGTTTTCCCGGGGACGGGCGTGATCTGGAATAAAAGATAAGCCAGTATCAGACCGACGACGGTCAGAGAAAGGGAGATGGCCATATAACGCATCGTACGCTTCCCCGTCTTGACCCGCGGCTCACGCAGGGTGACCATGCCGTTACTGACCGCCTCGATCCCCGTGTAGGTCCCCGCGCCCATGCTGTAGGCCTTCATCATCAGAAAAAGCATCCCCCAGAGCCCCAACTCCGCGCGGGTATTCGATAATTCCTGACCGACCGTCTGGATCACGCCAGGGAATTGCGGGAAATGGACCCCGAGGGCATAGACGATAATAAATAAATGCGTCAGAACAAATACCATGAAGATCGGCATCAGGACGGTCACGGATTCCTTCGCGCCGCGCAGGTTAAGCACCACGAGGACCAGGACCCCCAGGAGGGCGAATTTCAGTTTGAACCCGAACCACTCCGGCGGTAAAAAGCTGAAAATGGCGTCGGCGCCGCTGGCGACCGAGATCGTGATCGTCAGCACATAGTCGACCAAAAGGGCGCAGCCGGCGACCATCCCGGCGTTCGGCGATAACAGTTTACTGGCGACAAGGTAGCCTCCGCCGCCCATGGGGAAGAGTTCGATGATCTGGGAATAACTGCTGCTGATCAGAAAGACCGTCAACGCGGTCGCGCCCGCGATAAAGATGCTCAAGGAAGGATGGTTCCCCAAGGCGAGAAACGCTTCTTCGGGGCCGTAGCATGAGGAGGACAACCCGTCGGCACCAAGGCCGACCCACGCGAAGAACGCGATCAGCGACATATGACGAAAAATCGAACGGTCCAGAGGGTCTTTGGCCTTGCCGATAAAAACCGTTTTCAACTGTTTGATAAAAGACATCCGGCGATACCTTATCCTTTTCGTATCGTCTCCGGCCCGATGATCCCGCCGGAAATAACAGTCTTCATGGCTTCGTCCACGTTCCACTGCGGGTCGACCGTCTCGGACTCTCTCATCATCACCAAAAACCCGGACGTCGGGTTAGGGACCGTCGGGATAAACACCTTCAACAACTTCTCCTGTGTTTTACCGTCCACCATGGTCCCGGTGACAAAGCCGATCACCTTGTTGCCCGGCTTGAAAAAATCCACCAGGACGACTTTCTGGAAGACCTGCCTTTCCGGGAGCGAAAGGGTTGCGGAAATCTGCTTGCCGACCTGGTAAGTCGTTTTGATAAGGGGGATACGCTGAAAGATGTTCTCGAACACATGAAACAAGCGGCGGCCGAGGACGTTACTGGTGACAAGCCCCAGGAAATAAAGCAGGACCAGGACCAAGATGATACCAAGCCCCGGGATACGGTAACCGATCACTTTGGCCAGCGCGTCAATGATCCGCCGGTCGATCACCACATAAATTATGCGTATGACGATGATCGATAACCCCAGAGGAATAATGGCTAAAAGCCCCCGGAAGATATACATCCTGGCATGACTAAGAAAATTTCTCATTGTCCGGCTAATCCTTTCTTCGCGTTCAAAGACTTAAACCAGAAGACCCCGATCACCACAAACGTAATTAAGGGGGCCGCGTAAT
>JACRHP010000066.1 GCA_016212005.1 Candidatus Omnitrophota bacterium | reverse complement strand
TTTGCAAAGAGTCATCGTCGAGAAAATAAAAATTATAACCTTTAGTTGGGTGCCCCATTTTTAGGGCAAATTTGGAACATTTTTCCAATTTTATGCATGAATTCTCATAATTTGGGGTGTCCAGTTGACGAAGTCAGGAGAGGAATCGAACCTCTAACCTATTGCTCCGTAGGCAATCGCTCTATCCAGTTGAGCTACGGGCGCAAAGTTTCAATATCGTTAAAGTATTCACAATATCAAATTTATCTTGGGATGTCCAGCGTGGATTTCTTCATTATCGGGAGGGAACAAATGCCTTAACTGAACCGCCTACGGCTCATTGAAATCGCCTACGGCTCATTGAAATCGCCTACGGCTCATTGAAATCGCCTACGGCTCATTGAAATCGCCTACGGCTCATTGAAATCGCCGTACAACACTGATGACCTTGCCGACAATCGAAACGTTTTCATCCACTTTGACAGGATTGTAATTTGGGTTAGCGGGTTCCAGGTAGTAGTCGGCGCCGCGGCGGCCGAGATTTTTCACCGTGGCCTCTTCATTAATAAGGGCGACGATGGTCTCCCCCGTCTGGGCCATATTCTGTTTGCGCACCAGCACGAGGTCATTGGGCATAATGCCCGCCCCGGTCATGCTGTCCCCTTTGACGCGTAACGCGAATGTGCTGTCGTCGGAAAAAACCAGACTGTCGAGATTGAGATACCCTTCGATCTCCTCAACCGCCAAATTCGGCAACCCGGCCTGGACCCTGCCCAGGATGGGAAAAGAAAACAGGGCTTCGCGGATAAGCTCGATGGCCCGCGATTTTCCCGCGGCGATCTTGATGTATCCTTTCTCGACCAAAGCGCGCAGGTGGTCCCTGACCGTCCCGGTTGAGGAGAACCCGAAATGGCCGGCGATCTCCCGGATGGTCGGCGGCCGGCTATCGCTGCGGATCGCCTTGTAAATAAATTTGAGGACTTCTTTTTGCCTGGAGGTCAGCGACTGTTTATTCATGATTGTCTGTATACCACACGGGCGTGTGGTGAGTCAACAACATTTAAAACATTTTAACGAAAGGCGCCTGAACAATCCCGTCACATCGGATCTGCGGATCGACCCCGGCGTCGGGCTCATCGCGTTGGCCGTCCCCGCGGCCACGGCCCGGCGCAAGGCGTCCCGAAAAAAATCTCTGCGGCGCAAGGCATAAATAAATCCGGCGAGGAGGGCGTCTCCGCAACCGACATCGTTCTTGGCCGGGACACGTGGCGGCTGGATATGCCAGATTTTTTTCCCATTAGAACCGACGGCGCCGCGCTGGCCCATCGAGAGGACAACGATTTCAACGCCAAAATGATGGAACCATTTCACGGCCTTCTGAATCTGCGCCAGGGATCCGATCCGTCGGCCATAAACCTCGGCGGCTTCTTCCAGATTCGGCTTGACCATAAACGGTCCCGTCTTCAAAGCCAATAAAAACGGCCGCCCGCTGGTATCCACCACGACAGGAATATTGCGCTTTTTAGCCATACCCACCAGACGGGCATATAACCCGTCGAATGCCTGACAGGCGTTACGGCCCGCAAGGACAACCATGGAACTGTTACGCAACCATCGTTCATAGGCCGCTTCAAAACGCCGGATTTCTTTGGGGGTCAACCGCGGGCCGGCACCCAGAACCCGGATCCGGCTTTTATCGCGCGGATCAATGATCGTCCAGTTGATTCGCGTCAATCCCCCGGTCATAAACAACCCGTACGGCATCCTCTCCCGCGTTAAAAGTTGTTTCAGCCGCTCTCCCGTTTCCCCGGCGGCGATTCCCGCGGCAAAAACAGGGACGCCCAATAAATGCAGCGCGCGGGCGACATTGATCCCCTTGCCTCCGGCGCTGACAGTCTGGACAACGTCGCCCGAAATCTTCCCCGAGCGCAATCCCGGGACGGTCATCGTAATATCCAGGGCCGGGTTAAGCGTGACGGTTAAAACGTATCTACCCATCCCGATCTTCCTCTAATACCGCGGGGTCCGGATGACGGAACGCGTAATTTAACGCTTTTTTGATTTTTTGATTACTGACGACTTTGTAAGTCCGGGGGGGCTCCTCCATGAATTCCGGCGCGGGCAGCCCCAAACGAACGGCCGCGGCCGTGTAGAGCTCCCTGCGGGAGGGATGGGCGTCACTCACGGCATTAAAAGTTTCGCCATAGATATCGCGTTCGATGATCGCCGTAACAATCCCGACGCAATCATCCCGATGGATGAGATTGACCGGTTTATTCCCGCCGGGAATGCTTTTTTTCCCCGCCATGAAACGGCCGATGGGACGCTGCGGCCCGTACAATCCGCCGAAACGGATAACCGTCGACTTAAAATGAAGGTCACTAAGAAGGAGCTGCTCGATCTCCCCAAGGACCCGCGCCCGGGGATTGTCAGGATTAAAAACGGCGATCTCCGAAGCATCGGCGAGAGTTTCAGGATAAACGGCCGTTGATCCGGCAAAGATGACAAATTTAACCGGACTATCGTGAACGCACTCGACCACCGATTCAATCTGTCTTTTATAAAAATACGGATCTTGCAGATGGCGGTCGAAAGGGATATTCAAAAACAGGGTATCAGCCCGGAAAAAGGAGCGGACATCTTTCCCCCGCGCTTGCGGCGCGAATTTGATCAGAAAAGATTTGACGCGGGCGTTTTCAAGCGGTGGGATCTTGGCCACGGAGGTGGTAGCGCCCTGGACGATGTATTGACGATCGACCAGATGTTTTGCCAGAGGAAAACCCAACCATCCACAACCGAGAATACTGATGACCCGCGCCGGCATGTGGATTTCCTCCGGGCTCAAAAACTTGGGATTATTCAGCGGCGACTGTTTCAGGGGCGGCGTCAGCAGCGACGCTGGGGATTGGCGCATTCTGCAACTGCGTCCAGGTATTGGCGCCGACGATGCCGTCCACCTTAAGATTATTGTCCCGCTGGAACTGTTTGATGGCCTCGATCGTCTGGCCTCCAACCTTGCCGTCGATATTCCCGGAGTAATAACCGGCCCTCTGTAGCGCTGTCTGGAGTTCTTTCGCGGAGACGGGAACACGGATAATCGCGCCCTTGCCAGCTCCTCCTCCCGAGGAAGAACGGCTGCTTCGGCCGGACGACTGGGTACCCCGTTGCTGCAAAACAGAGATCGTCTCGTCCTTCGCCGCCAATTCACGTTCCAGCTGGGCCACACGGGTTTGAAGCTGGGTTACATTGCCGGCCTGCCGCGTTGAAGCGCACCCTGCCAAGGCACCGATCAAAACCGCCACGCACAACACTCTAACTGCAGAATTCATTTTTTCCTCCTTGTAAAAATTTTCATTATTAGAAATTAATTGTACCATAAAATTCCGGACTTCCCATATCTCTTTATAATTTTTTATAATTCTTTCAGGCGCCCGGGATCTCACCGAAAGATCCGCATAAGCCGTTTCTCAATGACGGCGGGGATGCCGGGATAGCGCTGATGAAAAGCAAAAATTCCTTCGGCGCGTTCATCGAGTACCTGCACATCATAATCAAAGCCCGGCTTGATGACCGGAACCCCTCCCAGCCTGATTCTCTCTTTCGTGCCCTGGACTTTAAGCGTCCCTAAGTACACGATAGCACCGGGGATAACCTCAAAGTGGACGTTGATATCCTCCTCGGCGAGCGTGGAGCCAACGGGGATGGCGATCGAAGAGATGCGGTAAGACCCCGCCGGGAGTTCGATAAAAAAATACCCCGGATTGACCGTCTTCCCGCCCCATATCAAAGAGTCTTCGTCGGTTTTTCCTTCGATGTCCAGATTAAAACTGCGCGTCCCTTTTCCCTGGCCT
>JACRHP010000065.1 GCA_016212005.1 Candidatus Omnitrophota bacterium | reverse complement strand
GCGTGAGCAAGACGGGCAGATCGTTTGTCTTGGCTGCGGCCGCCGGTACCCCATCCGCGACGGGATCCCGGTGATGCTCGTGGAAGAAGCGCAAATGGTTAATGGTAAAGAGTAAATGGTGAATAGTAGGGGGATAATTTGAGCAAGATTTTAGTTATTCATGGCCCCAACTTGAATCTTCTGGGTCAGCGCGAGCAGGATATCTACGGCAAGACGACGCTCGAGGAGATCAACCGTCTCCTGGAGAAAACAGCCAAGGCCCACAGGGTCACTTTGGAATTTTTTCAGTCCAACCATGAGGGCGAGATCGTGGATGCGATCGGCCAGGCCAAGAAGCATGGCGTGGCGGCGGTCCTCATCAACCCCGCGGCCTACACCCACACCAGCGTCGCCATCCGCGACGCGATTGCCGCCGTGGCGCTCCCCGCGGTCGAAGTGCACCTTTCCAATATTTACGCGCGGGAGGATTTTCGGCACACTTCGCTGATCGCTCCTGTCTGCCGCGGCCAGGTCAGCGGGTTCGGCGTGGACAGTTACGTCCTGGGACTGCAAGCCCTCGTCGGTCTTATCAAGAAATGATCCTCATCCCGTGAACCCCCGACTCCGACAACTGGTGGGCAGCTTCGCCAGGCACGAGCTTGACGGCCTGCTGGTCGCGGACGATACCAACATCCGTTATCTGACGCAGTTCCCTGCTTCGGAATCATGGCTTTTCGTGTCACGCCGCCGGGCTTTTTACGTGACGGACTTCCGTTATGTCTTGGAAGCCCGCAAAGGGCTGCGCGGGATCACGGTTCTGCGTTATGCCAAGAGCCGTGGTGAGACTTTGTTTGAGGCCGTCAGGAGCGCGGGGATCCGCCGGATCGGGTTTGACCCTAACCATCTGACGGTTGCCCAGTATACGGCACTGCGCAAGCGTTGTCCTTCCGCGGCCCGGCTTATCCCGGCACCCGGCCTGGTGGAAAATCTGCGTGAGGTCAAGGATAAGGGAGAAATCGCCCATATCCGTCGGGCGCTCGTCCTCCACAAAGAGGCTTACGCCCTGGTCCGGCGGACCATCCGGCCGCATCTTTCGGAGCAACAGATATTTTGGCGCCTGGAGGAGTTCGTCCGGGCCAGGGGAGTCAAGTTTTCTTTCAGCCCCATTATCGCTTCGGGGCCCAATTCCTGCTACCCGCACGCCAAGGTCACCCAACGAAAGCTGCGCAAAAACGATTTAGTCCTTGTGGATATAGGGATCGACGTCAATGGCTACAAGTCCGACTTGACACGTATCTTCTTTTTAGGTAAAATACCGTCCTTTGTTCGACAGGTCCATGAATGCGTGGCCGTCGCGCAGCGCCGGGCGATCGAAAAAATCCGTCCCGGCGTGGCCGTGGCAGAGCTCGACGGGACGGCACGTAACTATTTAGCTAAAAACGGGTTAGCAAAATATTTTGGACACGCCTTAGGCCACGGGGTCGGCCTCGATATCCACGAGTCCCCGCGGCTTGCAAAGGCTAACCCGGCAGTATTGAAAGAAGGCATGGTCATCACCATCGAACCGGCCGTGTATATCCCAAACCGCTTCGGTATCCGGATCGAAGATATGGTTCTGGTAACCCCCCAGGGATGTGAGGTTTTAAGTGACGATATCCATCAATGAAATTTCTTCCGAAGTAGGCATCCGCCTCGACAATGACATTTACGCTGTACTGGACTATAACCACGTCAAACCCGGCAAAGGAAGCGCCTTCGTCCGGGTAAGGCTCAAAAACATCAAGACCGGCCAGGTTTTGGAAAGAACGTTCCGCAGTTCCGAACGGATCGAAGATGTCCCGCTGGAGGAAAGAAGGCTGCAGAATCTTTATCAAAGCGGAGATTTTTATCATTTCCTCGACAATACTACCTACGAAGAAGTCCTTGTGCCCAAGGCCCTCATCTCCGAAAGTGACGCGCGGTTTCTCCAGGAAAACCTCGAAGTGCGCGGCATCTGCCACAACAATGATATTTTGAAGATCGTCCTGCCGACTTTTATTATCGCCGAGATCAAACAGAGCGACCCCGGCCTTAAGGGCGATTCGACGCGTTCGGGAAACAAACCGGCCACCATCGATACCGGCGCGACCATTCCCGTCCCTTTGTTCATCAATGAAGGAGATTTTATCAAGATCGATACCAGAACCGGGACCTATGTCGAGAGGGCACAAAAATGAACCTCAAGGAGATCCGCGAAATCATTAACCTCATGAATGAACACGATCTTTCGGAGATAGAGCTCGAGAGAGAAGGCACCAAGGTCAAGATCAAAAAGACCATGGGGGAAACCCCGGAACCGGTCCGCCGCCCGCCGCCCGAATACCACATCGAAACACAGGCCGTTTCAAAACCCGGGGAAGGGACCGTTTCTGCCAGCAGCGGCCGCAAGGAGATCAAGTCTCCGATGGTCGGGACTTTTTACCGCGCGGCCTCGCCGGAAGCCCCGCCGTTCGTCGAGATCGGCCAGGTCGTGGAAGTCGGCCAGGTGGTCTGTATCGTGGAAGCGATGAAGCTGATGAACGAAATCAAATCCGAAGTGCGCGGCAAGGTTGTCGAAGCCAACGCCGAGAACGCCCAACCGGTCGAGTTCGGGCAGACCTTATTTTCCGTTGAGCCTGTCTAGAAATTTTGACAAGTCGTAAGTCGTAAGGGATAAGTCGTAAGTAGAAAATTTGATATCTTTTAGCTTACCACTTATCCCGAGAAATTTCCTTGAAATTTCCGGGACTTTACCCTTGAAATCGCTGATGCGATTTCTAAGGGCGACTTATGACTTACGACTATTTTTTCGGATGACGATATGTTTTCAAAAATATTAATTGCCAACCGCGGCGAAATCGCCTTGAGGATCATCCGGGCTTGCCGGGAAATGAACATCCAGACGGTGGCCGTTTATTCCGAGGCGGACCGCGATTCCCTCCATGTCCGGTTTGCCGATGAGGCCGTCTGCATCGGCCCGGCGCCCAGCGTTGACAGTTACCTCAACATCCCCGCCATTATTTCCGCCGCCGAGATCACTGATGTGGAGGCGATCCATCCCGGGTACGGGTTCCTCGCCGAGAACGCCCATTTCGCGGAGATTTGTGAATCATGCAATATCACGTTTATCGGCCCCGACCCGCACGCCATACGGGCGATGGGGGACAAGGTGGTCGCCCGCGAGACGATGCGCAAGATAGGCGTCCCCTTGACCCCGGGGTGCAAGGGGGTCGTCAAAAGCAAGGAAGAAGCCCTCACGGTCGCCAAGGAGATCAGATATCCGGTCATTATCAAGGCGGCGGCCGGCGGCGGTGGCAAGGGGATGCGCGTCTGCCACAATGACGTGGCCCTGGTCAGCTCTTTCACGGTCGCCCAGAGCGAGGCCGAGGCGAATTTCGGCAACCCCGACGTTTATATCGAGAAATACGTGCAGGACCCGCGGCATATTGAAATCCAGATCATGGCCGACGGGGCCGGCAATACGATCCATCTGGGAGAACGCGACTGCAGCATCCAGCGGCGGCACCAGAAACTCCTGGAAGAGGCGCCTTCGCCAGCGCTTGACGAGGCCTTGCGCCGGAAAATGGGCGAGACGGCCGTCAAGGCCGCCCGGGCGGTGGAATATAAAGGGGTCGGCACCATCGAGTTCCTGCTGGCTAAAAACGGCGAATTTTATTTTATGGAAATGAACACGCGCATCCAGGTGGAGCACCCGGTCACTGAAATGGTCACCGGCATCGATATCGTGAAAGAACAGATCAGGATCGCCGCCGGGGAAACGCTTAAGATCAAACAGGAAGACGTCCAGATCCGCGGGGCCGCCATCGAATGCCGCATCAACGCCGAAGACCCGTACAACAATTTTATCCCCTGCCCGGGCAAGATCGAGGAACTCAACCTGCCCGGTGGCATGGGCGTGCGTATTGATACTCACATTTATCCCGGTTACCAGATCAGCCCTTATTATGATTCGATGGTCGCCAAATTGATCGTTCTCGGTAAAGACCGCCCGGAGGCCATCCGCATCATGGCCCGGGCCCTGGGGGAATTTTATGTCAGTCCGATCAAGACCACGATCGGCCTGCACCAGGAGATCCTTAACCATCCGGCTTTTTTAAAAGGCGACGTCACGACCTGTTTCCTCGAGAAAATGATGAAAACTGACGCGGAGGCGCATAAATGAAACAGCCCTACCAGATTGATTTAGGCACGGTCCATATCCATAAAAATGTGATCGCCGATATTGTCGCCGCGGCCATCGCGGACATCGACGGCGTCAGCCTGATCCCCAGGAATTTCAGCGAGAGCGTCCTGGAGCTTTTGGGGCAGGCCGTCCCCGCGGGGATCACGGTCTATATCGACGAGAACAGCGATGTCAGCGTTGAGATCAAGGTCTTCGTGCGTTACGGGATGAACATCCCGGACATTGGACGCCATATCCAGGATGTGGTAAGATCGATGGTGCAAAAGACGGTGGACATCGGTCTCAAGGAGATCAACGTGAATATCCAGGGCATAGAGAGGGGGGGCCAATGAACGTCTTTACCCGCTTGACTGTTTTATGTTATGTGACGATCATCCTTTTTCTGGGCTGTTTCGCGCTTTTATACGCGCTTAATATCATCCCGTATAAAGGCGTGCTGGACCTGTTGTTCGTTGTTTATTTCGACGATAATCTGCGCGCGGTCGTTGGTGGCGTCGCCGTCGGCCTGCTGCTGATCAATTTTTTGCTTTACCGGCAATACGGGATCAACGTCCATAAAGAAAAGGTCATCGCCTTCGACAACCCGGCCGGACGGGTCAGCGTCGCCCTCGGCGCGCTGGAAGATCTCATCCAGCGCACGCTCTCCCGGTTCCCTGAAGTCAAGGAGGGCAAGGTCGATATCCGGGCCTCCAAACGCGGGCTGAACGTCAAGGTCCGCATGGTCTTGTGTTCCGAGGTCAACATCCCCGAATTGACCGCTATCGTCCAGGATACAGCCAAACGTAAACTCCAGGACATGATCGGCTTCGATGAACCGCTGAACGTGACCGTGTATATCAGCAAGATCCTCCCGGAACGGGTTAAAGAAAAGAAACCGGGGAGAAAAGAAGAGGGCGAGGAAAGGCCCGACGTCCACATCCCGTTCCAGGGGTACCGGGCTTAGGAAATTTTGAGGCAGGATTTAAAATTATGCAGAAGATAGGGATTTTAACCGGTGGTGCCGATTGTCCCGGACTGAACTCCGTCATCCGTGCCGTTGTCCATAAGGCGATGCAGGAAGGTTACGTGGTGACTGGAATCAAGAACGGCTGGATGGGGCTCATTGAAAATGACTTGCGTATCGTGGATTTGAGGCTTACCTCCGGCATTCTGGACCGCGGCGGGACGATCCTGGGGACCAGCCGCCTTATCCCGCCTTTGCAGGAAGGACAGATGCAGGTCATTCATGAGAATTTTCGGCGAGGCGGGATGGACGCGATCATTGCCGTCGGAGGAGAAGATACCTTAAAGATCGGGTTGGAGCTGTTCAGGCATTATGACATCCCCGTTGTCGGCGTGCCCAAGTCCATCGACAACGCGCTCTCGGGGACCGATTATGCCTTCGGTTTTGATACGGCGGTGAACGTCGCCACCGAATGCATCGACCGGCTGCACACGACCGCCGAAAGCCATCACCGCATCATGGTCATCGAAGTCATGGGCCGTTACACCGGCTGGATCGCGCTCGAGGCCGGTATCGCCGGCGGGGCGCATTTTATCTGTGTCCCCGAGTTCCCGGTCCACATTGAAAATATTTGCGATTCCCTGAAGGCCCGCCATAAACGGGGCAAGACGTTCAGCATCGTTGTCGTTTCCGAGGGCGCGCGCGTATTGGGCCATGACGCCCGGATGGAACTTGACGACCGGCGCCACGGGCACAGGGTCGGGCGCATCGGCGAGTTGATCGCGAACCTGATCGAGGAAAATACGGGGTATGAAACCCGCGTGAGCGTTCTGGGACATATCCAGCGCGGAGGCAGCCCTACGGCTTTCGACCGGATCACCGGCACCCGTTTCGGGTTTAAGGCCGTGGAGATGGTGGTGGCCAAGAAGTTCGGCGAGATGGTCAGCCTGCGCGATAATAAAATGCGTTCGGTCAAGATTGAAGAAGCGGTCCGCCAGCACAAGACCATCGACGAAGATCTGTACCGTTTGGCGCAGACTTTTTCGGGTTGACGGCCGCTGTCGTTAGGATTTTTATATCTTTATGAAGGCACAGATTCAAAAGATTTTTCAGGAATCCATCCGCGTCAAGGAAGAGACGTTCAAGGATAACGCCGACAAGATTGCCGCCGTTGTCCAGGAAATCAAGGCGCTTTTCAAACGCGACGGTAAAATTTTTTTCTTCGGCAACGGCGGTTCCGCCGCCGACAGCCAGCATATCGCGGCCGAATTCATCGGCCGGTTCCGGAAGGAACGCCGGTCATTGCCGGCCATCGCCCTGACCACGGACTCCTCCATATTAACGGCACTGGGGAATGATTACGGGTTTGACGTGGTTTTCGCCCGCCAGATCGAAGGGTTGGGCCGACGGGGGGACCTCGCCTTCGGTATTTCGACGAGCGGTAATTCCAAAAATGTCATCGAGGGGGTCAAACAGGCCAGGAAAATGGGGTTGAAGACCGTTTCCCTGACCGGTTGTGGCGGCGGGAAGCTGGCCGGGTTGACCGATATAAGTCTCATTGTCCCTTCTTCCACGACCGCGCGGATCCAGGAGTCGCACATCTGTATCGCCCATGCGATTTGTGAGCTCGTTGAGGACGGGTTGTAAGGAAGGGAATTTTGCCGGCGTGACTACGGATAAAAAAATTATTGGGTTAAAGGCGCTGCAAGGGGAAATCGCCAGGGTCCGCCATCGGGGAAAGACCATTGCCTTTACCAACGGTTGTTTTGATATTCTTCATCTGGGCCACGTCCAGTATCTGGAGAAGGCCAAAGGCCGCGACCGGGTCCTGATCATCGGTTTAAACAGCGACCGGTCGGTGCGCCTGATCAAAGGCCCCCGGCGGCCCATCGTGTCCCAAAAAGCGCGCGCGAGGGTTCTGGCGGCGCTGGCCTGCGTCGATTACGTGACGGTCTTTAATGAAGATACGCCTGAAAAGCTGATCGCGGCCCTCAAGCCGGACATCCTGATCAAAGGCGCCGACTGGAAAGGCAAAAAGATCGCCGGCAGCGACACCGTGCGCCGGATCGGCGGACGGGTGGAATACATCCGGTATATTCCGCAATATTCGTCGACGAAGATTATCGCGGCGGTCCTTCGAAAATCATGAGAGATTCCAGATTGTGCCGGGTGATGGACGCGAATTTGAACCGGGCAAAAGAGGGTTTAAGGGTCTGCGAGGACATCTGCCGGTTCGTATATGACCGCAGACAGTTGACACAGGATTTCAAGGTGCTGCGCCATGAATTAACTGCGGCGGCCGCCAGCTTGGGGATCAAGAAGCTGATGGCAGCCCGGCAAGTGGAGCGTGATGTCGGGACAACGACGGTTGCCAGCGAGCTCGCCCGTCGCAAAGTTGAAGATATTTTTTACGCCAACGCGCAGAGGGTCAAGGAATCGATCCGCGTGCTGGAGGAATTCGCCAAGCTGCGGGAGAAGGGCGTTGCCGCGCGGTTTAAAAGGCTGCGCTACCGGATGTATGCACTCGAAAAAAAAATGGCTGCCCGCGGGTAAGTTATATTTGATCCTGGACCGCCAGGTCAACGCGGATAACAGGCTCTTTGAGATCGCCGAACAATCCGTCCGGTGCGGGGTAGACGTTATCCAGCTGCGGGATAAAACGGGCAGCGCGCGGGATACGTTAAAATGTTTTGCGGGGATCGCGCGCGCGACGAAGCGGCGTGTCCCTTTGATCATCAACGACCGTGTCGATTTGGCCCTTGTCGCGGGTGCCGATGGCGTACACCTGGGGCAGGATGACCTCGCGCTGGAGGACGCACGGCGGGTGATCGGCCGGCAGGCCACGATCGGGATGTCCTGCCAGACGTATGAACAGGCCAAACGCGCTGAACAGGAAGGAGCGGATTACATCGGGTTTGGTTCCGTTTTCAAGACGCTCACCAAACCCGGACGCGATCCGATGGACCTGCGGCTGCTGGCAAGAGTTGTGCGGGACATTAAAATTCCGGTCTTCGCGATCGGGGGTATTGACGCCGGCAATGTAGCGGCTTTGCGTGATATAGGCGTCCGGCGTTTCGCCGTCTGCCGGGTGATCTGCCTGACGAAAAATATTGAAAAAGCAATCATTGGACTAAAGACCAAAGACGAATGACCAAAGATTTTCATTTAAATTTATTAAAGCAAATAGTGGTCTAGCCTTTGGTCTTTGGTTTGTGGTCTTTAGTCTCAAATGCGAGGGTAATTCAATGGTAGAATGCAAGCTTCCCAAGCTTGACACGCGGGTTCGATTCCCGTCCCTCGCTCCAGCATAATTTTTATGAAGAAGACTTGTTTTACTTTTTTATTCATCGCGGCCATGGCGTTATCCGTCAGCGGTTGCGCGACAGTGGGGGCCAAGCGGGATTACCTGGTCAGCGGTTTCCACCCGCAGGGTGCCTATGGGCCGGAAAAGGGGCGCGCCGGGGTGTATCACAAAGTCAAGAGGGGGGAAACCCTCTGGCGCATCGCCAAGGCCTATGACGTGACGATGGATGATATCATCGACTCCAACCGGATCCCCAACGTCGCCCGCGTCGAAGAGAACCAGCTGGTGTTTATCCCGGGAGTCCATGACACAAAAGAAATTATCTCCGGCAAAGAAGAGAGGGAGAACGGTTTTGCCTGGCCGGTGCGCGGAAAACTCATCGGATATTTTCATGAGCGTAAAGGCGCTTATTTCAATAAAGGAATTGATATTCAACCCCAGGAAGGGTCGATCGTCCGGGCAGCCCGTCGGGGCCAGGTCGTCTTCGCGGATTACCTGGTCGGCTACGGTTATATGGTGATCCTGGACCACGCGGATGAACTCTATTCCGTGTACGCGCGCAATGAGCGTTTACTCGTCCGGTTGAACGATCCGGTCCACCAGGGGCAGGAGATCGCCAGGCTGGGACGCATGGAAAACGCCCCCTATTTGCATTTTGAAATCCGTAAAAGAGCGCTGGAAGATAACCCGCTCTATTATCTGCCGTAGAATAGCGAGAATATATATGGTTTCAAAACAGGATTTTTTTGGCCGCACGGCCATCCTCGACGTCCTTCAAAGGCGGGTCCTTGATCTGAAGGAAGGATACCGCCAGAACGTCGCGCTTCTGGGGACACGCGATATCGGCAAAACGGCCATCCTGCAGCATTTTCTGGGGAATCTTGAGGGCGAGGGGGTGACCGCGGTCTACCTGGACCTGGAGCACGTGGATTTCCGGACCCTGCTGGAAAAATTCACCGGCAGCCTTCTTTATAATTATTCCAAAAGCCGCGGGTTAGCGCTCCACGAAGACGTCGCGCTCCTTCTGGAATCGACGAAAGATTTCATCCCTCACACCGTCCAGGTCATCCGCAAAATTTATAAGGATTACCATAGCCGCAAATTGAGCACGTGTTTCCTGGGGCTCCTGGCCTTGCCGGAGATTTTTACCAATGAGAGCGGGCGGCTCTGCGTCCTTGTCCTTGATGAATTCCAGAACCTGGAAGGTCTTCCCGTGGCCAATGTTTTTCAGCACCTGGGCAAGAAGATCATGACGCAGAAAAAATGTCTTTATGTCGTCGCCAGTTCCTATCCCCACGTGGCCAAAAAGATTTTTTCCGAAAAATTGTCGCTGTTGTTCGGGAACTTCGAGATGATCGATGTCGAGCCGTTTGACCCAGAGATTAGCCGCGTCTTTATCGAACAATCCTTGCAGGACATCCGTATGAGTGCGCTGTTATGCGATTTTCTGGCCGATTTTAGCGGCGGGTATCCGCCGTATCTTCATCTGATCTGTACCGAACTGGTGCGTTTGAGCATCCTGCACCGTCAAGGCGAGATATTCATCCCCGTCCTGGCCCAGGCCATCGAGAATACCCTGTTTGACCGCTGGGGGGTGATCAGCCGGCATTTTGAATTGATGGTCCAGGAGCTGGCTAACGCCAAAGGCAACCATCTTGTCCCCGCGGTCTTGATCGCCATCGCCGGCGACAAACACAAGATGGACGACCTGTGCAGGGAACTAAATCTGACTAAAAGTCATTTGTCGAGGAAGGTCAACCGCCTTATGGAAGAAGGGTTCATTTCCAGAAACGGCAATTTTTATTATTTCCGGGACAAGCTTCTCAAGTATTGGGTTAAATATGTCTTTGCGCCGCGGTGCAAGGATATCGTTTGTGACCCGCAGAAATGCCGCAGACAGTTCCGGGAGGAATTCCAGCGAGCGGTGGAGAATTTCAAGTTTGCCGCCGGCAAGGATCTGTCCTCACGGATCATGGAGCTCCTGCGTTGTTTCGATAACGAGGCTTTTGACTTAAACGGCCGCAAATACAAGCTGCCGGCTTTCCGGGAGTTCGCGCCGATGAAGATGGACAACCCGCAGCAGGGGAATTCTTTTGATGTGATCAGGGCCGCGACGGCGGACGAAGTATGGCTGGTCACCGTTAAAGATGAGAACGTCGGCGAGGCCGAGGTCAATATGGTCATGGCAGAGTCCCGCAAAAGCGGGCAGAAAGCCCGGAAGTGTCTCTTTATTTCCATGAAAAAACCCGATGACAACACGCGGCTGCGGGCCCTGCAGGAAAAGTTCTGGATATGGAGCCAGGAAGAGATCAACAGCTTGCTGACTCTTTTTGACAAACCGTACATTGTGCAACAGAAGCCGGAAACACAGGACAAATGAAGATCGGCGTTGTTTCAGACACGCATTCGCTGGACGTCCCCGCCGAGGTGCTTGAGGAGTTACAGAAAACAGATCTGATCATCCACGCCGGCGATTTTTGCGCGCCGCGGGATCTGGAAACGTTTCGCCGGATCAAGAACGTCAAGGCGGTTTACGGGAACATGGACGGCGCGGATTTGCGCCGGGTCCTCGCCCGCCGCGAGGTTCTTTCCCTCGAGGGGGTGACGATCGGCGTTTTCCACGGGGAAGGGCCGCGTGAGAAGATCCTGGAGACCGTCCAGAAAGAGTTCCGGGGACAAAAGGTCGATGTCGTCGTCTTCGGGCATTCGCACCAGCCGTTCAACAAGGAGATCGACGGGGTTTTATATTTTAACCCCGGCAGTCCCAATGATACGGTTTTCGCTCCTTACTGTTCCTACGGCGTTCTGGAGATCACCGACGGCAAGATCAAAGGCAAGATCGTCAAACTGAAAGGATGATGATGGACAAATTGTGGGCCCCGTGGCGGGTCACTTATATCGCGCAGATCTTGAAAAAAAGAAAGGGGTGCGTCTTTTGTGCCATGTTCCGGCAGAAGACGGACCGCAAGAATTACGTCTTGATCCGCGGCAAGCATTCATATGCCGTTTTGAATATTTATCCGTACAATAACGGCCACATGCTGATCGTCGCCAACCGTCACGTCGGTGAGTTCGAGAAGTTGTCCCGTGAGGAACGGATGGATATGTTCGATCTGTTGCTGACCACGAAATCGCTGCTCCAGCGGGTGTTGAAGCCCCAGGGGTACAACGTGGGGGTCAACCTGGGGCAGGTGGCCGGCGCCGGGTTCCCCGGGCATCTGCACATGCATCTGGTCCCGCGCTGGAAGGGAGATGTCAACTTCATGCCTGTTACCGCCCACGCCAAAATTTTATCTCAATCATTAGAGGCCTTATATAGGGAATTAAGCCGTGCGTACAAGAGAAGACATTGAAGCGTTGGAAGAAGAAATCCTCGCGCCGTACGCGATGAAAAGCAAGGACACGGCTGGCAGGATTTACCAGGAGCCGTCGCATGACGTGCGTACCTGTTATCAGCGCGACCGCGACCGCGTCGTCCATTGCGAGGCGTTCCGCAAGCTCGAGTACAAGACGCAGGTGTTCGTCATCTTCGAGGGCGATTATTACCGCACGCGGCTTACCCACACCATCGAAGTCGCCCAGATCGCCCGGACCATCGGCCGGGCCCTGCAGCTTAATGAAGACCTGATCGAGGCGATCGCCCTCGCCCATGACCTTGGGCACCCGCCGTTCGGCCACGCCGGGGAGGGGGCCTTGAACGAGATCATGCAGTCGGCCCATGTCCCCGGGTTTAACCATAACGTGCGCAGTTTCGAGATCGTCACAAAATACGAAAAACGTTATCCGGAATTCGACGGCCTTAACCTGACCGAAGAAGTCCTGGTGGGGATATTGAAGCACCGTACCATTTATGACCGCCCCGGGATCGTCGGCGAATACGCCGGCAAGGGCCAGACGCTGGAAGCCCTGGCCGTTGACATCGCCGATTCGCTGGCCTATCTTTCCCATGACATCGACGACGGGATCACCTCGGGCTGTATCAGCGAGGACGACCTGCGCGACAGCAATCTTTGGGCCAAGGCCTACAGCCGGGTGGACGCGACCCTGGAGGCCAGGGACCGGCAGATGTTCAAGTACCAGATCGTCAAGGCGTTGATCGATATCCAGATGAAAGACCTCCTGGTCACCTCGTCGAAGCGGTTGCAGGAGCTTGGACTGCGCTCTTCCCGCGAGGCCAAGGAATATAACCTCCAACACCCGTCGGAGTCGGTGGTCGATTTCAGCCCGACGACCAGGCAGGAGCGGGACTATCTCCAGAATATTTTGGGCAAAAAACTTTACCATCATTACCGCGTGGTGCGCATGACGGACAAAGCCAGGCGCATCATCCGCGATCTGTTCGAGGTATATAAAGAAAACCCGACGCAGTTGCCTTATTCGGTTTACCGGCGTGACCGGCAGTATTCCGATATAGAAAAATACGAGACCATCGGCAACTATATCGCGTCGATGACGGACCGTTTCGCCCTTGATGAGCACAAAAAACTCTTCGACCCTTACCAAAAGGTATAGACTGATCCTCTCCGCCGGGCATATGATTTACCGGCTGGTGAACTCTACGTACAACGTGGAGGAGCTGGCGCTGCGCCTGACGCGTCTTTTGTGCCAGTTCATCAAGGCGGGTTCGGCAAATATTTACCTGCTGGACCGCAGCCGCAAAAAGATCGTCCTCATCGCTATCTTTAACAACAAAATTAATATACTTCTTAACAAAAAGAAGGACCTGATCAATATCCCGGAGAAGGAGAAGAAGGTGGCCCGGGGGTACGCGGTCATCGAACGACATTTCATCGGCCTGCCCTTGATCGCGGACGAGAATGTCGGGGCCGTGGTGGTCCGGCGGGAAAAAAACGAACCGCCTTTCAGCGAGTTTGACAAGGAAATGCTGGCCATCGTCGCCGAGCAGTCCGTGACGGCGATCAAAAATATCCAGCTTTACCAGGAGCAGCAGAAGATCATCCTGGAAAGTATCCGTTTTATCGGCATGCTCCTCAAACGCCAGGGCCATGCCGCCGTGACTTCCCATACGCCGGTTTATTTCAAGATCGTCAAGACGCTGGCCGAGACCCTGGCGGTGAGCCAGGAGGAGATCGACAATCTTTACTACGCCAGTGTCTTGCGCGACGCGGGGGCCATCGACGTGCCGTACAATATCCTGGCCAAGACGAGCCAGCTCACGCCGGAAGAGTTCAAAGTCATCCGCGAACACCCGGCGCAAAGCGTCGAACTGATACGGCCCGTGGATTTTTTGAGGCCGGTATTGCCGATCATCTTATACCGGCGGGAACATTACGACGGGACCGGGTATCCCTCGGGCCTGCGGCGCGAACAGATCCCCATCGGCGCGCGGGTCATGGCGATCATTGACGCTTTTGAGGCGATGACGCGCGAACGTCCTTACAAAACCCGTTTGTCCGTCGAAGAAGCGATCAGGGAATTGCGGGCCAACAGCGGCACCCAGTTTGACCCGCGGGTCATCGACGCTTTTATCGTGTGCACGCATCAGAAAAAGTTTAGAAATTACTTGAGTTCCGCGAAAGGATAATCATATAATGGAACATGTTATGATGAACCACGGCACACAATTTGAATTGTTCCCTTTTTCCCAGGGCCGGCCGGCCGCCATCGCCAGACCCCGCTATCTATCAAAAGACTTGACACTTTCGGTAGAAAATACTATTGTCTTATGTATTATTTTTATCATGACGGTGGTGTTGTTTTTCTCGTTCGGGGTCGAACGGGGCAAACGCATCGTCAAAAGTTCCCTGGCACAGGCTGTCGAAGCACCAGCGAAAAGTCCCGTGGCCGCGGCGGCGAATGTTCAAATTCCCGCTCCAGCCGTGGTCGAAAAAGCGATCAAGCCCGGGATGTCTCCGGGGAAACTGGCTCCCGCCGACGCCCAGGCCGCGCCGCAGAAGAAAGAAAGCGGCGCTTTTACCATCCAGGTCGCTTCGTTCAAGGACAGGGATAGCGCCCGCAAAGAGGCGAAGGTGCTCAAGCAAAAGGGGTATCAGATATTTGTTTTACCCAAGGGCAGCCATTCCATCGTTTGCGTGGGGAAGTTCGTCCTGCGCGACGAGGCGAGGGAATTTTCCAATAACCTGAAAAGTCGTTATAACGATTGTCTGGTAAGGAGATTATAAATGTCGTTACATCCTTCTTTAAGAGTCGATTCATCTTCAACCCAGCAGCGTACGGTCTTGACGCGGATCGAACGGATCAAAGACCTCATGAAAAAGGGGCTTTGGGACGAAGGCCGGTCCGTGACGTCATTGCCCAAGACGAAGATCATCAAGATCAAGACCGCCAAGTCGGCGAAAAAGAAAGAAGAAGAAGGCGCAGCCACGGCCGAAGGCGCCGCACCGGCATCCGGCGCAGCGAAAGCAGCTCCAGCAGCCAAGGCGGCCCCGGCAGCGAAAAAGGCCTGATTGTCTAAAATGCCGCATCCTTGCCGTTTTTTTCCGCAGGTCATCTCCGGCCCCATTGTTGTTTTTCTTTTTGTCTTGTTTTCCGCTGTTCCCGGACAAACGGGGACCTTCCCTTTTTTAGCTGAAGCAACCGCCGACCGCGTCAATGTCCGCGCCGGGCAGAACCAGAATTTTGAGAGGTTATGCCAGCTGGAGAAAGGCGAAGAGGTCATCGCGCTTGAGCAGAGCTTCGGATGGTACAAAATTCAGTTACCAATCCGCGTGCCGGTTTACGTGAGCGATAAATATGTCGGGCGGCTGGATAATATCTACGGGGAGATCCTTGTCGACCGGGTCAATGTCCGTGCCGCCACGGGTACCCAGGCCACGATCGTCGGACAACTGAAAAAAGGCGACCGGGTGCGTGTCCTGGCCAGGAGGGAAGGCTGGTATACCATCGAACCGCCGCCGCAGGTTTTCGGCTGGGTCGCGCAGGAATTTGTCAAGTTCAAGTCGGCGGACACCGCGGCTTACCGGCCGCGGCCGGTCCCTGCAACCGCGGGATCGCCCCAACCGGGTGAAGAGACCCCGGTCTCGCCGGTCCCCTCGTCCGGTTCCAGCACCGCAAAAATCGTTTCCGTCACGGGATATCTTCGGGCCAATTCATCGGCTGGCGACAGCGGCATATCCTATAAATTGGTCGTCTCTGACCGGCCCGCCTATGATGTGCAAGGCCTTAAACCGATGCTGGATGACTTCGTCCGTTATATGGTTACCATCGAAGGCACGCTCATCACCGAACCGGGAAGTCCTTTCTCGCGGCCGGGCATCAACGTTTCCAAAATCCAACTGGTTTTATAAAAAACTATCATCTCTGTCAAAGTCATGTTTGGCGAAGCGATCCTTATCATTCTCGTATTATTCACCTCCGTCGTCCTTCACGAATACGCGCACGGCTGGACGGCTTACAAGCTGGGGGACCCGACCGCTAAACTTGCCGGACGCCTCACGCTCAACCCCATCATGCACGTTGACCCCGTCGGGACGATCTTTATCCCGGGGGTATTGATCACGATGCGTTTGTTGGGTATCCATACGTTTGTTTTTGGCTGGGCCAAACCGGTCCCGGTCAATTTCGGGAGGCTGAACAACCCTCGCCGGGATATGGTCTGGGTCGGGTTGGCGGGCCCGGCGGTGAATATCCTGCTGGCGGTCATCTTCAGCCAGCTGGCGCGGCTGAATGTGCCGTCGGCGGTTTATCATTTCGCGGAAACGGTGGTATTCATCAACCTTCTTTTGGCGATCTTTAACATGATCCCCGTCCCGCCGCTCGACGGTTCCCGGCTGGTCATGGGAATATTACCCCGGGCGCTGGCGGTCCCCTACAGCCGTCTGGAGCGCTACGGGATCCTGATTGTCGTCCTTTTGATCTCGATGGGCGTTTTTGAAAATGTTGTGTTGCCTGTTCTGGCCCTGGCGGGGAAATTGTTAGGGATGGAGTTTTGATGAAAACGGTCAACGTAATTTTAAAGGAAAATTCGTATAAAATCGTCATCGGCCGCCATATCCTCGGCCGGCTTGGCGCCGCACTTAAAAGTCTTCATTGCGGGAAAGACGCGGTCATCATCACCAGCCCCGTGATCAGCCGCCACCATGGCGCCGCCCTGGCGTCGGGGTTGCAGAAAAACGGTTTTTCCGTAAAAGTTTTCGAGGTCCCCGAGGGCGAGCAAAGTAAATCCGCCCGGGTCGCTTTTTCGCTGATGGAAAAAATCGCCCGTTACGACCGGCTCAAAGAAATTTTTATCATCGCCTTTGGCGGCGGGGTCATCGGTGACCTGGCCGGTTACGTGGCCGCGGCCTACAAGCGCGGCGTCCCGTACGTCCAGGTGCCGACGACTTTGCTGGCCCAGATCGACTCGGCCATCGGCGGCAAAACGGCCATCGATTTACCTGTCGGTAAAAATTTGGCCGGGGCGTTTTACCAGCCGAAGATCGTCTGGAGCGACGTGTCTGTCCTGGCAACTCTGGACAAGCGCCAGATACGTAACGGACTCGCGGAGGCGGTCAAATACGGCGTTATCGCCGACGCCGGACTTTTTGGCTATATTGCCAGGCATTACGCGCAAATTCTGGATTTACGGCCGTCGGCACTTGAGGAAACGGTCTTGCGTTGCAGCCGGATCAAGGCGAGGGTGGTCAGTGCCGACGAGAAAGAAACCAGAGGCATCCGGACTATCCTGAATTTCGGCCATACCATCGGCCACGCTATTGAGGCCGCCGCCGGCTACCGCTTGTACCATCACGGGGAGTCGGTCGCCCTCGGTATGCGCGTGGCCGCGGAAATTTCCAGCCGAAAGGGAATGCTGCCCGCGGCGGATTATAAAAAGATTAACGGACTTATTTCAGATATCGGTTTGCCGCGGAAGATCCAGGGAGTTTCTTTGACGAACATCCTGCGGGTCATGGATCACGACAAGAAATTCAGGCAGGGCAAAAACCGCTTTGTGCTGGCGCAGGCGATCGGCAAGGTCAAGGTCGTTGCCGATATCGCTCCCACCGTCATTCAAAAAGCCATCCGGCTATATATGTAAACCGTCAAGATGTGACTTGAGACAGAGAAAATCATTCTTTACTGCTTTTGTTTGCGGACGCTTAAGACGGTCATTCCATCTTTGTCCATCAATATCACGTCATTGAGCGTAATGTTCGTGATCTTCTTGCCGTTGACATAATGGCCCACTTCGTAGATCTCACCGTTGATGAGGGCCGCTATCTTGCCGTTGTTCATCATGATGCCATTGACCACGAGATTACGGTTTGGTTTGTGGTTTATCGCCGGCGCAAGAACGGCCGCGGGGGTGATGGCCGGTGCTGTCGCCAGGGCGGGGGGGGGCTGTTGCGGTTGTATCTTTTTATCCGATCCCGCCGCGGAATTCATTTGCGGCCGGGAGGATCCGTTCGGGAGGGAGAAGTTCCCATCGGGTTTCATCCAGGAGAAGAATTTTGGCTGCAGGATAAAAAGGACGCCGACAATAAACAGCAGGAACAAAATTTCCAGAAGCACGATGATGTGCCATTTTTTTTGTTTTGCCCGGGCTGGTGCTTCCGGCTGTGGCTCCGGCGAAGAAATGGAATGGGTCACAGAAAGGACAGGTTCGGGTTCGGCCCACGTTTTGGGGGATGGGGAAGGCCGGTTATTGGCCGCGGGAGAAGTTATTTGTCTGATGGTTTGAGTCTTCTTGATGGCTTCATTGATAATACTCATGCGAAGACAACCTCCTCCACGGAACGCTGGACAATGTTTTCGTCGATGGCGCGGGCCTCGGCGATGAACCCGGCCAGAAGCGCCCGGTCGCAGAGGATGTTGATCATGCGCGGGGTCCCTTGCGAGCGTTCATAAATAAGATTTATGGCGTTGTCGGTGAACTTGATCGGATGGTTGGAGGGTGAGCCGGCTTGGGCGATTTTCAGCCGGTGGTTGATATAGGCCCGCACCTCGTCTTTATTGAGGGGCATGATGTGGTAGCGCACCGAAACCCGCTGGTTTAACTGGCGCAGGGAAGAAAGTTTAAGTTTTTCGGCGAGTTCCGGCTGGCCGATGAGGACCAACTGCAGCAGTTTTTCTTTCTCGGTCTCAAGGTTGGAGAGAAGCCGGATCTGTTCCAGCTGTTTGACGCTCAGGTTCTGCGCTTCATCGATAATGATGACGATATTGTGTCCCCGGCCGGTCTCCTCCAGAAGAAAGTTGTTGAGCGCCCCGGCCAGCGCGAACTTGTTTTTGAAATTCCCTTCGATGCCGAGGTCCTTGAGGATGATCTGGAGCAGTTGAATGGGGGAGAAACTTGGATTAAGGATCAGCGCCGTTTTAACGCTTTTATCCAGGCGGTTTAACAACATGCGGCAAAGCGTCGTCTTGCCGGTACCGATCTCTCCGGTGATGACGATAATGCCCTTGCGCTGCTGGATGCCGTAGAGAAGATGCGAGAAAGCCTCCAGGTGATGGGTGCTGGAGAAAAAGAAATCAGGGTCCGAGGTGACGTTAAAAGGGTTTTCCTGCAGATGGTAGAATTCCTTATACATTGTCCGGATTATAGCACGCGCCCCGGTTTTGGTAAATGATTTGTATGATTCATTAGAATGTCATTAGGATGAAAAATAATTGTCACGGTGCCGTATTATGCTATAATGCACCCCAATGAACATCACTGTTGACCTGGCATCGGGGCATGGCGTGGAAAGGCGGAAGTATAGACGGATTGATTTCCGCGAGCCGGTGCAGTTCGGGTCCGCTAATCCCGTCCGTTCCGGAGGCTGCCTGTCTTGTGATCTAAGCGAAGGCGGACTACGGATTAATGTCAATGAATTTGTGCCGCCGGGAACTGGACTGACCTTGCAGATCCCGCTGCCCGCGCAAAAGATCGTCGAATATACCGGCCGGGTGGCGTGGGTCAGCAAGCTCCCCTTTGCGGAACGTTATCAGTTGGGATTGGAATTCTCTAAAGACGAAATATTTTGTCTGGCGAGAAATGAAGTGGGGCAATTTATCAAGCGCCGGCTATAACCAGCGCGGCGCATTTCAATTTTATCTTAAAAGGAGCTTGAGAAGTTATGGCAGAAGAAAAAGAAGTCAGTGAAGTAGGGAAAAATTGCGCGGGTTGCAAGAAGCCGATGAAAAAAGCCAAACGTTACTACCGCAACGGCGCGTATTACTGCAATAAAAACTGCTTTAAAAAGAAATTTGCCGGCGAAGGCGCTGAGGCCGGGGCCAAGGCCTAAGAAGGAAAAGAATGGACCAGAAGAAGTACGCCGGTCAGGAACGCAGACAAACTCACCGTGTTGACGCCCATATCCCCTGCAGGATCGCGCATGAAGACGGCGATATTGTCGCCGAGACGGTCAATGTCAGCCGTTCCGGCGCCTATTGTCGTCTGGACAGGCGCATCGGGATCATGACAAAACTGAAGATCCAGATATTGCTGCCTGTGCGCAAGGGGGAGAAGAACCTCACGAAAACCATCCAATGCCAGGGGGTCGTGGTGCGCGTCGAGCCATGCCCGGAAACGGGCCATTACAATATCGCCGTATTCTTTAACGAGATCTCCCAGCGGGACGCAGCAGCTATCGACGATTACGTGCATTCCTGCGCGGGATAACGCCGCGCGGCCGATACGGAGGGTGCATCAAACCATGGAGAACGCCATCACAGTCAATCTGACGCCGTTACAAGTCCTTTTGTCTTTGGCTTTTCAGGTCTGGATGATTGTTTTTCCGATCATCCTGATCCGGAAAATTAATTATTTGACGGATATCATCCAGGAACAGTTTTATCCGAACAATAATAAGGAAACGCAATAAAAAGGCACGTACGGGTTGAATGTTCCGCGAGAAATACGCGCTGGCGCCGGGGTTCCAAGGCCTGTCGCGGTTTTATATGCCGACGAAAATTTTGTGGTCTTTGATAAACCGGCCGGCATCCTGGTGATCCCGGCCCCGGGAGACGCGCGCCGGACGATGGTGGACATCGTTAACCAGCAATATGGTTTGTCGCAGGAGGGCAAGCTTCACCCCTGCCACCGCCTGGACCGCGAGACCTCGGGCGCGATCATTTTCGCCAAAGGTAAACGCTCGCAGCAGCTGATGATGGAGTTGTTCCACCGCCGGGCGGTCACCAAGCGTTATATCGCGTTTATCCAGGGGAACCTTCCTCACCGGCAGGGAGAATTGCGCAGCAGGATCCGTGACCTGGAACAAAAAAAATTTCAGCGCGGCGCGGCGGCGAAACTTTCGTTGACGCGTTACCGCGTGATCGAGCAGCGCAAGGCTTTCAGTATCGTCGAGGTCATGCCGGTCACCGGCCGTACCAACCAGATCAGGATCCAGTTCGGTGAAATCGGACACCCGCTGGTCGGCGAGCGCAAATACGCGTTCGCGCGGGATTATCCCTTGCGGTTCCGGCGCGTGGCCCTGCACGCGAGCGCCCTGGAGTGGACGCACCCGGTTTCACACAAGAAAATCAGCGTAACATGCCCCTTACCCAAAGACATGGAGGACTTCATTGAACGAAACAGAAATTAAAGGAAGGTCTTTAAACGAGTTGTCCCAGCTCTGCCACCGGATCGCCGTTGAAAAAGGCTTCTGGGACGCAAAACGCAACATCGGCGAGGCCCTGATGCTGATCGTCACCGAGCTGGCCGAGGCGATGGAGGCCCACCGTATCCAGGACGAGGCCAATTTCCGTGAGGAGATCGCGGACAGCTTCATCCGCCTGCTGGACCTGTGCGGCGGTCTGGGCATTGATATTGAAGAAGAGATTTATAAAAAGTCCACAAAGAACAAACAACGGCCCTATAAGCACGGGAAAGTGTGTTGATTCGCCTTTGGTGACTTGCTGGAAAAGTGAAAATATGAAAAAAAACATCTTTAACGTGGCGTTGTTATTGCTCCTGGCCGGATGCGCCAGCGTGACGATCCCCAGCTATATCCGCGAGGAGCACCCTTACCGGAAAACGTTTTACGCTTCCTATGATACGGTCCTGGAGGCCACGGTCCAAAGTTTGAAAGACCTTGGATGGGAGATCTCCAAGAAAACGGACCCGGCCGTGTTCGAACGCAACCGAGATCAAGCCAACGCCCAGATCAAGCAGGTCCTTCTTTTTACCGACGTGCGGGAGATGGCCTTGGTCCTGGGGACGCGTTACGCCCGGATGAACATTTATCTGCAAGCCTCCCCCTCCGGGGACAATTCCACGGATGTGGAACTGCGTTATTTGACCGTCACTTCCGTTTCCCTCAAGAGTTTTCACAACTACCGCAATGACGGATACGCCCGGAAACTCTTTGAGCGCATCGAGTCCCGGTTAAAGTAGCCGATCGGCGCGGTACCCCGGCATGGATAAATTCGTCCTCGAAAGCAAGTTCAAACCTGTCACCGAACAGATGGACGCCGTGGACAAGCTGGTCCGCGGCCTTGAGGCGGGCGAGCGTTCCCAGACCCTGCTGGGCGTGACCGGAAGCGGCAAAACGTTCACCCTGGCCAACGTCATCGCCAGGGTCAACCGCCCCACCCTGGTCATCTCCCATAACAAGACCCTCGCGGCGCAATTGTACAGCGAGTTCAAGGAATTCTTCCCCCGCAACGCCGTCGAATATTTCGTCAGCTATTACGATTACTACCAGCCGGAGGCCTACATCCCCCAGACGGACGTTTATATCGAGAAAGACGCCTCCATCAACGACCGGCTGGACCGCCTGCGGCTTTCCTCGACGACGTCGTTGATGTCGCGCCGCGACGTCCTGATCGTGGCGAGCGTTTCGTGCATTTATAACCTGGGCTCGCCCCGGGACTACAAAGAATCCCTGTTGTACCTTGAAAAGGGCCAGCCGCTGGACCGCGACGCGGCGTTACGCCAGCTGGTGGACATCCAGTATGAGCGTAACGATTACGAGTTGACGCGCGCGAAGGTCCGGGTGCGCGGCGATACCATCGAGGTCTACCCGGCGTACCGGCAGGAGGCCGTCCGGGTCCAGTTTTTCGGCGACACGATCGAAAAGATCTCCGCCATCGACCCGGTCTCCGGAAACGTCCTCGGGGATCTGGAAAAGGTGGCGATTTATCCCGCCAAACATTTCATCACCTCTGCTGAACGGGTCGAGGAGGGCTGCCGGCGTATCGAAGAGGAACTGCACAAGCGGCTCAAAGAGTTAAACGCCGCGGGGAAGTTGACGCAGGCCGAGCGGCTGGCCTCGCGTACCCGCTACGACATGGAGATGCTCCGGGAGGCCGGTTATTGCCACGGCATTGAAAATTATTCCCAGGCCCTTTCCGGCGGCCCGCCGGGCAGCCGGCCGTACTGTCTGCTGGATTATTTCCCGGAGGATTTTTTGACCCTGATCGATGAATCGCACGTGACGGTCCCCCAGTTAAACGGGATGTATGAAGGCGACCGGGCCCGCAAGGAGACCCTGGTCGACTACGGGTTCCGGCTGCCGTCGTGTCTGGACAACCGGCCGTTGAAATTCGCGGAATTTTCGCGGCTGGTCAAACAGCGGGTCTATGTCTCGGCAACGCCGGGGCCGTTCGAACGCGAGGAAAGCCGGGGGAAGGTCGCCGAGCAGATCATCCGTCCGACGGGGATCGTCGACCCGCCGATCGAGGTCCGCCCGACCGCGGGGCAGGTGGACGACCTGATCCGCGAAGTCGAAAAAAGGGCCGGGAGAGACGAGCGCGTCCTGGTCACGACCCTGACCAAACGGATGTCTGAAGACCTCTCTCAATATCTGGAAGAACACGGCCTCAAGGTCAAATATGTGCATTCCGATATCGAAACGATCGACCGCGCGCGGATTTTAAAAGACCTGCGGTTGAAGAAATTCGACTGCCTGGTCGGCGTCAATCTTCTGCGCGAGGGGCTGGATCTCCCGGAAGTTTCGCTGGTGGCGATCTTCGACGCGGATAAAGAAGGATTCCTGCGCTCGCAGACGTCGCTGATCCAGGTTGCCGGCCGGGCCGCCCGCAACATCAACGGGCTTGTTGTTATGTACGCGGACCGCGTGAGCGGCGCGATGCGCGCGACCATCGGTGAATGCGAGCGCCGCCGCAAGATCCAGATCGCCTTCAATAAAAAACACCATATTACCCCGCAGACCATTAAGAAAGCCATCCGTAGCGGCATCGAAGACCTTGCCCAGGACGAGGCCCAGGAGCTGGTTTTAACCGTTGCCGGCCAGGACGAAGAAGAGTATACTTTGAGCGATCACATCGCGCGGATGGAACGCGAAATGGAGCTGGCGGCCCGCAACCTGCAATTCGAGCGGGCGGCGGTCATCCGGGACAAAATTAAGGAAGTGAGAACAGGAGCAGGCAGATGATCCTGGCGGTAGACATCGGGAATACCACAATTGGCCTTGGCGTGTGTCAAGGGACAAGGATCCTGTCGGTGCGCCGCGTGGATACGGTTGCCAGTAAACGGCAATTGGCCGCCGCGGTCAGCAAATGTTTGGGGGAAATCCGCCGCTGGTATCCTTCTTTACGGGATGCCGTTATCTGCAGCGTTGTCCCGCGGGCCCTGGCCACGGTCGAGTCGGTCTTGCGCCGGCAGTTCGGCGCGCGGGTCGTGGTCATCGGACGGGACATCCCGGTGCCGATCAAAAATAATTACCGGGACCCGCGGCAGGTCGGGCAGGACCGGCTCGTCGGGGCTTACGCGGCCCAGTGCCTGTACCGGGCGCCGTGTCTTATTATTGATTTCGGGACCGCCATCACCTTTGATATTGTTTCCCGCCGCGGTGAATATGAGGGAGGCATCATCATCCCGGGGCTGCGCCTTTCGGCGGAGTCGTTGTTCCAGAAGACCGCTTTGCTGCCGCGCATCGACACCATCCGCGCCCCGCGGTCCTTAATAGGGAAGGACACGCGGGAAAGCATCTTGAGCGGTTTGTTTAACGGTTACGGCGCCATGTGCGCGGGGCTGATCGATCAAGTCGCCGGCACCATGTCCCGACGGCCCAAGGTCATCATCACCGGCGGCCACACGCGCCTCATGCAAAAATTTATCCGCACCAGAGTCACCGCCATTGACAAAGACCTCGTCTTCAAAGGTATCGCGTTGGTTTCCCAAAACAAAAAAAACTTGACAAATTTTTAATTTTTGTTAAATTAGCACTCTGTCGCAATAAGTGCTAATTCCAGATTCGGGCGGAATTCATTTCTAAAAACTCAACAATCGGGACAAGGAGGTGTGCAGTGGACATTCAACCGTTAGCAGACAGGATCGTGGTTAAACCTTTGGAGGCCGAAGAGGTGACCAAAGGGGGCATCGTATTGCCCGACACGGCCAAGGAAAAACCGCAGGAAGGCAAGGTCATCGCGGTCGGCAAAGGCAAAGTGACCAACGACGGCAAGCTCCAGTCGCCGGAAGTGCGCGTGGGCGACCGTATCTTGTACGGTAAATACAGCGGTACCGAGATCGCCACCAAGGGCGGGGACGAGTATCTCATCATGCGGGAAGATGATGTTTTCGCGATCGTTAAATAAACTTTTTAAAATCGAGTAGAAACAAGGGAGGAATTTAAAAATGGCAAAACAATTAGTGTTCAGTGATGAAGCAAGACGCGCGATATTGCGGGGCGTGGAAAAGCTCGCCCAGGCCGTCAAGGTAACGCTGGGTCCCAAGGGCCGCAACGTCGTTTTGGACAAAAAATTTGGATCCCCGACGGTCACCAAAGACGGTGTGACCGTTGCCAAGGAGATCGACCTCGAGGATCCTTTCGAGAACATGGGCGCCCAGATGGTCAAAGAGGTCGCCGAGAGGACATCGGACAGCGCCGGTGACGGGACAACCACCGCCACGGTCCTGGCTGAAGCGATCTACCGTGAGGGCCTCAAGAACGTGACCGCCGGAGCCAACCCTATGGCGCTCAAACGCGGCATCGAAAAAGCGGTCGAAGCGGTCATCGCCAAGATCGCGACCTTATCCAAGAAGATCGACTCCAAGAATTCCCGGGAAGTCGAACAGGTCGCGACCATCGCCGCCAACAATGATAACGTGATCGGAAAAAAGATCGCGGAGGCCTTTGATTCCGTCGGCAAGGACGGGGTCATCACCGTCGAAGAGTCCAAGACGATCAACACGGAGCTGAAGATCGTTGAGGGGATGCAGTTCGACCAGGGCTATCTTTCCCCGTATTTCTCCACCGATATGGAGAAGATGGAATGCACCCTGGAAGAGCCGTACATCCTGCTTTTTGAGAAGAAGATCGGCAATATCAAGGAAATGTTACCCCTTTTGGAAAAAGTGGCGAAATCCGGCAGGCCGCTTCTGATCATCGCCGAAGACGTGGAAGGCGAAGCGCTCGCGACCCTCGTGGTCAACAACATGCGCAAGACGCTTTCCTGCGCCGCGGTTAAAGCCCCCGGCTACGGCGACCGCCGCAAGGCCATGCTCGAAGACATCGCGACCTTGACCGGCGGACGCGCCATTTCCGAAGATCTGGGCATCAAATTGGAAAGCCTTGAGATCAAGGATTTAGGCCGCGCCAAGAAAATCAAGATCGACAAGGATAATACCACCATCGTCGAAGGCGCCGGCAAGACCGCGGACATCAAGGGCCGCATCAGCCAGATCCGTCATCAGCTCGAGTCCACGGATTCGTCCTATGATAAAGAGAAACTCCAGGAACGGCTCGCCAAGTTGTCCGGCGGTGTCGCCATCATCAACGTGGGTGCCGCGACCGAAACCGAGATGAAGGAAAAGAAGGCCCGCGTCGAGGACGCCCTGCACGCGACCCGCGCGGCCGTGGAAGAGGGCATCGTCCCCGGAGGCGGAGTCGCCTTGTTAAGGACGCTTGAGGCCATCGACAGTTTAAAATTGACCGGGGATGAAAAGACCGGGGCCGCGATCGTCCGTCAGGCGCTCGAGTCGCCGGTGCGCCAGCTGGCCACCAACGCCGGACTGGAAGGTTCGGTCATCGTCGCCCGTCTCAAAGAAGAGAAACAAAACATCGGCTACGATATCAACAAAGACGCGTACGTCGATATGCTTCAGTCGGGGATCATTGACCCGGCCAAAGTGACCCGCACCGCTTTGCAGAATGCCGCGAGCATTGCCGCGCTACTTTTGACCACCGAATCCTTGATCACCGATGTCCCGGAAAAAGAAGGACAAGGACATCCCGGAATGGCCGGAGCCGGAATGCCAGGAGGGATGGGCGGGATGATGTAATCGCCGTCGGATTAACCTCCGGCGATTACTCCGGCGAATGTCGTAAAATTATCGTAGAGAATTTTACGACATCTTATGAGCCGGAGTGAGCTCGGGAAATTACCCCGACGAATGCGGTGAAATTATCTTCGACCATAATGTCATTGGAAAGTTGAAGAAAATTTCCCGCGGTTTATGAGTCGGGATAATCGCCCGGCTTTTACGAGCTGGGATGATCCGCTTAACCCCTCGAAGAGGAGGACTCGTGAACGAAAAATTCACCATCTTCTGCGAGGCGGGGTAACCAGTTATTCAACCCCGCTCTTTCTATACAATCGTTTAGAGAGAGCGGGGTTTATTTTTTGTGCAAAACAAGGTTGCGGTATGTGTCTGGTTTTTGTCTCTGGGGATTTATATCTCGCCGCCGCTTTGGCGGTGAAGTGCGAGGAGTAAGTGTCCGAAAGTTGACGGGTTAGATAAAGCTTCTAGAGAAGGTAAGAAAATGGATTCATACATAAAGCATTTATTGGGATTTTCTGGAAAAACGTCGAACAAAATAGTTCGTAGAGATTGGAACAAGAGAACAAAGAATGTTTGTAAGCCGTGTTGGGAGTTAAAATATTGTCCTTATGGTCCACTTGTTGAAGAATTTCCTCTTCTGCCCCCCACCAGAGATGAGGCGAGTAAACATAACGAATTTCTGAAGGAACAATTAGCTAAAGGGGTATATGATTATAAAAGAAGGAGAGTGTTTAAGAAGGAAGTTACAGAATTTAACCCGAAAGACTATCCGGAGAGGAATGACCCATCGGACGCAGAAAAATCTTGTTCAGTTTTTGGGCACTTGTGCCCGGTATTCTTTGTAAACGAGCCTTTTACTGAAACAAAGGAAAAACGTCGCGTGGGAAGAAGGATTAGTCGTTCTGTCATGCTACGAGTTGTTCGCCGGGACAACAACCAATGCCAAATGTGTGGACGTATACTTCGAGATGATGAGATTGAGTTTGACCATATTATTCCAGTTAGCAAGGGCGGAAGCAGTGAAGAGCATAATGTAAGAGTTACTTGTCTTGATTGCAATCGGAATAAAGGGGACACGTTGATTTGACCAAATCCGTTCCCTTGGGGACTTCCGGGGACACACGACGTAACCCGAATTAAAAACAGTCGACGTCGCCTGAATTCCACCGGTGCCGGTGGAATTGGCCGGGCGTTTTTCAACAAAACAGGCGGCGCCGCCTGAATTGGACACCCCGCCGCCAGCCGCCGCAGAAAATTCATTTGCCTTTTTAAGCATCAGCCGTTATATTAACGACAAGTCATCCCCCCGGACACCCCGACTCCTCCCCTAATAAACAGGAGGCATTTTTATGAAAAAAGAGATCATTATTCAATTAAACAAAACGTTTGAAGCGTCGGCTTATACCCAAAAGAGCGTTGAATACTGGATGGCGCGGGATCTGCAGAGGCTGCTGGATTATGACGAGTGGAGAAATTTCCTTAAAGTCATCGATAAGGCCAGGCTCGCGTGCTCGAATTCCGGCCAGAATATATCCGATCATTTTGTTGACGTCAACAAAATGGTCAAACTCGGTTCAGGCAGTGAACGGCAGGTCGATGACATCATGCTCACCCGCTATGCCTGCTATCTTATCGCACAGAACGGTGACCCCAGAAAAGAGCAGATCGCCTTTGCCCAGAGTTACTTTGCCATTCAAACCCGTCGGCAGGAATTATTGGAAGAGCGCATCGCGCTGGTGGAGCGGTTGCGGGCGCGGGAAAAATTGGCCGATACCGAATTGGAACTCTCTGGCATCGTCTACGAACGGGGCGTTGACGGCAAGGGTTTCGCGCGGTTACGCAGTAAAGGCGATCAGGCGCTTTTCGGAGGTTACACCACCCTGGAGATGAAGAGAAAGCTGACCGTCCCGGAAAATCGGCCACTGGCCGACTTTTTGCCGACCATCACCATCAAAGCCAAAGACCTGGCCGCCGAGATCACCGGCTTTAACACAAAAAAGAACAACCTGCGCGGCGAGTCGGCGATCACTGGTGAACATGTCAAAAACAACAAAGACGTCCGGGACCTGCTGGG
>JACRHP010000064.1 GCA_016212005.1 Candidatus Omnitrophota bacterium | reverse complement strand
GTTTACGACGGGGAATCAATAGGAAAACAGGAAATTATGGCGCAACGCATTGAAATTACGCAAGTTGTGATTTCGCAAATTTTACGTAAGAACGATTTTTGTAATAAACAGAGAAAAAATAGTTTTTAACAAAGTACTGTTCGTTAGATTTGTCCGCGAAATACGGGATACGAACGACGAAATACAAATGCTGAAAGGAACAAAAATGCCCGCTGAAGGAGCCGTCAATCCACTCGTCCAGTTGCCGATTATTCCGTACGCCCTCATTTTTCTGGTCTTCTGGTTCTTGGTCATAAAGCCCCAGAAAGACAAACAGCGCCAGCATGAGGCCACACTCAAGAATTTAAAAAAGAATGATGAGGTGGTGACTGTTGCCGGTATCCACGGGACGGTGGTCCTGGTCAAGGACAAAACCGTTATGGTGCGTGTTGATGACAACGTCAAGATTGAATTTGACAAGGAAGTGATAACCAAAGTCGTCAGCGCCAAAAGTTAATTGTAGGGAACGGACATGCTCGCCTCGGCGTAGCCTTGGCGAAGCCGGGTCCGTTCCCTACGCTTTTAATAACGTCAGGGAGACAGGAATGAACAAAAGCCTTCGTAACAGAATTTTAATAATCCTGGGTGTCATTGCCGCCGCCGTGTATTTCGCCTTTCCGCTACAGAAGCGGATCAACCTGGGCCTGGACCTTAAAGGCGGCATGCACCTGGTCCTTAAAGTAGACACAGAGAAATTGGCGGAGAACGTCCGCCACGACGCTGTCCTGCGCGCTATCGAGATCTTGCGTAACCGCATCGACAATATGGGCGTCGGCGAGACGGTGATCCAGCGTCAGGGCGAGAATGAGATCCTGGTCCAGTTGCCCGGGATCACGGACCGCGACGCGGCGTTGGCCATGGTCGGCAAAGTCGCCCAGCTGGAGTTCCGTCTGGTCGACAGCGACCCGCAGCGTCTGAAATCGGCCCTCGAGGGCAATGTCCCGGCTGGATTTATCCTCAAAAATGTTAAAGAAAAAGAGCGCGAACCAGTCTTGCTCGAAGACAAGGTCGCTTTAAGCGGGGAACGGATCAGCGATGCCCGGGTGGATTTTGATTCAAGCGGTTTTGGGCAGCCTCATATTGCCATTAATTTAAATAGCGAAGGAGCTTCGGAATTCGCCACATTGACGCGTAACAATGTCGGCCACCGGCTCGCAATTATTTTAGATGGAGAGGTCTTATCCGCTCCCAATATCAAAGAAGCCATCTTGACCGGGGATGGGATAATCTCCGGTCAATTTACTCTTGAAGAGGCCTCACTGCTGGCCTTGTCGTTACGTTCCGGTGCGCTCCCGGCCCCGATGCATGTCGAAGAAGAAAGGACCATCGGCCCGCTTCTGGGCAAAGACTCCATTGAAGCGGGGATCAACGCCACCCAGATCGGCGCGGCGCTGGTATTCCTTTTCATGGTCCTTTATTACATGAAGGCGGGGTTTATCGCGGACGTGGCGTTGTTGATCAACCTGCTCCTTATTGTCGGTTCCATGGGGTTGCTGAAGGTGTTGTTGCCGGAAAGCCAGGTGACATTGACCTTGCCGGGCATCGCCGGCATCGTCCTCACCCTGGGGATGGCGGTCGACGCCAACGTCCTTATTAACGAACGTATCCGGGAGGAACTCAACAACGGCCGGCCGATCCAGGCGGCCATCAACAGCGGGTTCAGCCGGGCGTTGCGGGCCATCGTCGATTCCAACGTGACCACCCTGATCGCGGCGTTCATGCTTTTTCAGTTCGGTTCCGGCCCCATCAAGGGGTTCGCCGTGACGCTGACGATCGGTCTGGTGGCCAGCTTGTTTACCGCTCTGTTCGTTTCGCGCACGCTTTTTATGCTGTTCCAGAACCTGGGCTTGATGAAAACCCTGCCGATGTTCAGCCTCTGGTCGAAAGCGAATATCAATTTTCTTACCAAACCCAAACAGTATATCTGTTTTACGTTGTCAATCCTTATGATCGTCATCGGGATGGCGGCCCTGGCTAAAAAGAAAGACAGCGCCTACGGGATCGATTTCGCCGGCGGGCAGATCCAGGAATACCGGTTCGCGCGACCGATCCATGCCGACCGGTTGCGGGAAGCCTTGCGCAAGGCCGGGGTGGACGCGGTTATCCAGCAGTTCGACCAGTCTCCGGGAACGGTCATGATCCGCACCTCCGGCGATACGTATGAGCAGGTTTCCGGGGAGTTCCGGGCAATGTTCCCGGACAACAAATTTGAGGTCCTGCGCATCGAGAATGTCGGGCCGGTCGTCGGCAAGGCCTTGCGCAAGGCGGCGGTCCTGGCGGTCGTCTTCGCCTTGGGCGGCATCCTGGTTTATGTCGGGTTTCGCTTCAAGCATTTTGACTTCGCCACCGCCGGGGTCATCGCCATCCTGCACGACGTGACGGTCGCGCTGGGCGCCTTGGTCCTGCTCAACCGTCAGATCGACCTTTTGGTCATCACGGCCCTTTTGACCATCGCCGGGTATTCGATCAACGACACGATCGTCATCTACGACCGTGTCCGCGAGAACCTGGCCAAAGGCGGCCGCAAGAGCCTCAAGGAGATCATCAACAGCAGTATCAACGAAACCTTGAGCCGGACGATCCTCACGACCCTGGCGACCATGCTGGTCGTCGTGGCGCTGTATTTTTACGGGGGCGAGGTCTTGAACACGTTCGCCTTGTGTCTGTTGATCGGTTTTGTGGTCGGGACCTATTCCACTATTTTTATCGTCTCGCCGCTGGTCATCGCGTGGCAGGGGTCAAAGAAATAACCCTCGTGGATAAAAAGTCATGTTCCAGTCGATCGAACTTTTCACGGGAAAGACGGTCGCACAGGACGATCTCATCCGTCAGCTGACGGACCTGCGTTATGGACGCTCTGGCCGCGCGCTCTCGCCCGGGGAATTCAGCCAGCGCGGCGGTGTCCTCGAGGTCTATCCGGTCGACTTCGAGGCGCCGCTGCGCGTCGATTTCGACGACGAGCGTATCCGTTCGATCGCCAGCGTCAATATCCGCACCGGCAAATCCATCTGGCAGCACAAGATCGTCATCGTCCTGCCCAACAAGCCTGCCCCGCGCGCGGGCGTTAAATCCTTCAGTGCCGATATCCCGCTCAACAATTTTATCGAGATCCAGCAGGGCGATTACGTCGTCCACAACCACCACGGCATCGGGCGGTACCTGGGCATTGAGCCCGTCGAGGTCGCGGCCAAGGTCAAAGAGCACATGGTCATCCAGTACCGCGGCCAGGACAAGCTCTTTGTCCCCGTCCACGACATGCACCTGGTCCAGAAATATGTCAGTTTCCAGAAGAAGCCGCCGCGGCTGTACGCGTTAGGGAGCAAAGAGTGGAAGCGCGTGCGCACGCTGATCCAAAAGCGCCTGCAGCAGGTCGCTGGCGAATTGCTGCACGCTCAGGCACTGCGCGCCAGCCTGCAAGGCCACGCGTTTTCCGCCGATACTGAATGGCAAAAAGAATTCGAAAAAAAGTTCCCTTACGAAGAAACGCCGGACCAGCGCAAGGCGAGCGCTGAAGTCAAGAAAGACATGGAATCGCCCCGGCCCATGGACCGGCTCTTGTGCGGGGACGTCGGCTACGGCAAGACCGAGGTGGCGCTGCGCGCGGCCTTCAAGGCGGTCATGGACAACAAGCAGGTCGTGGTCCTCGTCCCCACGACGATCCTCGCCGAGCAGCACTATTACAATTTCACGAACCGGCTCAAGGATTTCCCGGTCAAGGTGGCGATGTTAAGCCGTTTCCGCACGCGGCAGGAACAAAACGAAACTCTTAAAGGATTACGGGAGGGGCATGTCGACATCGTCATCGGCACGCACCGGCTGCTCTCCAAAGACATCGCGTTTAAAGACATCGGGCTCATTATCATCGACGAGGAACAACGCTTCGGCGTGCGTTCCAAAGAGCGCCTGAAACATTTCCGTCTTCTGGCGGACGTGCTGATGCTCACCGCCACCCCGATCCCGCGCACGTTATATATGACCCTGACCGGCGTCAGGGACATGTCGGTCATTTCAACGCCGCCGCAAAACAGGGTCCCGGTGGCGACCGAGATCGTTGAATTTGATGAAGGGCTCATCCAGACGGCCGTCGAGCGGGAATTGAGGCGAAGGGGCCAGGTTTTCTTTTTGCATAACCGTGTTGAAGATATCGAACGGATTGCTAGAATAGTATTGCGCTTGGTCAGCAGGGCACGTGTCGGTGTGGCGCACGGTCAGATGGCCTCCCGCGAACTGGAAGAGGTTATGCTGCGGTTTTTGCAAGGGGAGATCGACGTCCTGGTTTCCACCAGTATTGTGGAGTCGGGCATCGACGTGCCCAACGCCAACACCTTGATCGTCAACCGCGCCGACCGGTTTGGCCTTTCGGACCTGCATCAGTTGCGCGGCCGGGTGGGGCGTTTCACCCAAAAGGCGTACGCGTATTTCATCGTCCCGCCGCGCAAGCAACTTTCGTCCCGGGCGAAGGCGCGGATCGAGGCGATCGAGAAACACAGCGGGCTCGGGGCGGGCTTTCAGATCGCTTTTGAAGATCTGCAGATCCGCGGCGCGGGGAATCTGCTGGGGCAGGAGCAGCACGGCTACATCGCCAATGTGGGGTTCGATCTGTATTGCCGTCTCTTGAAGGAATCCATTGAACATCTTAAACGAACACCAACGACAGGAACGCACCATGGAGCACTTAATTAAAATTTTGACAATCGTCGTTGCCCTCATTTTTACGTTGAATCCCCCCGCGCGAGCGGAGGAACCCCAGGAGACGGCCAGCGACGCCGTCATCGCGGTCGTCAACGACGAGGTGATCACGTTCAAGGACTTGCAGGATTATATCCACCAGACCTATGTCAGTCTCGTCGCCCAGGGGATGAGCGAGGGCGAGATCAAAGATATCATGGCCGATTTTGAATCCAGCGGTCTGAAGAAACTGATCGAAGACAAGCTGATCTTAAGCCGTGCCAACGAGGTCGGCATCGAGGTGCGGGACAAGCTGGTCGAGCAGCGCATGGCGGAGATCCAGGCCAAATATTCCTCCGAGCAGGTCTTTCTGGACGCCCTGGTCAAAAACGGCGCCACGGTCACGGACCTGCGCGACAAGATCCTGGAACAGCTCAAGATCAAATTCGTCGTCGAGCATGAGGTCAAGTCAAAGGTGTTCGTCAACCCGCAGGAGGTGACGGAATTCTACGACGGCCACAAGGATAGTTTCCAGAAACCGCGGCGCATGAACCTGGATTCCATTTATATCACCTTTCTGGAAGACAAGGGCGCGGCCCGCCAGCGGGCCGATGAAGCCGCGGGGCTGATCAAAGGGGGGAAGGATTTCGAGGAGGTGGCCAAACAGTATTCCGATACCCCTTCCATCGGGATCGTCGAAGAAGGGCAGATGATCCCGGAGGTGGAGAAGGTGGTCTTCGGCCTCAGCGAAGGCGAGGTCACGGGTCCCGTGGAGACCGAGAAGGGGATCTATATCTTCAGGCTCAAAGGCAAGATCCCCGCCCAGGTGGCTGACCTGAAGGAAGTCAAGGCGCGGATTTACGAGGTGTTGTTCCGCAAGAAATTCCAGGAGCGCTTTGACCAGTGGCTCGATAAACTTAAGAAAAAGGCTTATGTCGAGATCAAACCATAAGGCGGTCGGCATCACGCTCGGCGACCCTGCCGGCATCGGCGCCGAGGTCACGGCCAAAGCACTCGCCCAACCTTCTGTGCGCGGTGCCGCGCGTTTTACGATCATCGGCGATGAAGGTCTCTTCCATAAATATTTCCCCGTCCGCTACAAAAATTGCACGTTCATCGATGTCGGTTGTCTTCGGGCCGGGGATTTTACGATCGGCCGGCCCAGCCGCGCGACCGGGAAAGCCTCGTTAGCGTATCTGCAAACAGCCATTGATCTGCTCAAGCGTGAACAATTGTCGGCGCTCGTGACCGCACCGGTGTGCAAGGAGGCGATCGGGAAAACCATGCCGTCTTTCCACGGCCACACGGAATTTCTGGCCGACGCCTTTGGCGCGCGTCGGGATGTGGGCATGATGTTCGTTTCCGGGCCGCTGCGCGTCCTTTTGGTGACGCGCCACATCCCTTTGCAACAGGTGAGCCGGGCGATCACCACTGAACTTGTTTTCCGGGCGGTCCGTTCGACCGATGCCGCGCTTAAGAAGTATTTTCATTTGAAAAGTCCGCTAATCGGCGTCTGCGGCTTGAACCCTCACGCCGGCGAGGGAGGGACGCTTGGACGGGAGGAGATTCGCTATATTATCCCCGCCATAAAACGGGCGCGGGCCGAAGGCCTTAAGGTCGAAGGGCCTTTTCCGGCGGACACGATATTTTATCCGCAAAATTCCCAACGATTCGACGCGCTGCTGGCCATGTACCACGACCAAGGGCTGATCCCGGTCAAGACCTTGTATTCCCGGGAATTAGTGAATCTGACCATCGGCCTGCCGTTTGCGCGCACCTCGCCCGCGCACGGCACCGCCTTTGACATCGCCGGGCAAAACCGCGCCGACGCCTCATCGATGATTGAGGCGATTAAATTAGCTGTCAAACTGACGGAATAAAAGTAAAAAACCAGTTTAAGACAAGGGATCCCAGGAATAATTAAGGCAGCAGTTCCACGTATTACGCTCCGTTTGAGTTCTGCCGGGAGGACCGCGATGAAAAAAATGATCACCGCCGCAAATGGCTACAAGACCCTCGTCAAGAAAATCGTGCGGGAGTACGAAGAGCTGGAAATATTGGTTAAAAACAGCGTTGCCCGAGGGCAATGGAACGTCGGCAAATACATCAAGGAGCACCTTTTGCAGAATAAGGATCGGGCGGATTATGCCACAGGCTTTTTCGAAAAATTGGCAAAAGACACCGGCCGCGATAGCTCTGCCTTGCAGCGTGCGGTGCAGTTTTACCGGGCTTATCCAATTCTCGCCGAACGGCGAGAATTGAACTGGAACCATTACAAGGGTCTGATGACCGTCCAGGATGTCAGCGAAAGAAGAAAACTTGAAGAGAAAATTATCCGCCAAAACTGGAATGCCAAGAAGCTTCATAAATATTTGGGCCTCAAGCGCAGACTGGCCGCGCCGGTCAATGACGACAATCCTGTCCCGCAATTAAAGTTCACCCGCGGAAAATTGCACACCTGCCGGATCGTCCCGGCGAACAAGTCGTTGCTGCCCCGGGGGCCATTGGCCCTGGACCTGGGCTTTCGCGAGCAGTACGCAATCCCCAAGGACGCTCCCCAATTAAAGGAAGGCGACACGGTTGAGCTTGCTTTTAGAGGGGGGACGCTCACCGGCGCGCGCAAGGTCGAGGTCCCCGACGGGGAACTCTTTACTTACAAGGCCGGGGTTGAGAAAGTCATTGACGGCGACACGCTGCTGGTTTCCCTTGATTTCGGCTGCCCGATGTCGGTGAGCTGGAAACTGCGGCTGCGGGGCATCGACTGCCCGGAGATCGACACCGAAGAGGGCAAAAAAGCCAAACGGTTCGTCGAGGCGCGCCTCAAGGGCTGTGAGTTTATTATCGTCAAGACCTGCAAGGACCGCACGGACAAATTCGACCGCTATTTGGCGGACATATTCTATAAAGCGGGGGCTAGTGACCTGTCGCTAGTCGCTGGTGAAGGGACCTACCTGAACCAGGAACTCTTAAGCGAACATTTTGCCCTGGCATACTAAGTTCAGAGAAGTGTCGGGAAAATTCTTGACTACCATACATGCGTGTGGTACAAAACATCAATCCCCCTTCACGTCCCCTTTAACCATTCATCATTAACATTTAAGAGAAAGGGGAGATAACCATGTCCACAGAAACGCATTTAACCAAAATCGCCGTTTTCAAAGGAAAGCAAATCCGCCGTATCTGGGATGAACAAAAAGAGACGTGGTTTTTTTCTGTCATCGATGTTGTCGAAGTGCTCGCAGGAAGTTCTATTCCTAAACGATACTGGTCAGATTTAAAACGAAAACTGGTTTCCGAGGGAAGCCAGGTGTACGAAAAAATCGTACACCTGAAATTTACAGCCAGTGATGGAAAAAAATATTCAAGCGATGCTGCAGACACGGAAACGATGTTCAGAATTATCCAGTCAATCCCTTCCCCCAACGCTGAACCGTTTAAACTTTGGCTGGCGCGCGTGGGGTACGAACGCGTGGAAGAAACGGTTGACCCCGAGCTGGCCATTCAGCGGGCCATGCAAACATATCTTAAGAAGGGATATTCGCCTGATTGGGTGAATATGCGGCTCAAAAGTATTGAGATCCGAAAAATGTTGACGGACGAATGGGTCAATCGGGGAGTTAAAACTACGGATGAGTTTGCCACATTGACCGATGACATCTCGTTAGCCTGGGCCGGGCTGACCACCAAGCAGTACAAAAACTACAAGGCCCTTAAGAAAGAAAATTTGCGGGACAATATGACCAACCTGGAGCTGGTGCTTAATATGCTGGCAGAGGCAAGCACCACGGAAATTTCGCAGGCTAAAGAGCCGCAGACGTTCCCGCAGAACCGGAGAGTGGCGCGGCAGGGCGGCGCGGTGGCCGGCAAAGCCAGAAAAGCCATTGAAGCCAAAAGCGGCAGAAAAGTCATCAGCAGCGACAACCATTTAACGTTATCCCGGCACAAAAAATCGCCGGGTGAACTGGCCGTTCTATAAATTCGTGACCGTGAGGAATCCTTCTTCAGCCGCGTTTTTCCCCAAAAAATCCCTCGGGCAGAATTTCTTGGTCAACCCCCATTTTCAGCAGAAGATCATTGAGGCGTGCGAGCTGCGGCCGGAGGATGTCGTGCTGGAGATCGGGCCGGGCAAGGGGGTCTTGACGCGGCCGCTCGCGGACAGCGTCAAAAAAGTCCTCGCCATTGAGAAGGATAACTTTTTAGCCCCGCAACTGGAAGAAGAGTTTGCGGGAACGAACGTCACCATTGAGCACGCCGATGTGCTCAAATACCCTTTCGAGCCATTGCCCGGACCGATGAAGGTCGTGGGGAACCTCCCGTACAATATCGCCACGCCGATCATCGAAAAGGTCCTGGCCTTCCGCCACAAATTCCCTGTCTTTTATATGACCGTGCAGCTCGAATACGGCGATCGGATCGTGGCCAAACCCGGTTCCAAAAAGTACGGTTCGCTGTCCTGTTTTGTCCAGTATTACGCGGACGTCCAGAAACTTTTTAATATTCCGCCGTCGGCTTTCAGTCCCGCGCCCAAGGTCGATTCCTGTTTTTTGTCGCTGCACATGAGGCCGAAGCCGGTGCACCCGGCCCACGACGAGGAATTTCTCTTCATGCTGATCCGCGCCTGTTTCAGCCAGCGGCGCAAGACCATCCGCAATTCTCTGGCGGCGGTCTACGGCAAGGAAGATACCGGGAAGCTTTTGGAGAAATTAAAGATCGACCCGCGGATGCGGGCGGAGGATTTGAGTCTGGAAGATTACGTGCGCCTGGCAAATCAGAATGCGAGCAAGTTACCGTTTTAAAATCCGAAGCACGAAATTCGAAATACGAAACAATACTAAAATTCAAATGAACAAAATTTAAAACGGATAGTTTGGATACTTGAATTTAGGATTTTTAATCAGGCCTTGCCGTCCCATCCTTTGTACCAATGTTCGAGGAGTTTAGAGCGGTCGAATTCGAAGGCGTGTTCCAGGATTTGTCCCTGGTCGGCCTCGCTGATGTCGTGGAACGCGATCCCCGTCAGGTAGGACATCTTTCCCGCTTTTTGCCAGACCACCGTGGCGCGCACGTCGATGGCGGTTTTGGGCGAGAGATTGATATTGAGCGTGATTCTTTGTTGCGGGGGGATAAATTCTTTGAGATAAAGGCAAGCGCCCGCGCAGCTTAAATCTTTGGTGTGCCCGTGACGGAATTGGTGGTCGGGTGCAATTTCAGAGCGGTAGACAACACGATTGTTGACGTTCCAACGCGGGAAATACCGTTGATCGGAACCCATGAATGGACTCCATCTGTTGGTTACCTGTGATCCCCGTGGCTTAGCGCTAATTTAACACAGGCCTTTTTTTTACGCAAGAATTAATCCCAAAAAATTGGAGAAGGCATCCGCAAGGTTTTCCCTTGGTTCCTTGGTTCCCTTTGGAGCTAAGGAGCTAAGGGAACCATTGACACGGCGCCGCCGGAATGCTAAAAATATAGGACTTTCAACGGGATACGAAGGGCAGCCCATGGAAAAACGGATTTATTATCATGACACGGACGCCGGCGGGGTCGTTTATTACGGCAATTATCTGAAATATTTGGAAGAATCCCGCACGGAATTCCTGGAGAAAAAGGGTTTAAGCGTCACGCAAATGCACCGGGCGGGCTTTTTCTACGCGGTGCGCAAATGTTCCCTGGCTTACAAAAGTCCGGCGCGCTACGGGGACACCGTTGTGTGCGAGGCGCGGCTCAAGGAGATCACGCCGGCGCGGCTGATCTTCGCGCAGACGATCCGCGATAAATCGAGCGGCCGTTTGCTGGTGGAAGCGCAGGTTGAGTTGGTCGGCCTCACCAAAGATTTCAAGCCGCAGGCGATCCCCGAGGCCGTTAAAGTCAAATTGCAGTAGTTTTGCCTTGTAACGGTTTGGGTTTGATGTTAATATTTTGAGAATAAAATTATGACAAAAATCGCCAAAAATATCACCAAAGAAGACGTCCAGTATATCGCGAGCCTTTCCCGCGTCCACCTGCAGGGTGATGAAGTCGAGCGCCTCACCAAAGATCTCGAAAATATCCTGGGCTACGTCCACAAACTGGAGAAGCTGGACGTGCGCGCGGTCGAGCCGACCAGCCATGTCCTGCCGATCCACAGCGTCTACCGGGAAGACGAGGTCAGGCCTTCGCTGCAGCAGGCGCAAGCGACGGCGCTGGCCGTCGAGGCGCACAACGGCTTTTTCAAGGTGCCCAAAGTGATCTGATGAATATCAACCAGTTGACAGCCCACGAGATCCTCGGTTTAATCGAAACAAAGAAGGCCTCACCGCGAGAAGTTCACGACAGCGTCCTGCGCCAGATCCAGGCGACGGACAAAGAAGTGCACGCGTACGTCCGCGTGCATGATGCCGCCGTTGGCGCTGGAGAGGCCGGCGCGCCGCCGGTCCCGATCCCCGTCGCGATCAAGGACAATATTTGCGTCACCGGCGTCGAGACGACGTGCTGCTCGCGTATCCTCAAGGGGTTCAAGCCGCCGTACGACGCGACGGTCATCCGCAAATTGAAAAAATCCGGCGCCGTTTTTGTGGGCACGACCAACATGGACGAGTTTGCGTTCGGTTCCTCGACGGAAAATTCCTGTTACGGCCCCACCCGCAACCCCTGGGACCGTTCCCGCGTCCCCGGAGGTTCCAGCGGCGGCTCGGCCGCGGCCGTCGCCGGACATGAGGCGATCTGGGCGCTGGGTTCCGACACCGGAGGGTCGATCCGCCAGCCGGCGGCCTTTTGCGGGGTCGTCGGGTTAAAGCCGACGTACGGCCGGGTTTCGCGTTACGGGCTGATCGCCTTCGCTTCCAGCCTCGACCAGATCGGGCCGATCACCAAAGATGTGACGGACGCGGCCCTGCTGCTGGGGATTATCGCCGGGTACGATGACTATGATTCCACGTCGGCGGATGTCCCGGTTCCGGATTACACGAAGGCTTTGGTCAACGACGTGAAGGGTTTGAAGATCGGGATCCCCAAAGAATATTTCGTGGAAGGCATCGACCCGCAGGTCAAGCAGGCGGTCGCGGCCGCCATTGACGTCCTTAAAAAATGCGGCGCGGCCTTTGAGGAGGTTTCCCTCCCGCACACGGAATACGCGATCGCCACGTACTATATTGTCGCCACCGCCGAGGCGAGTTCCAACCTGGCCAGGTACGACGGCGTGCGGTACGGCTTGCGGCGCCAGCCGAAAGAAGAGCGCAAGTCGCCGTTGATCGACATGTATGAAGAGACGCGGGACGCCGGGTTCGGCAATGAGGCCAAGCGCCGGATCATGCTGGGCACGTATTCGCTTTCCTCCGGCTACTACGACGATTATTATTTGAAGGGGTTGAAGGTCCGCACCCTCATTAAACAGGATTTTGACAACGTGTTCCGCAAATGCGACGCGATCTTGACGCCGACCGCGCCGACGACGGCGTTTAAGATCGGCGAGAAGGCCGACGACCCTTTAAGCATGTATTTGTCCGACGTGTACACGATCTCGGCGAACTTGAGCGGCATCCCGGCGATCTCCGTGCCCTGCGGGTTTTCCCAAGAGGGCCTGCCCATCGGCCTGCAGATATTGGCCAAACCGTTCGCGGAGGAAACGCTGTTTCGCATCGGCTATACTTATGAACAAAATACCCCGTGGCATAAAAAGCGCGTGTCTTTATGAACCAGACTACCCTGCAAAAATATGAAACCGTGATCGGGCTCGAGGTCCACCTGCAGCTCAATACCCGCACGAAGATCTTTTGCGGCTGCGCCAACGTCTTTGGCAAGGACGCCAACACGCAAACGTGTCCGGTGTGCCTGGGGCTGCCGGGGACATTGCCGGTCCTCAACCGCAAGGCGCTGGAATACGCCGTCAAGATCGCCCTGGCATTGAACTGCAAGGTCAACACCTTCGTCAAGTTCGACCGCAAGAACTATTATTATCCGGACCTGCCCAAGGGGTACCAGATCTCGCAATACGACAAGCCCATCGCCCATGACGGGCACGTCCTGGTGACGATGGCCGACGGCACGGTCAAAAAGATCGGCGTCAAGCGCGCGCACCTGGAGGAAGACGCCGGCAAGCTGATCCACGATGAGCGCGCGAACGCGAGCCTCGTGGATTATAACCGCACCGGGACCCCGCTGATGGAGATCGTCTCCGACCCAGACCTGCGTTCTCCGCTGGAGGCGTACGAGTATCTGCAGGCGCTGAAACTGACGCTGCAATATCTGGACGTCTCCGATTGCGATATGGAAAAAGGGAGCCTGCGCTGCGACGCCAACATTTCCACGCGCGAGCTCGGCAACAACCAGCTGGGAACCAAGGCCGAGGTCAAGAATTTGAACTCTTTCAAGGCGGTGCGCGCCGCGCTCGAATTCGAGGAGAAGCGTCAGCGGGACGTCCTTGCCTCGGGCGGGCGGATCGTCCAGGAAACGCGCCTTTGGGACGAGGCCAAGGCCATAACGGCGCCCATGCGCAGCAAAGAGGAAGCTCATGATTACCGGTATTTCCCCGAGCCGGACCTGGTCCCGTTCGTGATCGAGGAAGGCGCGATCGCGGCCGTCCGCGGGGCCATCCCAGAGCTGCCGCGCCAGAAACTGGAGAGGTTCATCAAGGAATACGGGCTCTGTGAATACGACGGGAACATCATCGTCGCCGACCCCGACATCGCCGCGTTTTTTGAGGCATGCGCCGGGATTTACCGCGATACCAAGAAGATCTGCAACTGGCTTAACGGCCCCTTGCTGCAGGAGCTCAACGCGCGCAAGACCGGGTTGAAGGATATCCGGATCACGCCGGAAGACCTCGTCGCCATTATCCGCAAGGTGGACGAGAACGTCTTGAGCAACCTGGCGGCCAAAGATACATTAAAATTTGTTTTGGAAAGCGGCAAGAGTGTCGAGACCGTGGTCCAGGAAAAAGGCCTCGCGCAGGTTTCCGACAGCGGGGCGCTGGAAGGGATCGTCGAAGAAGTGATCCGCGCCAACGGCAACGTCGTGCAGCAGATCCGCGACGGCAAGGAAAGCGCCGTGGGGTTTCTCGTCGGCCAGGCCATGCGCCGGACGCAGGGCAAGGCCAACCCGAAAATGATCGGGGAGATCATTAAAAAGCAACTGTCCGTCCAATGAGGGTGAAGGAGGAATAGATGAGTAAGAGAATCTTATCCGTTGTCGTCGGTGTCCTGGCGTTCTTGTCGGTGGCCACCGTGGCCATTTGTCAGATCGACCGCAAGGTCAAGGACGACCTTTACGCGCAAATAGAGCTTTACAGTTACGCCCTGACGACCATCCAGGCGGATTATGTGGAGGAAAAGACCCCCAAGGACCTGATCTACGGGTCGCTGCGGGGGATGCTTTCCTCTCTTGACCCGCACAGCCAGTTCCTTGACCCGGACGAATACAAGGATCTGAAGACCGAGACGGAAGGGAAGTTCGGAGGCCTCGGCATCGAGATTTCCATCAAAGACGGGCTCCTGACCATCATTACCCCGCTGGAAGACACCCCCGCCTGGCGCGCCGGCATCAAGGCGGGCGACCGTATCGTCAAGATCGAGGATGAATTGACCCGGGACTTGACGCTCGGCGACGCCGTTAAAAAATTACGCGGGAAGCCCGGCGACCAGGTGAAGATCACGGTCCTGCGCGAAGGGGAATCCAAACTCCTTGATTTCACGATCGTCCGCGAGATCATCCAGATCCAGGACGTAAAAAATACCCAGATCCTGGAGGACCGTATCGGATATATACGCCTGACCGAGTTCCGGGAGGATTCGGCCACCGCCTTTCGGAAGGCCCTGGATGAATTGACCAAACAGGGGGCGGACAGTCTGATCCTTGATCTGCGTAATAATCCGGGTGGGTTGCTCAACGTCGCCATCGATATTACGGAAGAGTTTCTGGGCGACGGCCAGACGATCGTCTCCACCAAAGGCCGGCGGCCTTCGCAAAACACGATCACGCGTTCGACCAACAAGGCGCATCTTGTCGACTGGCCGATGGTCGTCCTGGTCAACGAAGGGAGCGCCTCGGGAAGCGAGATCCTCGCCGGGGGCCTGCAGGACAACAAGCGGGCGATCATCGTGGGGACCAAATCCTTCGGCAAGGGGTCCGTGCAGTCCGTCATCCCGCTGCCGGACGGTTCGGGGTTGCGGCTGACGACCAGTAAATATTTTACGCCGTCGGGACGCTCCATCCACGGGATAGGCATCACCCCCGACATTGTGGTGGAGTTCAAGCCTCCTGTGGAGAAGCCGGAGGAAGACGAGTCAAAGAAGGTTGAAAAGGTTTTTGAAGGTGTTAAAAATCATGACGAGCAAGGGCAGATAAAACCACCGGAAGATAACAAAGAGGCGGAGATCCATGACAAGTTGCTCAATGATAACCAGGTCCAGGCCGCTATCAGTGTTTTGAAAGGGATCAGGGTCTACAAGAATTTCACGCAACAGGCGGCCAGCCCCGTGGTTGCCGCGCCCGCGCCATGAATATCCTCGGTATTGAAACTTCCTGTGATGAGACGGCGGCGTCGGTCGTGCGCGGCGGACGGAAAATCCTGTCGAACGTGGTCGTCTCCAGCCTCGACGAACATCGCCGTTACGGCGGTGTCATCCCGGAGGTCGCTTCTCGAAGACAACTGGAATGCGTTTATCCCGTGGTCGCCCAAGCCCTGGAGGAAGCGGGGCTGAAGCTCGGGGACATCGACGCGGTCGCGGTCACCCGGGAGCCGGGCTTGATCGGGTCGCTCTTGGTCGGGATATCGTTCGCCCGGGCGCTGAGTTTCGCGCTGAACAAGCCTTTGGCCGAGGTCGACCATATCCAGGCGCATGTGTACGCGAATTTCCTGGGCGAAAAGCGGCCGCGGTTGCCGGCGGTGGGGCTGGTCGTCTCCGGCGGGCATACCAGTTTATATCACGTGCGGGAGCCCAAAGGGTTCCGGCTGTTAGGCCGGACGCTGGATGACGCCGCGGGGGAAGCCTTTGACAAGGTCGCCCGGTTTCTTGAATTGGGATATCCCGGAGGGCCGGCGATCGACCGTCTGGCCGCGACGGTGCCTCAAACGGGTTTATCGTTTAAATGCGCCGCGCTGCAAGGGTCACTGGATTTTAGTTTCAGCGGGATCAAGACCGCCGTTTTGTACCATCGCAGGAAGTTTCAGGGCACAAGCCCTTATCCGGTTGCCGAAGTCGCGCGCGCTTTTCAAGACAGTGTCGTGCAAAATCTGGTTGAAAAGTCGTTCGCGGCCTGCCGGAAACTCAAGGCAAAAACGCTTCTGGTCGGCGGCGGTGTGGCGGCCAACTCGGCGCTGCGCCGGCGGCTGGAAGCGGAGTCGGGGCGCGAGGGGGTCGATACTTATTTCCCGGAGTTGTCGCTGTGCATGGACAACGCCGCCATGGTCGCGGGCCTGGGTTTCCATTGCTTAAATTAGTTCCTTGTCGCAGAAAAAAGGGGAGGTTGATATGCTTGGTTTCTGGGATACGTTATTCCGGATTATCCTGTCGGTATTTTTGAGCGGGCTTATCGGCATTGAACGGGAATACCGCCAGAAAGGGGCCGGGCTGCGCACGCACATCCTGGTCGGGTTAGGGTCCACGCTCATTGTATTGACTTCCCTATATATTTTTGATATATACAGACCTATTGCCCTCTTTGACCCGACCCGGATGATCAGCGGCATCGTGACCGGCATCGGATTTTTGTGCGCCGGCACCATCATCCAGGCCGAATCGCGGGTCATGGGATTGACCTCGGCGGCCGTGTTGTGGATCGTCTCGGGGGTCGGCATCGCCGTCGGCGCCGGACATTATTCGGCGGCGGTCATCGTTTCGTTCGTTGTATTTTTTGTGCTGATCGGCTTGCGTTCGTTTGAGTTAAGAATAGCCCAGCGGTTAAAACATGATAGTCCCTCGGGACACCATAAATAAGAAGGAGCATCAGATGGGGTTTGGGGTACGCAAGGAGAACAGGTCGTTTGAGGAAGGCAGCCGCGTCGAGATCAATCCGCCGATGCAGGGCAATGTCGTGTTCAAGGAGCAGCTGGTCGAGTTGCATATCAACGGGAAATTCAAGGGCAGCCTCGAATTTTGCGGCACGTTAACGGCCGGGGAACAGTCCGAACTGGAAGCGAATATTTCAGGAGACAACGTCATTATCCTGGGGAAGGTCAAGGGCGACATTAAAGCCCATAAACTTCTTGTCCTTATGCCGACGGCGGTCGTTTACGGCAATATCTCGGCGCCGAAACTCAACATCGTGGAAGGTGCGGTTTTCCAGGGCAATTGCCAGATGGCCGAAGATATTCTGGATATTGGCGAAGTGTCACGGTACCTGGAGATCGACATGAAGGAGATCGCGGTCCTTGCCGACGCGGGCAAGATCCCGGGAAGACGCGAAGGCGACACCTGGAAATTCGAGCGATCCCAGATCGACCATTGGGCCTCTTCAGGGAAGATAGCGTAACATATTTTGCGAATATGACGACAACCCAATTCATTTCAGTCCGGGAAACGGCCCAGATACTGGGCATCTCCGAGAAAAAGGTCATGGACCTTATCGAGGAGAAAAGGCTGTACGCCTACCGTATCGCGGATAAATTCCTCCGTTTGAAAAGAAGCGAGGTCATGGCGCTGCGCAACAGCGGCCGTGTCGTCCGGGAAGACCATCAGATCGGCTACGCCGCCTCCGAGAAACTGACGGACTTTTTCTATTTCAACGATTTTTATCTTATCTGTGGCCTCATTATCCTGGGACTTTTATACGTAATTTTTTATATGTAGTTTAACGGAGTTAAAGGCGAGGTAGCTCAGATGGTTAGAGCACGGAGCTCATACCTCCGCTGTCGGCGGTTCGATCCCGCCCCTCGCTATTCTACTTCGCCCCGATACTCGCCCCCGACAGGGCGGTTCGGGGCTTTGTAACAGCGAAAGCGTCCCATGTTTCGTTATATTCTCTATGGTATTTTTTTTATTGCGGTGGGCATCCCGGCGGTTTTTGTTTCGCCTTCTTGCGGCCAGACCCGGCTGGGGGTCTTGAGTGAGCAGGACAGCCGGTATCATGATATTCTTGTGCAGGAAGTCGTCAACGCCGACACGCTTGTCCTTGAGAACAACGAGATTGTCAAGCTTATCGGCGTGCGCGCTTTGGGCAAACCGCGGCCCAAAAAACGGCTGCAACGCGACGCGCATGGTTTTGTCGTCGAGGAAAAACCCGATCTGGAGACCCCCATCGAAGAACGGTCCGCGCAGTTCGCCAGGGAACTTCTGGAGGGAAAGCATGTGCGCCTGGAGTTCGACGCGGCGCCCAAAGACGACCAGTACCGCACCCTCGCGTACGTTTTTTTGACCGAGGGCGATGTTTTTGTCAATGCCGAAATTTTGCGTCAGGGCTTCGGCGACCTGCATATCGAGTCCCCCAACCTCAAATATGCCGCGCAACTCCGTGAGGCGTACCGCGAAGCCTCCGCGTACAGACGCGGAATGGATGAATAAAACTTCCGGCGTCAATATCCTGCAACAGGTCAAAACGGCCGTCATCGCCAGTGGTGTTCTCTCCCCGGGAGATACCGTTATCGTTGGCGTTTCCGGAGGCCCGGATTCGGTGGCCCTCGTGCACGTTTTGTCCTGTTTGCGCCATGAGCTGGGATTGTCCGTGCACGCGGTGCATTTCAACCACGGCTGGCGCAAAAGCGCGCGTATCGATGAACGGTTTACCGGCAGGCTGGCCCGGCAACTGGGAGTGCCTTGCTGGTACGGCGTGCGGCGGGGGAAATTGCCTCGTTCCAGAGTCTCGCTGGAAGAACAGGGGCGCCGGCAGCGGTTTGATTTTTTCCGGCGTCTGGCCAAAAAACTCGACGCGCGCGCCGTGATGATCGCCCATACGCAGGATGACCTCGTTGAGACGGTCCTGATGCATATCTTGCGGGGCAGCGGGTTGCAGGGGATGCGGGGGATATTAAGCCACCGCAGGGTCGAGGGGCTGGAGATCCTCCGGCCGTTGTTGAATGTCCCCAAGCGCGCGGTGTTGGCGTATCTTAAAGAAAATAAAATTCCGTTCCGGACCGACCCGAGCAACCGGCGGACGAAATTTTTGCGCAACCGGATCCGTCTGGAACTCCTGCCTCTTTTAGAAAAAAAATACAGCAGGAATATCCGAAGCCTTTTGGCCGGCCTCGCTGATACCATCGGGACGGATTATGATTTTCTGGCGAAAGCGGCTGAAAAAGTTTTCGCTGAACTCATCAGGCCTGGCGCAAATCCCAAAGCCGTACGGTTTGAGAAGAAAGGATTCCTGCGTCAGCCGGTCGCCGTCCAGCGGATGTTGATCCGTCTGGCGGTCGAAGAACTCCGGCAAAACACAAACCGTCTGACGCTGACGCACCTGCGGGCCGTGGAAACGATGACCCGTGGCGGTAAAGCCGCGGATGTGCATTTGCCCGGCGGCATCCGCGTCCTGCAGAATGACGCTAGTGTATTCGTATCTATAATATAAACTTCTTGATTTAACCGGCAGATTCGCTAAAATAACAAACCATGTCAAACGAAAATCAGGACCCGGTAATAAAACAAGACCTGCAGCCGGGCGGCTTCCCGAAACCGCCATTGAAAAAGCCGCGGCGCGGTTATCCGTCCCGGCCACGTCCGAAACAGCCCAACGGTAACTGGCTGTTCTGGGTGGCGCTTTTGTTTGTCTTCCTTGTTTTTATGAGCCAGAACGAGAACATGACCTCGGTACGCGCGCCCAAGGAATTAAGCTACAGCGAGTTTTATTCGCTCCTTCAGGATAATAAGAAGACCGGACAGATCCAGCGCGTCGATCTCATTGAAAGCACCGAAAATAAACTCCACGGCACGATGCGCGACGGGTCGGAATTTATGCTCAACATCCCCAAGGACGACAAGGACCTCCTGAAGCTCCTGCGGGAAAATGTCCCGAACTTCAAAGTCGTTGTTCCGCAGATCTTCTGGAGCCAGATGTTCTTTTCGTTCATGCCGATCTTTTTGATCATCTTTGCTCTCTGGTTTCTTTCCCACCGGGGGGCCCAGATGGGCAACAAGATCTGGTCGTTCGGCAAGTCGCGCGCGAAGGTCAGCCGCGGGAAGGGGCAGGGACAGATCACGTTTCAGGACGTCGCCGGTGTCGACGAGGCCAAGGAAGAGCTCCAGGAGGTCATTGAATTTCTCAAAGACCCTAAAAAATTTGAACGTCTCGGAGGCAAGATCCCCAAGGGCGTGCTTTTGATCGGCCCGCCGGGGACGGGGAAAACCCTTTTGGCGAAAGCGGTGGCCGGTGAGGCGGACGTGCCTTTTCTTTCGTTGAGCGGTTCGGACTTTGTGGAGATGTTCGTCGGGGTCGGGGCCTCCCGCGTGCGGGACCTGTTCGAGCAAGGGCGCAAGTCCGCGGTAACTTCCGGCAAGGGGGCGATCATCTTCATCGATGAGATCGACGCCGTGGGACGGCTGCGTTTCGCCGGCATCGGCGGCGGCAATGATGAGCGCGAACAGACCTTGAACGCCCTTTTGGTGGAGATGGACGGGTTCACCAACCAGAGCGGACTTATCATGATCGCGGCGACCAACCGGCCGGACACGCTGGATCCGGCGCTGATGCGCCCGGGGCGTTTCGACCGGCAGGTTGTCGTCGGGTTGCCGGACATCAACGGCCGCGAAGGGATCCTGAAAGTCCATACCAAGGGGCTCAAGATCGCCCCGGAGGTCAACCTGCGCAAAGTCGCCCAGCAGACCGTTTATTTCTCCGGCGCTGACCTGGCCAACGTTTGCAATGAGGCGGCGCTTCTGGCGGCGCGCAAAAACAAGGACGCGGTGGACATGGCCGACTTTTACGCGGCGGTCGAACGCGTGACGATGGGGCCCGAGAAAAAGAGCCGGGCGATCTCAAGAAAGGAAAAGGAGATCACCGCCTACCACGAGGCCGGGCACGCCCTTTTATCCTTGCTGCTGGAAGAGGTCGACACCTTTACCAAAGTTTCGATTATCCCCCGCGGGATGGCGGGAGGTTATACCCTGACCCCGCCGACGGAAGACAAACATTATCTGAACAAAAAAGAGCTCCTGGGGCAGATGACGCTCCTCCTGGGCGGGTTGGTCGCCGAAGAGTTGAATGCCGGCGATACCTCCACCGGCGTTTCCAACGACCTCGAGAAAGTCACCCAGATCGCCCGCAATATGGTCTGCGTGTACGGGATGAGCGAGAGCCTGGGGACGCTGGCGTACGGCCAGCGGGAGCACATGCGTTTTCTGGGCCGCGACCTGATGGAGCACAAGGAATACAGCGACGTGACGGCGCAGAGGATCGATGAAGAGGTGCAGCGGTTCGTCCAGCAGTCCTATGACCGGGCCAAGAAACTTCTCACGGAAAACCGCGCCAAACTTGACCTGATGGCCCGCCGTTTGATCGAGAAAGAGGTCATCGATATCGACGAGGCGCGGGATTTGCTGGGTATGCCGCATCCGCAACCGGCGGCGTCACCAGCACCTGAATCCGCGTCCGTTGAAATAACGCCGTCTTCTAAAACGGATACCTGAATCCGATTTTTGTGAACACCCGCCAACCTAGTCCAGGCACACCCCGAAAAAAATATACGATCCACGCCGGCCCCCACGCCCTGCAACTGGGGACACGTACCCAACTGATGGCCATTGTCAACATGACCCCTGATTCTTTCAGCGGTGACGGTTGCCTGGCCGCAGGGGGTGACGCTGTACGTAAAGCCGTGGGCCGTGTCCGGCGGTTTATCCAGGAAGGCGCCGATATCATCGATGTCGGCGGTGAGTCGAGCCGGCCCGGTGCCCGGAGGATTTCCGCCAGGGAAGAAATAAACCGCGTGGTTCCTCTGATCAGAGAACTGTCCCGCCGCGTTAAAATCCCCGTTTCCGTGGATACGTACAAGCCTTTGGTGGCCCGTCACGCGCTCGATGCCGGAGCGACTATCGTCAATAATATTATGGGCGCAAAGCCGGACCCGGGGTTTCTACGCATGGTCTGTCGTTACAACGCCGCGGTCGTCCTGATGCATATGCGGGGCACCCCCCGGACGATGCAAAAAAATATCCGTTATCGGGATGTGGTCCGTGAAATCACGGCCGCTTTAAAGAAATCCATTGAAAAATGCTTGGAAATCGGTATCAAATCGGATAAAATCATTATCGATCCGGGTATCGGGTTCGGCAAGACTGTTGAGCACAACCTGGAGATCATCCGTCGTTTGCGGTGTTTCGAGGCGCTGAAGTGTCCGGTATTGATCGGAACTTCGCGCAAGTCTTTTATCGGAAAATTGCTGCATGTTGACCAAACGCGGCGCCTGGAAGGGTCGTTGGCGACGGTGGCGGCAAGTATTCTCAACGGGGCGCATATTGTGCGCGTCCATGATGTCCGGCCGACCAAACAGGTCGCCGTTATGACGGATGCCATTATGAACGGGAGATAGATGATGCCTTTTTTCTGGATCTGGGATTTCATTAAACCGGCCATCGAGATTGTTATCCTCTGGGTGGTTTTTTATAATATTCTGGCGTTTTTTGAGGGGACGCGCGCGTTCCAGGTGTTCCGCGGGATCAGTTACCTCCTGATCCTTTTTCTCGGCGCCGAGGTCCTGGGGTTTACTATCCTCAGCTGGCTTTTGACAAAAATTTTCGCGATCTCGATTATCGCGCTTTTGATCATTTTCCAGCCGGAACTCCGCCAGGGGCTGGCCCGTCTGGGGCAGCAGCATCTGTTCAGCATCACGCTGGGGGAATTTGAGATCGTCGCCATTATCGAGGAGATCGCGGCGGCCGCTTATAAACTGGCGCGGCTGAAGGTAGGATGTCTTATCGCCGTTGAGCGCGCGACGCGCCTGCAGGCGTACATCGAAAGCGGGCTGGAGATCGACGCGAAAATTTCTTCGGAATTGCTGCAAAGTATTTTTATGGCGAATTCTCCTTTGCATGACGGCGGCGTGATAACCCGCGGCAACCGGCTTGTCGCGGCGTCCTGTCTTTTTCCGTTATCGGACAACCCGAGTTTCAGCAAGGTCATCGGCACGCGCCACCGCGCGGCCATCGGGATCACCGAGCACACCGACGCGCTGGTCGTGATGGTCTCGGAGCAGAGCGGCGAGGTGTCGGTGGCCTCCGATGGCAGGTTTATCCCGGTCGTCAACCGCGAGCAATTGATCGGCATCCTGAAGGACCTGTTGGTCAATAAAGAGAAAAAGAAAAAGTAGAGGAAAAGGCGGCCGCAGATGAAACGGTGGTTTACGCACAACTTGCCCCTGAAACTGATCGCCTTGGGATTGGCGATCATCACCTGGATATACGTTAACCGCGAATTGATGCGATGACAGAGCAGTCGTCAGTCATCAGTCGTCGGTCATCAGACTGAAGACTGACGACTGAAGCCTGATGACTAAAATGAAACTCGGCGTCAACATAGACCATGTGGCCACACTCCGCCAGGCGCGGCGCGGGTTCGAGCCTGATCCCGTCGCGGCGGCGCGGTGCTGTGAGAAGGCGGGGGCCGACAGTATTGTGGCCCACCTGCGCGAAGACCGGCGGCATATCCAGGACAAAGATATCCGTCTTTTGCGAAAATCCGTCAAGACACGGTTGAATCTGGAGATGTCTCTGGCCGATCCTGTCGTCGCGGCCGCTCTTTCTGTCCGGCCGGACCAGGCGACCATCGTCCCGGAGCGGCGCGCCGAGCTGACCACCGAAGGCGGGCTGGATGTCGTCCGGCATTTTCGCCGGGTTAAAAATATCGCCGCGGCCTTGCGTAAAGCCGGTATCGGCGTCAGTCTTTTCGTTGACCCTGTTGCCGCGCAGATACAGAAAACTTTTGAAGCGGGCATTGATACGGTGGAATTGCATACGGGCCGTTATGCCCATGCATCGGCACGCGAGCAGGTCCGCCGGGAGTTGGATGCGCTGAAGAAAATGGCGGCCTTCGCCCGCGGCCTGGGGATGACCGTCAACGCCGGACATGGGTTAAATTATCGCAACACCCGTGCCGTCGCCCGTATCCCGGGCATCGAAGAATTGAACATCGGCCACGCGATCATCGCGCGCGCGGTGTTCGTGGGGCTGGAACAGGCGGTCAGGGAAATGGTTAAGATAGTAAATGGTTAATGGCCAATGGTCAATTTACAGGGGATCCCCATTAACAATTCACCATTAACTATTTACAAGCGATTGCAATGATTACAGGCATCGGAACCGACATCATCGAGATCGACCGGATTCAAAACGCCATCAGCCGGTGGGGGGACGGGTTCCTGGACCATGTCTTTACCGCCGAAGAGATCGAATACGCCCAAAAGTATAAATTCTCCGCCCCGCATTTCGCCGGCCGTTTCGCGGCCAAAGAAGCCGTCTACAAAGCCATCGGGAACAACAAGACCCTCGGATGGAAAGACATCAAGATCCTCAACGACGGTGACGGTAAACCTTATTGCGTCCTGAAGGATAAAAAGTTTAAGAATAAAATCCTGCTTTCTATCTCGCACACACGCCATTATGCGGTCGCCAGCGCCGTGGTCACGAAATGAATATGCGATTGCCGACGCCGTTAACCCGCCGTAATCCGGACGCTTATAAAAATCAATTCGGCCATGTGTGTGTCATCGCGGGCTCGGGGAGGATGCTGGGGGCCGCGGCGTTGACCAGCCTGGCGGCGATGCGCGCCGGCGCGGGGCTGGTGACGGCGGCCATTCCGGCAAGCATGAATACGGCGGCGCAGAAAAAGATCAGCAACGTCGTTATGACATTGCCTCTGAAGGAAACCAGAGAGCAGACCGCTTCTCTCGATGCGTTTGCCCAAATCCGCCGGATCAGTGATCAGTGCGACGTTTTTGCCGTCGGGCCGGGGTTGTCGCGGCACCCGTCGACGCAAAAGCTGGTTTTAAAGATTATAGCCGCTTCACCCAAACCTCTGGTGATCGACGCCGACGCGCTCAACGCCCTGGCCGGACATCTGGAAATTTTGCGTAAGACACCGGCCTTGAAAATTTTGACGCCGCATCCGGGCGAGATGGCGCGGTTGATCGGCCGGTCAAGAGATTATACCGAAAAGCATCGCCGGCAAACGGCGCTCGAATTCGCCCGGAAATACGGCTGTATTTTATTGCTGAAAGGACACCGCACGCTGGTCGCCTCTTCGCAAGGGAAGATTTATATCAATACAACCGGTAACGCCGGCATGGCGACCGCCGGCAGCGGTGATGTCCTCACCGGCATGGTCGCGGCGCTCCTGGGCCAGGGCCTTTCGGGATTCGAGGCGGCCAAATTCGGCGCTTGGTGGCACGGAAAAGCGGGAGATCTGGCGGCCAGACGCAAAACACGGGCAGCGATGATCGCTTCGGATATCATTGAAGAGATCCCCAACGCTTTAAAGGCGGTAGGTGTCAGGTGATAGGTGATAGTATGCAAAGTTTACCACAGCGTCCACATATCGAAACCCCTAACGGCCAAAAACGCGTGCTTTTGCATTCCTGCTGCGCGCCGTGTTCCTGCGAGGTGATCTCGACGATGATCCGGTCCGGCGTGGACCTTACGGTATTTTTTTATAATCCCAATATCCATCCGCGCGAGGAATACGAGATCCGCAAACGGGAAAACATCCGTTTCGCCCAAGAGCACGGGATCCCGTTTATAGACGCGGACTATGACCGGGAAAATTGGTTCGGCCGCGTCAAGGGGCTGGAATGGGAACCGGAGCGGGGCAAGCGGTGTACGACGTGTTTTGACATGCGCTTTGAGCGCACCGCCTTGTACGCCCATGAACACGGGTTCAAGGTCATGACCAGCAGCCTCGGCATCTCCCGCTGGAAAAATATGGACCAGATTAATGAAAGCGGCATGCGCGCCGCCAGCCGTTATCCGGAGATGGTTTATTGGACCTATAACTGGCGCAAATTCGGCGGTTCGCAGCGCATGTACGAGATTTCCAAACAAGAGCAATTTTATCAGCAGGAATATTGCGGCTGTATCTATTCGTTGCGGGATACGAATTTATTTCGTTTACAGCAAGGCAAAGAGAAAATCAAGACAGGAGAAAATTATTACACGCCCCGAGCATCGATCCATGAGCGGTCCGGATAGAAGGATCCATCCCCGGCATCCTGAGAGTGCCGATCGCATCGCGTTCGCCCTGTGCGCTATCGTTTTTTTTGTATGGCTCCAGATTTTAACCAATAAATTCGTTTATTTTGGTTATTACGACTGGGACCTGGCGATTTACGCCAACGCGATGTGGAACCTCGCCCACGGTTCGTTCCATTCCTCGTTGTTCGGGACCAATTTCCTGACGAACCACGCGGAATATTTTTCATTTTTGCTGGTTCCCGTTTACCTGATTTTCTCCAGCGCCTTTACCCTCATCGTCCTCAAGCTTTTTTCTTTCGTCGCCGGGTCCTTTGTGTTATATCTTGTCGCCAAAAGGATCCTGGGGTTCCCGGTGGCCATCTTGTTGATGCTCATGTATCAATTCCACCCGGCCAACCTCTTTATGCTCATCTATGAATTCCATTTTGAGAGTCTCGCGACTATTTTTATATTTTTGATGTTTTATTATTTCTTTAAAGAAAGGCTGGCCCTGTTTCTTGCCAGCGCTTTTTTTGCCACACTCGTCAAAGAGAATATCTCGCTGGTCGTTTTTATGTTCGGGATCTACGCGGTCTTCACGAAACGGCCCCGCAAGGCCGCCTGGGTGACGGGGCCGTTGATCCTTGGCGGAGGGGTATTTATCCTGACGATGTTTGTGATCACCCCGCATTTGCGCGTGCTGGAAGGGATCCCGACCGCGAACCAGTATATCGGGATGTACTGGAATCATCAGGATGCAACTGTTCCTCTGACGGAGGCCCTGGGCCAGAACCTTTTAGCGGTTTGGAGGAACTTTAGCAGCCCTTTGAATAGGGATTTCATGATACAACTTTTCGGGGCATTTGGCATCCTGCCCTTTTTAAGCCCGCATATCCTGTTTCTCGGGTTACCCGTATTTTTTCAGAATTTCCTGGCGTCCGCGTGGCAGATGCACACGATCTATTATCATTACGCGGCGACAATAATGTCATTTGTTTTTTTGGCCGCAATGACAAGCCTGGGGGAACTAAAAAAGCGGTTCAGACCTGTTTTTTATCAATTAATCCTGATTTTTTTCAGCGCCGCTTATTTTGTCCAGATGGTTGTTTACCTTCCCCTGCTTGAAGGCCGGATGGCCCAATGGCAGGACCGCCTCGACCCGGTCCGCTGGCAGATGGTCGGCGCTGTTCCCCCCGGAGCTTCGGTCGTGGCGACATTTGATTTCCTGGATAAACTTGCCAACCGGAAAGATATCTATCCATTCTATAATGTTTGGAACGATAATAATCCGTTTACGGGCGAATCACCGTACCGTTTGCCCAGGAACGTGTCGTTGGCCCTCATTGACTGGGAGTGCCGCTGGCTCTGGGGTACCATTTATGAAACAGACAGGTCGCGGACGCAAGCGATCTTAAAGCGTTCCAGCGATTTCTATTTTAGTGAAGACTGGCGCGTCAAAAAAGCCGCGGAGGACATTGTGCTTTTGGAAAAAGGCGGGGGAGAACGATTGCCAAAGCTGCTGGAAGTTTCCGCCGCGCCAGCGGCCGGGGTGTTCCCTGACCCACCGGTCTCTATAGACGGCCGGTTTTCGTTGCTTGACCTCGCGATGGATCGGCCGGACGGGACCGTCCCTTTGACTTTTTTCTGGAGGGCCGAGGAGGATGTCGGCGATCTGTATCGTCTGACGATCATCTTGAAAAAAGAAGGCAAGCCCGTATTTTCTTGGGCGCATTATCCCGGCTATGGGGCCTACGCCACGCCTTTATGGAAGAAGGGGGACTATATCAAAGAGCGGTACTGGCTGCTGTTGCCGGCGCTATCCTCCGGCGAATACGCCCTTTTTATATCACTGGCTAACATGACAACACATCAAGGGGCGCAGTTGACCTATCAAGGCCGGAGCGGGAACGCGATCCCGGCCGCGACATTCCGCGTCAGCCCCCGCAAGGAGGTTCAGTGAAAAATAAAATAAAATTTTTATGCGATCTTTTGCGAGTCAAACAATGGGTCAAGAACGCTTTTATATTCTTTCCTTTGATCTTTTCTGGAAAACTGTTCTTACCCGCCTCGGTCATCAATTGCGTTATTACTTTTCTGGGGTTCTGTCTTGTGGCCAGCGGTCTTTACATCTTCAACGATTATCTCGACCGCCATAAGGACCGGTTGCATCCCCGGAAAGCTGATCGTCCTTTAACCAGGATGGAGGTCGGCAAGCCCCTGATCTCGCTTTTGGTGGGAGGGTTGATCGGCGTGGGCCTTTTGGCATGTTGGCAGGTCGATCCGATGGTTTTGCTGGTGGCCCTGGGATATATCCTGTTACACCTGGTGTATAACCTTTTTGCCAAGATGATCGTCATCATCGACGTTGTTTTTATCGCCCTGGGTTTTCAGGTCAGGATCTGGGCCGGGGCCGTGGCCATCACCGTCATGCCTTCCGTATGGCTGCAAATGTGCGTCTTTCTTTTGGCCTTATTTCTGGGATTTACCAAGCGCCGTTATGAAATGAAGACGTTGGGAGAGCACGCCGTGAGTCACAGGAATGTTCTTTCACACTACACCGTCTATCTGCTGGACCAGATCATCATCGTTTGTTCAACGCTGGCCATCGTTTTTTACGGACTGTACGCTATGTCCCCGGATATCGTTAACCGCATCGGCAGTCAGGACATGGTTTATTCTGTTGTTTTTGTCATTTACGGGATCTTCCGGTATCTTTATTTGAGCCATGTTAAAAAAAAGGGGGACGATGCCGGAGAGGCGTTGGCGTCGGACGCGCCCCTTCTGGTCAATGTGCTGCTATGGATATTATATATCTGTTTCTTGCTCTACAACCCGTTACGTTGATGCGATCTGATCCTATCGGCATATTCGATATTTTGAATTCCATAGGAGGATGGAGGCTCAAGGCCGTAAAGATTTTTGATCTGGCGATAGGAAGCTGTCTCGCAAGGATTTTGCCGGGGAAACCTCCCGGCGAGGTGCTTGCGAAGTCCATCGGCAGAATCCTGGTGATCCGTCCCGGCGGCATCGGGGACGCTATTTTTGTGCTGCCGTTTTTGCGGGCGATCAAAAAAGAAAATCCCGGCATGATCATTGACATCCTTTGCGAGAAACGCAACGAACGTATTTTTTCAGGCCAAAAGGAGGTTTGTGACGGGGTCTTTTGTTATGACCGGTTGCGCTCGTTTCGCGAAATATGGAAGCGCGGTTATGACATGGTGGTCGACACGGAGCAATGGCACTATCTGAGCGCCCTGGTTTCGTATTTCATCAATAGCAAGATTAATACGGGCTTTGCCACCCGGCCCCTGCGGGCCAAATTATTTAATAAAGCCATTGCGTATCTGGATGACGCTTATGAGACAGAGAACTTCAAGAATTTATTTTTGCCTCTGGGCCGGGCGGTAAGCCGGATCAATGACATCGGCAGTTCCTTTTTTGTCGATGAGGAGGCGATGAAATGGGCGCAAGAGAATGCGCCAGGACAGTATGTGACGCTGTTCCTGGGGGCCAGCATCCCGTTACGGCGGCTGAGTCTCAACCAAAGCGCGGAAATCATACACTTCGCTTTTAGCAAAAGCCTTTCAGTGGTATTATTGGGGGGTCCTGATGTCGTCCGGGAGGCAAGAGAGATTGTGGAGAATGTTGCAGACCGGCGGGTTGCTGATTTTGTCGGCAAGGCATCGCTGATGCAAACGGCTGCCTTAATTAAAAGAAGCGGCCTTTTTATAGGTCCGGATTCCGGGATTATGCATCTGGCCCGCGCGGTGGGGACACCGGTCATTGCCGTTCTTGGTCCAGGCAACCTTAAGAAATGGTTTCCAAAAGAGAGCAAAGATAAAATGATTACACTTAATGTGGAATGTTCTCCCTGCACGCGTTTCGGATATACGGTGCCGACGTGTCGCGGAGGTTATAAGTGCATGAAAGACATCAGGCTGGACAGCCCTGATGAATGGTATGAATTGTTTAAGCGGGGGGATGGATGACCGCAAATAATTGGAAGGTATCGGTTATCACTGTCTGCTTCCGCGCCGAGAAAAGCATCGAGAGGACGATCCGGTCGGTTCTCTCCCAGGATTACGCGAATATTGAATATATTATTATCGACGGGGCTTCCACGGACAAGACACTGGAAATCATCAAAAAGTATGAAAAAAAGATCGCTAAAATTGTTTCGGAAAAAGATTCCGGAATTTTCGATGCCATGAACAAGGGGCTCCGATATACTACGGGGGATCTTATCTGTTTTTTAAATGCCGATGACAGTTTTTATGATAAAGAAGTTGTAAACGATGTCGTGTCTGTATTTACTCAATATAGTGACGCGGACATAGTCTATGGAAAGTTATTTTTCATCAACGTCCCGCAGGGGCGTTATTTTCATCCTGACCAATGTAACAAAGAACGGAAAACAAAGCTTGATATGATCCTCCATGCCATGCCTCATCAGGCGACATTCGCCAGAAAAAGTGTTTTCGCCAAGGCGGGTGATTTTAACCTTCAATATAAAATCGGGGCGGATTATGATTGGTTTTTGCGTTGTCGTAATGCCGGCGTGAGGATGCGTTTTGTCGACAGATTTATTTCTTTTTTTAGTTATGATGGGGTAAGTTCACGCAAGACACATATACCGGAAAGGATCAGGTTGGTCTACGCGAATTCTTCGTTGCCATTATTCTCGGTCTATGCGGTTTTGGCGTCATCGAGATTTATATGGGGCCGGGTCTTTGAATATATCATTTGGCCGTTGAAGACAAAATGCGGGAAACAAAAGAGGTAGAATTTATTTTTATGGACCAGACCTGGATAAATGTCCTGCCACAATTCATCAAGTAGCGATTGGAAGGGCGCCATGCCTTGCAAAAGATCCTTGGTAATATGGGGTGGCTTTCAGCGGACTATACGATTCGCGCCATCGCAGGATTGATAGTCGGTGTGACGATAGAAACGTAAAAAAAGGGGGGCACTTTTATGAAAGTTGTAATTTTGTGCGGGGGGTTGGGGACACGGCTTGGGGAAGAGACAGAATTCAAACCTAAGCCTATGATTGAGATCGGAGGCCGACCGATCCTCTGGCATATTATGAAAATATTCTCCCACTATGGATTCGATGATTTTATTGTCTGCCTGGGTTATAAAGGATATGTCATTAAAGAATATTTCACTAATTATTTTCTTCATCAAACCGATGTGACGATCGATTTGTCCAATAATCGTATCGAGTTTTATCACTCGAAAGTTGAACCCTGGAAAATCACATTGGTCGATACCGGAGAAGCTACATTGACAGGAGGCCGAATCAAACGAATCCAGCCGTATGTAGCTGGCAACCCCTTTATGATGACTTATGGGGATGGTGTATGTGATGTCAATCTTCATAACCTGTTGGCTTTCCATCAAAAATCATCGGGCTTGGTCACCCTGACGGCCGTCCAGCCCTCCGGCCGGTTCGGCGCCTTAGGAATTGACAGTTCCGGGAAAGTCTGCTCCTTTGTTGAAAAGCCCCGTGGCGACGGGGGATGGATTAATGGAGGCTTTGCTGTTCTTGAACCCGGCATATTTCAGCATATTAACGGTGATCATAATATGTGGGAAAAAGAGCCCCTTGAAGCCTTAGCCAAAGACGGAAATTTGAAGGCCTTTAAACATTACGGCTTCTGGAAAGCCATGGATACCTTGCGGGACAAAAATGAACTTGAAGAATTATGGCAAAAAGGGGAAGCTCCCTGGAGGATTTGGAATGGTTGAATGTTTTGGAAATATTTACAGGAATCGAAAAGTTCTTGTGACAGGACACACGGGATTTAAGGGTTCTTGGCTGGCCTTTTGGCTTTCCAGGCTAGGCGCAAAGGTCACGGGTTACGCCTTAACCCCTCAAACCCACCCTAGCCATTTTGAGTTGCTGGATCTCGATATGATTTCGATCATCGGAGATATCCGCGATCGGGTGAAGATTGAAGAGGTTGTCCAGCAGCAACAGCCGGAAATCATTTTTCACCTAGCCGCTCAGCCATTGGTACGGTATTCCTATATTAATCCCCGGGAGACCTTCGAAACCAACGTTATGGGGACTATCAATATCTTTGAGGCCGCCAGGAAAATCGGCTGCGCTAGGGCCATTGTCAATGTCACCAGTGACAAATGTTATGAAAATAAAGAATGGGTCTGGGGCTACCGGGAGAATGACCCCATGGGAGGATATGACCCGTATAGCGCCTCGAAGGGATGCGCTGAATTAGTGACCCGAAGTTACCAGAATTCATTTTTTAATATTCAAGAATTTCAAAAAAATCATACGGTCCTGCTGGCAAGTGCCCGGGCCGGTAATGTCATCGGCGGCGGGGACTGGGCGCAAGACCGTCTGATCCCGGATATCATGGAGGCCGTGGCCCAAAACAAAAAAGCCCTCATTCGAAGTCCTTTCTCAACCCGGCCGTGGCAGCACGTGTTGGACCCGCTGTCCGGATATTTAGTCCTCGGGCAAAAATTATTGGAAGCAAAAAGCGAATATGCAGAAGGATGGAACTTCGGCCCCGGTGATGAAGGGGCATTGACTGTAGAAGAGATCATCCAGAGAGCCCGGGAGCAATGGGGCGTCATCCATTGGGAGACCCCCGCTGCAACAGCAAAAGAACTCCACGAGGCCCATTGGTTGAAATTGGACTGTTCCAATGCCCATATGCGATTAAAATGGAAGAGCGTTTGGGACACCTCACAGGCCGTTTTAAGAACGATCCAATGGTATCGGCGTTATTTTGAGAAAAACGAAGTTTCAACTCTGCAAGACATCGAAACTTACATCACTGACGCCACAGCGGCGCGGATGGAATGGACCACATGAAGACACTCTTAATAACAGGCGGGACAGGATTCCTGGGAAGTCATTTGGTCAAACGCCTGACGGGTGCCTACAAGGTGGTTCTGCTGAAAAGAAGTTTCTCCAAAACCGGAAGGCTGGGTGATATCCTGAATCATGTCCAGTGGTATAATCTGGATGAAATCGACCTGGCGGAGATTTTTAGTAAAAATACTTTTGATGTGATTTTGCATACTGCGACGAATTACGGGCGGGAGGCCGATTCCCTCCCTCAAGTTCTTGAGACAAACCTTTTATTTCCACTCAAGCTACTGGAAAACGGGATGAGGGTTCACGTGCCCCTTTTTATAAATACCGATACCGTCCTGGGAAAATACACAACTCCTTATTCTTTATCGAAAAAACAATTTTTAGAATGGCTCGCGTATTATAATCAGGAAATTAAAATTATTAATGTCAAGCTGGAACATTTCTACGGACCGATGGACGACGAACATAATTTTGTCACCCGGGCTATCCGGAAATTACTTCGCAACGAAGATCTGGACTTAACTCCCTGTGACCAGAAACGGGACTTTATATATATCAGCGATGTCGTGAATGCTTACGCGGCCATACTTGAACATGCTTCTCAGATACAGCAGCCGTTTATGGAATTTGAAGTGGGAACAGGCGTATCCCTGCCCCTGAAGGATTTATTGTTCAGGATGAGAACTCTTTGCGGAAGTACAAGTCGATTGAATTTTGGGGCCCTGCCTTACCGAAAAAATGAAATGATGGACTCTTTGGTCAATATCTCCACGCTGGCCCAGTACCATTGGAGCCCCCGGGTCAGCCTCGAAGAAGGATTGTGCCAAACCATTCAATATGAAAAGGAAGTCCTATGTCAGACGCCCGGCAAATCAGACATCTGATTCTGCAAAAAACAAAAGAATATTACCGGCTTGTCCATGATAAAAGCCGTCAGCTGTTCGAAGAAGGGAAAAGCCATATCAGTTATGCGGGCCGTGTCTTTGATGAGAACGAGATGATCAATTTAATAGACGCCTCTCTGGAATTCTGGCTGACAGGCGGGCATTACACAGCGCAATTCGAAAGAAAACTGTCGCAATTTTTAGGGGTACGTTTCGTCCTGATGGTGAACTCGGGCTCATCGGCCAATCTGCTGGCCTTTATGACCCTGACCTCGCCCCTTTTAAAAGAGCGGCGGATTGAGAGAGGGGATGAGGTTATTACCGTGGCGGCGGGTTTCCCGACGACCATAGCCCCCATTGTTCAATACGGCGCGGTGCCGGTTTTTGTCGACGTGGATCTCCCGACGTTGAACATTGATGTCTCGCTTTTGGAAAAAGCCATGTCTCCCAGGACGAAGGCGGTGGCTTTGGCTCACACCTTGGGCAACCCTTTCAATATCCGGGCCGTCAAAGAATTTTGCCAGAAGCACTGCTTATGGCTCATCGAGGATAATTGCGATGCTTTGGGATCACAATATCAGGGGCAGTACACCGGCACCTTTGGCGATATGGCCACAAGCAGCTTTTATCCTCCCCATCATATCACAACTGGTGAAGGTGGCGCGGTCTATACCCAGAATGCTTTTCTCAAAACCATACTGCTTTCACTGCGAGACTGGGGAAGAAGCTGTTGGTGCGAAAGCGGAAAAGATAATACCTGTGGGAAGCGGTTTTCCCATGAATTCAAGAAACTTCCCATGGGATACGATCATAAATATGTTTACAGCCATTTTGGTTATAATTTGAAAGCCACTGATCTTCAGGCGGCGATCGGGTGCGCGCAATTGGAAAAGCTGGCCTTTTTTATAGAAAAAAGAAAGGAAAATTTTGAAATGCTTTATGAGGGGCTGAAAGATCTTGATTGCTTTACATTCCCTCAGCCAACCGCGCATAGCACCCCCTGCTGGTTTGGGTTCCTATTCATCCTTAAAGACAACGCCGGGTTCCGCCGCAACGATATCGTAGAATTTCTTGAACAAAGACAGATACAAACACGGAGTCTTTTTGGTGGAAATATGACCAAACAGCCTTGCTTCGATCATCTGGAAGAAGGCCGGGACTACCGTATCATTGCTTCATTAAAAAATGCTGATAAACTCATGCGTGACAGCTTTTGGGTCGGCGTCTACCCCGGTCTCTCCCAAGAGGCTGTGTGGTACATCATAAAAATGGTACGGTCATTTGTGAATAACCTAAAACCATAATGAAAAAAACGACCTTAAAAATAAAAAACATCCTGGATTTAACCGTATCAAAGTTTGATGTTTTATTTTAAAGAGGGGAGTTATCAATAAGGAGTGACGTATGCGCTATTTAATCACAGGGGGTTGCGGCTTTTTAGGGACAAACATGGCGGCGACCGTATTGAAAAAAAAAGAAGAATTGGCCGTGATGGACAATTTGTCCCGCTACGGGGCGCCCCAGAATCTGCAATGGCTCCAGTCTCAGGGGAAATTTCAGTTTATCCACGCCGACATCCGGTCTTTTTCTGATGTTGAGAAAATCATCGTATCGATACGGCCGGATGTGGTTTTTCATCTCGCTGGCCAGGTTGCGATGACCACATCGCTGGACAATCCCCGACTCGACTTTGAAATCAATGCCTTTGGGACATTCAACTTGCTGGAGGCCGTGCGGAAACATAGTCCCCAAAGCGTCATCATTTACTCTTCAACAAATAAAGTTTATGGCGATTTAGAATCTTTTACTTATGAAGAAACCCCGACGCGCTATATTTGCAGAGAATTTCCTGATGGTTTCGACGAATCTCTTCAGCTCGACTTTCATTCCCCCTATGGCTGTTCCAAGGGATCAGCCGACCAGTACATGCGCGATTATGCCAGGATTTTTGGATTGAAGACGGTTGTGTTTCGGCACTCCTCTATGTACGGTGGACGTCAATTCGCCACCTATGACCAAGGATGGATCGGATGGTTTTGTCGGAAGGCCATGGAGATCCGCCAAAACGGCCCTGGCCAGCCTTTCACCATATCCGGAACAGGCAAACAGGTCAGGGATGTCCTGCATAGCGAAGATATCATTCAGCTTTATTTCAGGATCGTTGAAGAGATTGAATCTGTTCGCGGCCAGATCTTCAATGTCGGCGGTGGGATGAAAAATAGTTTGTCGCTTCTTGAGCTTTTTGAGATCCTGAGGCAAGAAATTGATATCGAATTAAATTACACGCGTCTTCCGCAACGCCCGGGAGACCAAAAGGTTTTTGTGGCGGACATTCGCAAGATTAACTGCCTTTTGGGATGGGAGCCCCGGGTGGATAAGTTAAGGGGTATCCGGGAAATGATAGTCTGGACCAAAGAGCTGGAAAACATTTAACTGATTGAAACGGCCGGTTTTTTAGCAAAAGGATTTTCTATGTTTGAGAAAGGGAAAGTTTCTATATGTGTCACAACCTATAACCGCGCGGGGTTGCTTCGAAAACTGCTGAATTCGATACTGGTGCAATCCTATAAGAATTTTGAAATTATCATCACCGACAATTCGGAAAATATAGATACCGAAAATATGTTACGCGGCTATGCCGATGAGAGGATTCGTTATTACCACAATGAACATAATATTGGAATGGGGCAAAACGCTCTTAAGAATTTTAACCTAGTCAGAGGGGAGTTTATGACCTTTACCCCCGATGACGATCTCTGGATGGATATTCATAAACTTCTTCGGCAAGTCGAATTTTTGAGCGAACACACTGAGATCAATATTGTCTACAGCAATGCGGAATCGATCGGCTATAGCGGTGAAAAGTTGCAGGACTTTGATTCTATTTATGATCCCATCCCCCAAAAGGATGTCATTTCAGCTGAATATCTTCTGCCTGGGCGAAAGAACCCTTATTTCTTTAATATTCTCACCATGATGCTGCGTTGTGATCCCTTGTTGAGGATCTTTAAGGAAAGTTATCATTTTGATTCAGAGGAATACCTTTGCTATTATATCGCTGCCTTAGAAAAACACATCGGATTTATTCGCGATCGATTGGTGGCTTTGAGGGAGGCGGAGCATTACCGGGTTGTGATGCGGCAAGGAAAACTTGTGGACTGGAGCGCACAGGCTGATGTCCGGATCAAGCAAATTTTGAGTATCTACACCACGCTCGTCCATCTTCACCCCGGGACAGTCGAGAAACTATGCACCCCGGAAGTTCACTGTTTCCTTGGGCGGCATATCTTTTCCCGCGCCCTAGAAAGTAAAAACATTTTATTAGCTTTAAAAACATTATGTGCCTGTTACCTTTTATTCGAATATTTTACTTTGAAAAAGGTTTTAAAGATAAAATGGTCGCGAGGGAAGTCTTTTGGATAACTCCCGGGCGTTACGTATATTTTTATGCTGAAAAATATCCATAAACTCGCGTTTTCTAAAGATTTCATTCCAAACGTTTTTGATGCGCGCCATAAAAAGAACGTGTTGATCTCGTATATCATCATTCCCTTTGTCTGGGTCCCCCCTTGGTGCCGCACGGTCCTCCGGCACACAAACGCTAGGGAATCTATGGCCATAGCAGAATGTTTCAACGCATTAGGATACAACATTGATGTGGCCAATTTTTTAAGCCGACGGAGATTTCACTACAGTAAATATGATGTCATCTTTGGTTTTGGCATCCCGTTTGAAGAGAGCTTTCGTTTTCCAACAAAGCCGCAGTGCAAAAGGGTTTATTATGCCACTGGATCCCACGTCCATTTTCAAAACTGCGCGGAAATCCAAAGGATCCGGCAGATTCGAATGCGCAAAGGGATCTTGTTGCGGTCACAGCGTATCGTTGCGCAGACCTGGAGTATGTCAACCGGCCTTTGTGATGCCCTCATTGTCCTGGGGAATCGGGTCACAGCCGAGACCTACCGCCTTTTTGACGGTTTAACCATTTATCCTTTAGATGCGACGGCCTTTATTCCCTCCAAGCCTTTTCAGCGTTCCGTCTCATCCAGCCGGAAAAGTTTTTTATGGTTTGGCGGCTGCGGTCTCGTACACAAAGGCTTAGACTTGTGTCTTGAATATTTTTCTCAGCACCCGGAGTTGACATTACATATCTGCGGGTTGAGAGAGGACGATTTCTTTCAGGCCTATCAAGATGAACTCAGCCAGAAAAATATCATCTATCATGGATGTGTCGATGTCCTTTCCGATACGTTTCGCGATATTGCTGCTCAATGCCTTTTTACCATTCTGCCGTCCTGTTCGGAAGGACAGGCAACCGCCTTGCTGACATCCATGGCCACAGGGCTTATTCCTGTGGCTTCACGGGAGACAGGTGTCGATATTCAAGACAGAGGCTTTCTTATAGAATTCCTTACCCCAGAGAAAGTAGGGGAGGCTGTTCAGCGGGCACTCAATACGGCTGAACCCGTTTTAGAGAACATGTCCGAGACTTGCCGGCGGTCCATCCTGGCTAGCCATGAAATTTCCGTCTTTAGAAAAAATTTTCGGCATATCATAGAAGTGGTCTTGAATGACGGCAAAATATCTTAAAGATACCTTTTGGAACAGCGCCGACTTTTTCACAAGTGTTGTCGTAACACTTGTAACCACAAAGATCATTGTCACCAGCGTCGGGTTGGATGGATACGGGCTTTATTCTCTTTTTAATTCCGTCATTAGCACTTTGGGGTTATTCGACATCGGCTCAGGAATCGCAATCTCAAAATATCTGGCGGAGTATATCCCTCAGCACAAATACCATGAAGGAAACGAAATAATCACCATCGGTCTTATTTTTTATACTGCAGTGGGCGGCATTATTTTTATCGCCTTGTTCGTTCTGGCCAGGCCCCTTATTGATTTTTTCGCGATCGCCGATATTTACAGAACTGAGGCCCTCCAGGTTATTCTCCTCCTGCCGGTGATTGTCACCGCCAGCCTCCTTCAGAGTATTCCGCAAAACGTCCTTGTCGCTTATGAAGACTGGCGTTTGATTGCATGGATTAACATGATCTTTCAATGCTTAAATTTAGCCCTCATCATAGGGCTTGTCTTTCTGGGCCTGGGCCCGCGCATCATTGCTTATCTGTTTTATGGCCTGTCCGTTACATTTCTGTTGAAACTCGTCCTCACTTTGTGCTTTGCCAAAAAGAAACATCCCGAGCTCAAATTAACCATGAGAATTTCGGCGGCCGAATTTTTTAAAATTACTGATTTTTTGCGGTATAGTTTCCTGCAATATGTTTTGTCAGTTTTTCTGGGACATCCCGATAAATTTATCATAGGCAAGGTATTCGGGCTGGAAGTATTGGGCATTTATCATTTCTGTTCCCAGGCCTTTGGTTATATGTTCTCATTTCTTTCTAACATCTTTAAAATCATTTTTCCTAAGTTGTCTGAAACCCATGGCCGCCAGGATTTTGCCGGTCTGATCCAACTCTCCAGCCGGGGGATTAAATATATACTAGCCGCGGCCGTTTTACTCGTCCTGCCTGTCGGGCTCATCTGGAGACCTGCCATCGGCATCTATTTAAACCCGCAATTTGCTCAGACTTCCTTTCCCCTGATGATTATATTTTTAATTTATTTGATTGCCCGCAGCCCCACCATTATCTATTATTATTTCTACAACTCCATCGCGAAACCTAAAATCCTCGTTGAAAATTTAATAGTTATTTTATTAATCGTCGTGCCGTTGTATGTTATTTTGACGCCCATGATTGGGATCCGGGGGCCGGTCTTGGCCCAGATCATCGCCACCCTTGGCGGACTATATCATTTCTTTCGCAAAACCTCTGATACAAAAGTTTATACCTATGGGTGAGCTCGTCAGTATTATAATCCCCACTTACAACCGCGGGAAAGCCATCATTAGAACGTTAGAATCCGCTGTCCGGCAGACTTACGTGGACGTCGAGATTATTGTTGTCGATAATCACAGTGAAGACGACACCCTTGAAATCGTTAGAGGCTTCGCTTCAAGCCATCCGAATGTCAGGATTTATCAAAATGACGAAAATATCGGCCCTGTAAGAAATTGGCAAAAATGTGTTGAGTATGCCTTAGGGGATTTTATCAAGATTCTCTGGTCGGATGATCTGATCGCACCGACCTTCATCGAAGAGGCCTTGCCATATATCATTCAAAATCCCCGAATCGGGTTCGTCGTCACCCGTGCCGAAGTTTTCGATGATATCAGCCAGAAAAGAATCAAGACCTATTCGATAGGACGAACGGGAGTCTATCTCGGCACAAAGTTCATCCACGGTGCTCTTCTGGACGGAAATTATCCGGTCAGCCCGGGCTGCGCTTTATTCCGCAAAAAGGATCTTTGTCGCCATATCTTGACTGTCATCCCCAATCGCTACGGGATCGATTTCAGCCGAAAAGGGGCCGGTAACGACCTGCTTATCTATTTATTGACAGCCATGGAATATCCTGAATTTGCTGTGATTGATAAGCCCTTATCCTTTTTCTGTTTTCATAAAGATTCAATATCTGTGTCCGCTATGAAAGACAATGAACTGCCGACTCTCTATACACTGGCGCGGGCCTATTTCGTCGAACGTTATGTCAAAGATCAAGGATTGATCAGGAAATTTAACGCGCGCCTGTTGGCAATCTACCTTGCCAGCATATATAACAAAAAATATGCAATGAAGTCCGCCCAGGATTTCTATTATCAAAATACGGAATTCCGAATTGATCCGCTCTATTTCTCTTATTTGCCTTTTCGGGCTATTTTTCAGATCGCGTCTAGCCAGGCGGATCGGTTTTTAAAACACTAAAGCATTCTGTTTATTATGGGTCTGTAAAGAGTTGCGTAATGCCCGAGCATCTAAATCACCTGCTAAAAACTCGGAAGAGTCAATATAATGTTGGACTAACGATTGACCGCGAAGAAGAATTTGTGAAAAATTTTGAACTTTTATATGGCGATTCCCGTTTGGTTGCAAAGTTGCGAGATAACGGTTTGTCCGTTGTCAAAGATTTCGACAGGGAACATTTGACCCATGCCCTGGCTGAAATTCTGGATAAAATTCTATAACATGAAAAGCAACCTCAATAGTAATGGCGCGCGTGTTAAATTTTTGCGGACATTATATCGATGGTTCCCTTTTGATATTCAAGGTGGTCTGCCTGTCGGCTCTTCACGGGAATATAAGCCGATCATCTCCTGCCTGATCTGCGCTTCCCAAAGACCCAAGGAACTGGACGAGCTGCTTTCCGACCTGAGCCGCCAGCGCATTGCTCGGGAAAAATATGAAGTTGTTGTCTTGAATGACGGTGGCGGAGAAGTTATCCGGCATATCGTTGAAAAATACAAGGATCGGTTTGACTTAAGCTATCGGGAGAACGATACCTCCCGGCGCTTTATCGGGCAATTGCGCAATGTGACGATCGCCATGTCGACCGGCCAGCACGTGCTTTTTTTAGACGATGACACGCGTATACTCCAGGAGGATTTTCTCGAAAAGGCCGTGGCGCTGTTCGAAAAAAATAACGTGGACATCATCATCCCCGAAGGGCGTGCTCTTTACGGCATCGTCAAGCTTAAGCACGACTATTTCGACCCTTATTCGTTCGGCAACGCGGGGTGTCTTTACACGCGAGACATTTTAGATAAAGTGGGAGGGTTCCGCGATGATCTTCCGTCCTATGAAGACATTGAGCTGGGCATAAGGATGAATCTGGTCAGGGCCACGATGATGATAACCGATGAATTGGTGTATTTTCATCCACCGTTTTATTTTACGTCGATGCAAAAACCGCTCTCAATCGGAAAATCCATTTTGAAGCTTCGCCGGCATTATTCCTGGCCAGTGTGGCTGGTTGTCTTTTTGAATGCCTTGCGGTTCTTGCCGTGTGGGTTGGTCCCGAACCTGCGTTATCAGCAATGGTTCAAAATCAGTTGGGGCGTCTTGTTGGCCTGCTTTAAACGCGATAAGGAGTATTATTATTAAAAAATGCCTATGGAATCTTTGACCAAAAGTTTAAACCGGGCGGTTCATCGCGGCAAGCCGTGCGTGGTCTGCGGCCGGCAGGAAGTAAAAAGTCTTTACACATATTGTTATCACGAGAGAACCTCGGATATTGTGCAGTGTGTAAATTGCGGCCATTTGTATATGGATCCTGTACCGCTTGTGGAGTTAAATACCCGGACTATGGACGGTGTAGCTGATTCGGAATTCTGGGGGAATGCGTTTTTGCAAGGATTGCATGAGCGGCTTGTTTTTAATAGGGAAATAAGGGCGGTACGAAAATTTTTACCGGGCGGAACACCCCGTCTTTTGGATATCGGCAGTGGAACCGGTTGGGCGACGTTTATCTGGCAAAAGAACAGGTTCGCGGTGACCGGACTGGAGCCATCGCTGGAACGGACAAAAAGAGCGCGGGAGCTTTACCGGATCCCGGTCGTCCATAGCCATATCGAGAATTTTTCCACAACAGAATTGTATGACATCGTTGTCATGCGCCATCTGCTTGAGCATATCGAACATCCCGACCAGATGCTGCGAAAGGTACGGTCCTTCCTCAAGCCCGGCGGTTTATTATTGATCATAATCCCTAATATCAATTCGATCGGCAGACACTTGTTCCGGGAAAATTGGGAATGGGTCCTGCCGTGGCACTTGCATTTTTATACCCCGAAGACGCTCAGCCGGCTTTTAGAAAAAGTCGGATTCGAGAAATTAAAGGTCTATCAGATGCCTTCGCCTCTGTGGTATCCACACACCATCAATAAGGCGCTGTTTGGCTCCGCCCCCAGATTTAAATTCCCGCACATCATCGCGGTTTTGCTTTCTTTGCCGATTGTTTTTTTAGGGATGCTCCTGAACCTCAATGACAACATGACTCTGATTTTTCGAAATTCGGCCTCCGCGGCATTAAAGGGATGAAACTCGCCATTTTTGATTTTGACGGGACGATCACCCGCCGGGACGGGTTTATCCCGTTCATGTTCTTTACGCACGGGGTATTTCGGACCGCTGTTAACTTGGTCTTGGTAAGCCCGGTCCTTTTTTTGTATTTGATCAAAGTCTTGCCGAACTGGAAAGCCAAGGAAATTGTTTTTACGTTTTTTTATAAGGGATGGCCGGAGGTTAAATTCAATCAATGTGCCCGCGAGTACGCGCTTGTTCGCCTTTCAGCGTTTGTCCGGGGCGCGGCGCGAGAGCGGCTTCAGTGGCATAAGAAAATGGGGCATAAGATCGCGGTTGTTTCGGCTTCTTTTGAAAATTACCTGCGAGTCTGGTGCGAGAAGGAAGGTTTTGACTGCCTTGCGACCAAAGTTGAAGTTCGAGACCACAAACTCACCGGGAGATTCGCTTCGCTCAACTGCCATCGGGAAGAAAAAGTCCGGCGGATAAAAGAGAAGTACAATTTAAATGATTTTGAATATATTTATGCCTATGGAGACAGCCGGGGAGATCTGCCGCTCAAAACACTTGCCAATGAGTTTCACTACAAGCCGTTTCGATAAAACGGGGTTGTTATTACAAGAACCGCTTGATCGGTTCCGAGGCCTGCTCAAATTCCAAATTTAATTTTTGAAGAGGCCGTCCGAAACATGTCCCCAGCTGCTCGTGCAGCCCGATGACGGCCAGGTCCACATGACGTTGCTTGATGGCCTTGGCCGTTTCCAGATACTGGACCTTGCCATTGGTAATTCCCGAAACAGTGACGCCGGATAAATTGTTTTTCAGCAGGATGACGGCGGCCGCGCCGGCTTCTTTGCCGAAGTTGACGTCATAGACCGAAGAATGTCCGCAACGCACCAGATGGCCTGGCGTGACGGCGCGTATTTCCGGGATCTCGTTGAGGTCTTTGACATACATTTTTTCGCGCTGCATAAGTTTGGGGATCTCTGGGTCGTTTTTGAACCGTTTGGTTAGTTGCTCGCAGACATATTTGCCCGCGCCGGCCAGACGTTTGTGGCCGAAGGCATCAACGCCGGAAGATTCATCAACGAGTTCTTTGCCGCTCGCGTCTTTTAATCCTTCGGCAACTAAAATGAGGTAAGTTCCCGCCTTAACGTCGCTGGCGGCGATGCGGTGGAAATACCGTTCCTTACAATGGGCGTAAAGCACGTCGAAATCCGTGGGGATCTCCGGGATCAGGATGGCATCGGCATCGGCGGCGATGCCGGCGCGAAAAGCGGTATGGCCGGCGTAGCGCCCGAACACTTCCATGACCATGACGCGGTTGTGGGTGCGGGCCGTGGTTTTAAGGTCTTCAAGAAATGTCGCGATCCGGTTGACCGTCGAATCAAATCCGACGGAGTAGGTCTGCAGGTCTAAATCCATGGTTTTGGGGGCGTGGACACATTTGATCCCCTGGCCGGCCAAATCGACCATGACGCTTCCGGAATCATCGCCGCCGCTGATGACCAGGCCGTCCAGCTTGAATTTTTGCATGCCCCTTTTGATCCGGTCATATTTTTGCGGGTCTTCGATCTTTTTGACCTTGACCCGCGAATGTCCGGCTTCGGAGCCGGCCAGGTTGCAGTCGATTGTATCCAGCCGGTCCGGCGTAAGTTCAACGAGCGCGTCGAAATCAATGAGGTTATAGAGCCCGGCATAGCCGTTAGGGATGACAAACGAGGTCATTCCCGACTTTAGGGCCATCTGGGCGGCCCCTTTGATGACGCCGTTAAGCCCGCCGCAGTCTCCACCACTGGTTAAAATTCCAATTCTTTTCATTGTCGATAGCTCCTTTTTCATGGAGCGGGAGAAGGGAATCGAACCCTCGCTACCAGCTTGGAAGGCTGGAGTTCTACCACTGAACTACTCCCGCAAAAATGGGCAGAGAAGGATTCGAACCCTCGAAGCGCAAGCGCAACAGATTTACAGTCTGTCCCCGTTGACCACTTGGGTATCTGCCCGCATATAATTATTACTTATGTATAAGCTGGCGATCCGAATTGAACGGACGACCCGCGGTTTACAAAACCGCTGCTCTACCAACTGAGCTACGCCAGCAATTATTGGAAAATTTCAAAAGCAAAACCACAACGGCTCTAAAGAGTCCTCAATATAACAGATTTACAAAAAGCTGTAAAGACTTTCAAAAGGTTCTTAAAGTTATTAGAAAATAATATACATTTTAAGACGAGTATGTATAATACATCCCAAAAGGAGAGAAATGAAAGTCACACTTCTAGTCCCTACTTTAAACGAAATTGACGGCATGAAAACCGTTATGCCGCACGTCAAGCCTGAATGGGTCGACCAGATCCTCATCGTTGATGGCCAATCGACTGATGGGACCGCCGAATACGCCCGTCAACAAGGGTACGATGTCGTCATCCAGCAGAAAAAGGGGATGCGCCATGCGTATATGGAGGCCTGGCCGCATGTCAAGGGAGACGTCGTTTTGACCTTTAGCCCGGACGGCAATTCCATCCCGGAGCTTATCCCGGAGTGCATCGCGAAGATGAAGGAAGGGTATGACATGGTCATCGTCTCGCGTTACGCCCCCGGCGCGAAAAGTTACGACGACGATGCCGTGACCGCTTTCGGTAACTGGCTTTTCACGACGATGATCAACCTCCTGCACGGCGGCCACTACACGGATGCGATGGGGATATACAGGTGTTACCGAAAAAATTTAGTCACGGAGCTTGATCTGGATAAAGAGCCCAGCTATGCCCTGGCTGAGCGGCTTTTCCACACGAATATCAGCTGGGAACCGTTGTTGTCCGTCCGTTGCGCCCGGCGGCGGCTTAAGTATGTTGATATTCCCGGGGATGAGCCCGCCCGCGAAGGGGGTGTGCGCAAATTGCAGGTTTTACGCTGGGGCGGGGCCTACATGTTCCAGGTATTCCGGGAAATTTTCTTTTGGCGATAATCCGGGATAATCTCACGCGGTAATCAGCGATGCCTAAAACAATACGAACAATCTCGGTCATCGGAGACGGTGGATGGGGGACAACGTTAGCCGTCTATCTTGTCAAAAAAGGGTATACGGTGAAATTGTGGGGCCCGTTCCCGGAATATGTCCGGCAGATGCGCCAGAACCGGTATAACCCGCGGTTTTTGCCGGGTGTGATTTTACCGCCGGGCCTGGAACTTGTGGAAAATTTGGCCGGGGCTCTTGAGGATAGCGACCTGGTCGTTTTCGCCATCCCTTCTAAATACGCCGCGAAAGTGCTGCGCCAGATCAAAAAAACGAGGGTTAATTTCTCCAAAAAGATTTTTTTAAGTGTGACCAAGGGGGTCGATAAAACGAGCCTCTTGCGCATGTCCCAGATTATCCGTCAGGAGTTGGGCAATATCCCCGTGGCTGTTTTGTCCGGGCCGACGATCTCCACCGAAGTCGCGCGGGGGATAGCGTCCACGGCCGTTGTCGCCGCGCGGGACCTGCGCACCGCCCAACAGGTCCAGGAGGTTTTTAACTCCGATACCTTTCGTATTTATACCAATACCGATGTTGTTGGAGTGGAGTTGGGCGGCAGTATTAAAAATATCATCGCGATCGCCTGCGGAGTCTGCGACGGCTTGAAGCTGGGGACCAACACGAAGGCGGCCATCGTCACCCGCGGTTTGGCGGAAATGGCCCGCCTGGGCAAGGCGTTGGGCGCCCGGCCGGAAACTTTCTCCGGGTTAACGGGTCTGGGAGACCTGGTGACCACATGCTTTAGTCCGCAAAGCCGCAACCGTTATGTCGGAGAGCAGCTGGGCCTGGGGAAATCGGCGCGCGCTATCGTCGGCGGCATGGAGATGGTGGCCGAGGGGGTGGAAACGGTCAAGGCGGTTTTCCAGTTAAGCCGCAAACACAAAGTATCCATGCCGATCACGTCCGAAGTTTATCGTATCATCTATCAGCATAAGAAACCCGCTGCCGCCCTTGCCGATTTGATGAGCCGCAAGGCCCGCCCGGAGTAATATGCCGGAATCTCCTGAAAAGACCGTCCACGTCCAGTATTTCGCCGTTTTGCGCGAAGAACGCGGCCGCGACGAAGAAACCCTGCGCACTCGCGCGCGAACAGCCCGGGAACTTTACGGGGAGCTTCAGAGGCAGTATCAATTTAAACTTTCGAGTGATTCTTTACGGGTCGCCGTTAACGAACAATTTTCCGACTGGCAATCCCGGCTGAACTCCGGCGACCGCGTGGTTTTTCTGCCGCCGGTTTCCGGAGGATAGAAGAATATAAAAAAGTATGACGCACGCGTACGCTTACCTAGTATTGGCGCTGGTATCTTTCCTGGTTAATATTCCCTGCGGTTACATCCGCGAAAACCACCCAAAGTTTTCTGCGAAATGGTTCTTCTGGATCCACGCTTCAATCCCGCTGATTGTTTATTTGCGGATCACTTTCGGCACCTCCAAGTTGTTTATTCCCGTGTGCATCCTGCTGGCGATAGCCGGCCAGGTGTTCGGCAGCCGCCGGCGACGAAAGACGATGTCCCAACAGGAAAAAGATCAGCTCCGGCAAATACCGCCGCTTGGCTTCGTTGGCAAAGAAAAAATCGATGAGGCGAAAACGACGGTCGTGCTGCTTAACATGGGCGGGCCAAGGACTAACGCCGACGTCCGCGATTTCCAGCAAAGACTTTTTTCTGATCCGCTTCTCATCCGTTTTCCTCTGTCATTTTTGTTCCAGGGATTGTTTGCCTGGCTTCTGGTGACACTTCGCACTAAAGCGGTCATGAAGCGTTATCAGCTCATCGGAGGAGGGAGTCCTATTTTTGAGTCCACGCGGTGCCAGACGCAGGCCTTGCGGGAAGAATTGGCCAAAAGAGGCCGGAAAGTGGACGTTACCTTCGCGTTCAATTACAGCCCGCCGTTTCCGGAAGAAGTGATGCGTTCGCTGCAGCAGACCGGTAAAGACACGGTATTGCTTTTGAGCCTTTACCCGCATTACTCCAAAGCGACCACCGGTTCCAACGTCTATTATTTAAAGGAAGCGGCAAAAAATATTTGTCCCGATACCAGGTTCCAGGAGACGCCGCCGTATTATCTTCACGACGGTTACATCCAGGCGTTTGCCGACCGGATCCATGAGCAGATAAAGCCGGGCGAATCCTTGGACGATTTTTATCTGCTTTTCTCCGCGCACGGTCTGCCGCTGTATTTTTTGACAGAAGGTGATCTTTATCCGTTTCAGATTCCGCAAACCGTAGCCAGGATTCTGGGCAAATTAAACCGGAACAAAAACTGGACGATCAGCTACCAGAGCGCGGTGGGGCCGCTCCAGTGGCTGAAACCCTCCACGGAAGATATGATCGAGGCGCTTATCCAGCGCGGGTTCAAAAGAATTCTGGTCGTGCCGGTTTCTTTTGTGACGGACCATATTGAAACTTCGTGCGAAATCGACATCGAATACCGGCATTTTGCCCAAAAACTGGGGGTCAAGGACTTCCGGATGTCCCGGGCCGTTGAATGCCACCCCGGGTTTATCCAGGCGCTGGCCGATAGCGTGGAGGCGGCGCTATGAGCCACGCGTTTAATCTGGAAAAATACATCTTGCACCATATGCAGGATTCCCACCAATGGTATTTACCATTTTTGCCCCCTTTGTCCCTGCCGCCGTTTTTGAGCCTCCACGGGGTGATGCTGCTGATCGCCGCGGCGCTTTTGGTGGTAACCTTTTGTTTTCTTTACAACAAGCGTCAACGTGTCCCGGGCCGGTTCACGGGCTCTCTGGAAGCGGTTGTCATTTTTATCCGTGATGATATCGCCATAAAGAATCTGGGGACGGAAGACGGCCGCCGGCTGACGCCGTTTCTGTGTACTATGTTTTTTTTCATCCTTACGTTAAATTTGATGGGGCTGATCCCCGTCTTTTCAACGGCGACCGCGAATCCCAATGTCACCGCGGCCCTGGCGTTTTTTACATTGTGCTTTATGATGTTCGGGACTTTGTTTAAGGGAGGGGTTAAGGGATTTCTAAACGCGCTTATTCCATCCGGGGTGCCCAAAGGGATCCTCTTTATCCTGGTCCCTGTCGAGATTTTCGGTTTATTCATAAAAACAGGGGCCTTGATGATCCGTCTGTTTGCCAATATGCTTGCCGGCCACATGGTTATTTTTGCTATGCTGGGGCTGGTCTTGTTGCTGGGCGTGGCCGCTCTGCCGTCGGTCCTTTTGGCCGTGTGCGTCGGGGTCCTGGAGGTGTTTATCGCGTTTCTGCAGGCGTATATTTTTACGTTACTTACGGCAGTTTTTATTGGACAGATGTACCATCCGCAACATTAAAGATTGCTTTGGATAAATGGCTTTACAGAGAATTGGCGGGCCGTTATAATACGTCCGTTTTTAAAAAGAAATTGTTTTTTAGTTAACGCTTGAGGAAAGGAAGGACAATATGACTGAAACCGTTCATGGTAGTCTGGCTGTTATAGGCGTCGGCCTTATCGTTTTGGGCGCTGGTCATGGGATCGGAACATTGGCCGCCTCGGCGATGGAGGGGATCGCCCGCCAGCCTGAAGCGACCAACAAGATCCAGACCGCGATGCTGATCGCCGCCGCGCTTATTGAGGGGATTGCCCTTTTCGGGATAGTTATTTGCATCATCGCCATTAACTCTTGAATGTGACTGATAGAAAAATATGACGAACACCGCTCTTTCTGTCGAGTTGCAGGCCGTTTCTCCGGCTGAAGCCGAATCCAGTTTGTTGACACCAGATGTTAGCATGGTCATTTTGACCTGGGTAACGTTTCTTCTGCTCTCGGCCGTCCTGTATAAATTTGCCTGGAAACCGATCCTCAAGACTCTCGATGAGCGGGAAGAGTCGATCCGCCGCTCGGTGGAGGGTGCCGAACGGATCAAGCAAGAACTGGCGCAGATGCACTCGACGCGCCACCAGATGCTCAAGGAAGTCGAACAAAAATCCCGGGAAATTATGGACGAGTCCCGCAAGGCGGCGGCCCAGCTTGCCGGCGCGATCCAGCACAAGGCCAAAGAAGACGCGAAGATTTTGCTGGAAAACGCCCGGCGGGATATCAGTGAAGAAACCGAAAAAGCCAAAATGGTCCTGCGCGCGGAAAGCGCCCGCATCGCGGTTGAACTGGCGGGCAAATTGATCCACAAGAACCTGGATTCTGAAGGGAACCGCAGGTTTATCAGGGAATTTGTCGAGGAGACTTGAAGGAATCATGCCGCGCCCGCTTGCCCGGCGATACGCCCGGGCCTTATTTGAGCTTTGCCGGGAATACCGCAACCTTGAGCCGGTCCACCAGGATTTGAAAAAAATCAAACGGCTGCTGGAGGAGTCCCATGAACTTGTCCGTTTCCTGGACAACCCGGTGGTCCCGCCTGCCAAGCGCGAAAGCATACTTAAAGAGGCGTTCCAGGGGAAAGTTGAAGCCGTCACTTACCGGTTTTTATTGTTTTTGGAGGCCCGGCGGCGTTCGGCATGCCTGGGAGCGATTTGTGAGGCATTTGATCACTTGTATACTCAAGCGCATGGCATCGTCAATACGCGATGGACGGTCCATGACGAGCTTTCCAGGCACGACGTTCATTTGATGACGGAACATTTGAAGAAAAAATTGGGATTGGAAATTGAGGCCGAACGGAAAACAGATCCGGATATTTTGGGCGGGATCAAAGTCCGCGTCGGCGATATCGTTTATGACTATACGTTACGGGCGCAATTGCGCAAATTTCAACAGAACGTGATGAGCGCTTAAGACAATTTCTTATGACAACTCAAATCAGACCGGAAGAAATATCTGCCATCCTCAAGAAGCAGTTGACCGACTTCGAGAAACGCGTTGAGGTTTACGAGGTCGGGACGGTTTTAAGCGCGGGCGACGGCATCGCCCGCGTGCACGGCCTCGCGGACGTGATGTTGGGCGAGCTGGTGACGTTCCCCGATGGGACTATGGGGGTGGCGCTTAATCTGGAAGAAGACAACGTCGGGGTGGCCGTCTTTGGGGACATCAAACATATTAAGGAAGGCGATGAGGTCCGCCGCAGTAACCGCATCGCTTCCGTGCCGGCAGGGGAGAAGCTGGTCGGCCGGATCGTCGACGCCCTGGGGGCGGCCATCGACGACAATATCCCGATTGAAACGCATGAATTCCGCCAGGTCGAGGTCAAGGCCCCCGGCGTTATGGAGCGCCAGAACGTCCACCAGCCGTTGCAGACCGGCATCAAGGTCATCGACGCCCTGACGCCGATCGGCCGGGGCCAGCGGGAGCTTGTGATCGGCGACCGCAAGACCGGCAAGACAACTTTGGCCATTGACACGATTATTAACCAGCGCGGCGAGGACGTGTATTGTTTTTACGTGGCCGTTGGACAGAAGCGTTCCACGGTCGCGCAGATCCACGATGTCCTCAAGCGTAACGGCGCGATGGCTTATACGACGATCGTGGCGGCAACCGCATCGGATCCCGCGACCATGCAGTTTTTGGCGCCGTACGCGGCGACCGCCATGGCGGAATATTACCGTGACAGCGGCCGTCACGCCCTGATCATTTATGATGATCTGACCAAACACGCGCAGGCCTACCGGCAGTTGTCGCTTTTGTTGCGCCGTCCGCCGGGGCGCGAAGCTTACCCAGGCGATATTTTCTATCTGCACAGCCGACTTCTGGAGCGGGCCGCAAAAATGAGCGACAAAAAAGGGGGCGGAAGCCTTACGGCATTGCCGGTGATCGAAACGCAGGCGGGAGATATTTCCGCATACATCCCCACCAATGTTATTTCCATTACCGACGGCCAGATATTCCTGGAGACGGATTTGTTCAACGCCGGCCAGCGTCCGGCGGTCAACCCGGGCCTTTCGGTTTCCCGCGTCGGCGGGGACGCCCAGATCAAGGCCATGAAACAGACGGCCGGGTCATTGCGTCTTGACCTGGCGCAATACCGCGAGCTGGAGGCCTTCGCCCAGTTCGCCTCCGACCTGGATGAAACCACCCGCCATCAGCTGGAGCGCGGCCAGCGCCTGATGGAAGTGATCAAACAGGGCGCCGGTGTCCCGCTGCCGGTTGTTTATCAGGTCGCCATTATTTTCGCCGGGGTCAACGGCTTCCTGGACGGCCTGCCGCGCGGCAAGGTCAAGGAATTTGAACAGAGGTTGTTCGAATCCTTGCAAACTAAATACCAGAATTTTGTCCAGCTGTTTAACAAGGAAAAACAGGTAACGACAGAAATCAAGGAATCGTTGACCAGGATATTGTCCGAACTTAAAGAACGGTTTACTGCTTGAGACATCCATGCCGACGATTAAAGAATTTGACACCAAACTAAAAAGTTTTAAGAATATCCGCAAGATCACCAAGACCATGAAGATGGTGGCGGCCAGCAAGCTGCGCCGGGCGCATGAGGCGCAGGCCAACGCGAGGCTTTACGCCCGCCATTTGACCGCGCTGACATCGAGGATTTCGGCTTCGGTCTGCGCGCACAGCCACCCCTTGTTGACGCGGCGGCCCAAAGTTAACAAGGTTATTATCCTTGTCATCACCTCCGACAAAGGGCTTTGCGGGGCGTTTAACCATAATGCCAACCGGCGGGTGGCCGGGTGGATCCGGGAGAACCGTCACCACGAGACGATCGATATCTGGTGCTGCGGGCGAAAGGGGTTCATGTATTTTGACCGGCATGACCTCGTCAAGGCCCATTATGAGGACGTGACGGCCGCCCCGCGTTTTGAAGACGCCATAAAAATCGGGGATGATTTGAGCCGGGCCTTTGGGGACGGCCGCTGTGACGTCGCTTACTTGTCGTACAACCAGTTTATTAATCCTTTGGTCCAGAAAACCGTTTTTCAGCAGATCCTGCCGGTCCCGACATCTCAACAGAATGTTGAGAGTCGGGACTCCGACATTCAACTAAAAGTTGAATTGTCGGAGTCGAACCCGTATATATTTGAGCCTGACGCCGATGTCCTGCTCAAATTTTTGATCCCCCATTTTTTATATTTCAAGATTTATTTCGCCCTTTTGGAGAATTCCGCCGGGGAACACGGGGCGCGCATGACCGCGATGGATAACGCGACGAAGAATTCCTCTGAACTGATCGACCGTTATACCTTGAGCCGCAACCGTCTGCGCCAGGCGGCCATTACAACCGAGCTGACGGAAATCGTCAGCGGTGCCGAGGCTTTGAAATGACCAAAACAAAAGAGAGTATGGGAAAAATTTCGCAAGTGTTGGGCGCGGTCGTCGACGTTGTTTTTCCCCCGGGAGGGCTCCCGGCCATTTATACCGCCTTGAAGGTGACGAATCCGGCCATCAATGAGCAGGAGGGGAACCTGACCCTGGAAGTCGCCCAGCACCTGGGGGAGAACACGGTGCGCACCGTCGCGATGAATACGACGGAAGGTCTCAAGCGGGGGCTGGAGGTCCGCGACACCCATGAAGTCATGTCCATGCCCGTCGGGGAGGGGACTCTTGGGCGTCTGATGAACCTTTTGGGCGAGCCGATCGACGGGGCAGGCCCTGTTGCCGCGGTGAAACACATGCCTATCCACCGGATGGCGCCGGCCTTCCGGGACCAGGATACGCAGGATACTGTTTTGGTGACGGGGATCAAGGTCGTCGACCTTTTGGCCCCTTACAAGCGGGGCGGCAAGATCGGTTTGTTCGGCGGCGCCGGCGTGGGCAAGACCGTGTTGATCCAGGAGCTGATCCATAACATCGCCAAGGAACACGGCGGGTATTCGGTTTTCGCGGGTGTGGGGGAGCGTACCCGCGAGGGGACGGCCCTTTACAAGGAGATGCAGGAATCCGGCGTCCTGGATAAAACCTCCCTGATTTACGGACAGATGAATGAGCCGCCCGGCGCGCGGGCCAGGGTGGCGCTTTCGGCGTTAACCGTGGCTGAATATTTCCGCGATGAAATGCAGCAGGACGTGCTCTTGTTTGTCGACAACATTTTCCGTTTCACGCAGGCCGGGTCGGAAGTATCCGCCCTGCTGGGACGTATCCCTTCCGCCGTCGGCTATCAGCCGACACTGGGTTCGGATATGGGGGAGCTTCAGGAACGGATCACCTCGACCAAGTCGGGGTCGATCACCTCGATCCAGGCGATTTTTGTGCCCGCGGACGATTACACGGACCCCGCGCCGGCGGCGACGTTCGCGCACCTGGACGCGACAACCGAATTGTCACGTCCTATCGCCGAGCTGGGGATCTATCCGGCCGTTGACCCGTTGAGCTCGCGGTCAACTATTTTGACGTCGGAAATCGTCGGCCAGGAGCATTACCGGGTGGCGCGCGGCGTCCAGGAAACGCTGCAGCGGTACAAGGAGCTGCAAGACATCATCGCCATCCTGGGGATGGATGAACTCTCCGAGCAGGACAGGCTGACCGTCGCCCGCGCCCGCAAGGTCCAGAAATTTTTGTCGCAGCCGTTTCATGTCGCGGAGCAATTTACCGGCCGCCCGGGGCGATACGTCAAGCTTGAGGACACCATACGTTCCTTCGCTGAAATTCTCGACGGCAAACATGACGAGGTGCCGGAGCAGGCCTTTTATATGGTGGGCAACATTGACGAAGTTTTGGCCAGGGCCAAAAACCTTTAGGGATATGGAGTCAACGAATGAGTTCTTATCAGCTGACCCTGGTGACCCCCGCGGGTAAAATGTTCGACGGCCCCGTTGATTTTCTGACGGCGCCTGGATCGGAAGGCTGTTTGGGGATTCTCGCCGGCCATGCGCCGCTGGCAACCGCCTTGAAGCAGGGGCTTCTTGCTGTAAAAAGCGAAGGCAGGGAGCGTTGTTTCAACATCGGCTCCGGGATCCTCGAAACCACTCGGGAGCAAGGGGTTTTGGTCCTGTGTGATTTTGCCGTTGAGAAAAATATGAAAAAAACTTCTGAAACTTGACTTTATAAACAAAATCAGTATGATAACACTATTTCAAAGTTTTAAAGGTTGAGGATGAGTCAGCAAGATAACGAAGAGAAGCCGTTCTTTAAGGTCATTGTTCATTCTTTTTTTGTCGTGCCGTTTTTGATCGCCGTCTTTTGCGTCCTTTTATTCGCGGCGGTTAACCTGCTGACCCGTGAACAGCACAGCGTCTATGATTTTCTTGACGATATCAAAACGGGCGGGTTGACGAAACGCTGGCAGGGCGCGTTTGAGTTATCCAGGGTTTTGGCGAACCCCGAGTCGGTCCCAAAGGAGGAACGGTTTTTCGCGGAACTTATCAGCGCCTTCGAGCACGCCCAATATGACGACGGACGGATCCGGCAGTATCTGGCCCTGGCCATGGGGAGGACCCGGAACCCGGTTTTCATCAAACCGCTCGTCGACGGGTTAAAAAACGAAAAAGACGAAAACCTGGCCGCGCTGATTTATGCGCTGGGGATGCTGGGACAAAAAGAAACGGCCGCGGCGCTTTATCCTTATCTGGAGCACCCCCAGTCACGGATCCGCTCGATCTCGGCCGTCGCCCTGGGGAACCTGGCGGCGCCGGCAACGATACCGGCCTTGCGCAAAGTTTTAAACGACCCCGAACCGAATGTCCAGTGGGGGGCGGCTGTTTCGCTGGCGCGCATGAACAATGCCGACGGCAAGAATATTTTGCTAAAGATGATGGACCGCGGATATTTATCCGGGTTCCAGGAAGTGGATGCCCAGGAGCAGAACAATCTTCTCTTGATGGCTGTTGAAGCATCCGGCGGCTTGCACGATACGGACCTGGACAACCGGCTGGACCAGTTGGCTCAAAACGATTCGAACATGAATGTCCGGTCCGCGGCCCTTCGAATCAGGCATGGCACATGACGCAAGAAAAAAAATCAGATACTTCTTCTGGAAAACCCTCGGCGGTGGTGTCCCCGGTAGAGCAGCATTCCCTGGACCGCCGGTCGTTTATCAAGTGGCTGGCGATCGGCTGGACGGCGTTCGCGGCGGTCGTGGCCGGGTATGGCAGTCTTCTCCTGCGGTATCTGTTCCCCAACGTCCTTTTTGAGCCCAAACAATCTTTTCGCGCCGGCAACCCCGACGAATATGAGGTAGGTAAGGTTTCTGAACGGTTTAAAGATCAATACGGCACCTGGATCGTCCGTGATCTCGAAAAAATCTACGCGCTTTCTACATTCTGCACTCATCTGGGCTGCACGCCGAACTGGCTGGAGAGTGAGGCAAAGTTCAAATGCCCGTGCCACGGCAGCGGTTTTTACAAGACCGGGATCAATTTTGAAGGGCCGGCGCCGCGGCCGCTGGAACGTTTCAAGATTATACTCGACGATGAAGGCCAGATCGTCGTGGATAAAACGAAAAAATTTCAGCAGGAAAAGGGCGAGTGGAACGACCCTGAATCCTATATCACTGTTTAATTATAAAGGTATATTCAATGGGCGATCATTCTAACGGCAACAATAAGGGGATATTGAATAAAATTTCCGAAACCCAGGTGTGGAAGGCGATTTTCCGCACCGGGATCCCGCGCAACCGCCGCCAGCGCATGATGGTCATGCTCAACAACGTTTTCCTGCACCTCCATCCCGTCCGGCTGCCCAAGCACGCCGTCAAAGTCAAATACACCTGGTGCATGGGCGGGTTGTCGTTTTTTGTCTTTTTGGTTTTAACAGTCACGGGGATCCTCTTGATGTTTTATTACCGCCCGACGGTCGAGTACGCCTACGGCGATATCATTGATTTAAAAGAACAGGTCCCGCTGGGGATCATGCGCGAGATCCACCGCTGGAGCGCCCACTTGATGGTTATCACCGTCTGGCTGCACATGTTCCGGGTTTTTATGACCGGTTCCTACAAGCCGCCGCGGGAATTCAACTGGGCGATCGGCGTTGTCCTGCTGGTTTTGACCATGCTGATGAGTTTTACCGGGTACCTTTTGCCCTGGGACCAGCTGGCCATCTGGGCGATCACCGTCGGTTCCAACATGGCGGGGGCCACGCCGATGGTCGGGACTTCGGGCCCGGGGTCATCGCTGTTGGCGCTGGGGGACGTCAATTTTATTACCTCCTCGAGCGACGCCCGCTTCGCGATGATCGGCGGACGTTTTATCGGAGAGGCGGCGTTGTTGCGTTTTTATGTGCTGCATTGCATCGGCTTGCCGTTTATCATCATGATCTTTATGATCGTGCATTTTTGGCGGGTGCGTAAAGACGGCGGGATCTCAGGGCCAACATAATCGTTAAATCCATGGAAACGATCAAACATTTTATCAACACGGTCTGCAGGCCCCAGATTATCTTCCCGGTAATCCTGGCGGTTTTTTTCTTTATTTTCCCTCCCACGGAACGGCTTTTGGCCGCTAACAAAAAACTCGGCTTGTATAAACTCTGGACCCAAAAAGGCGGGATCGCTTTATTCTGCGGATTGATCCTGGCGTTTGTTTTCGGCCTGACGGATCCCAATTTTACGAAAATCGTCACCAAGCCGGATAACGTGCCGATCGTCGGCCTGATTTTTTTGATCGTTTTTTTCGTCTGGTTCAGCATGAAGCAGGCGTGGGAGAACGACGCGCGGATCGCCCAGGGCGGCAAGCCCAAAGAAGCGGACGACGCCAAGGAAAAAATCCTCGTTTGGCCGGACCTTGTCTACATTGAATTTATCGCGCTTATCCTGTGCACGGTGCTTTTGATCCTTTGGTCGATCCTCTTGAAGGCGCCGCTGGAGGAGCCGGCCAACCCGACGGTTTCCCCCAACCCTTCCAAGGCGCCCTGGTATTTTCTCGGCCTGCAGGAGATGCTTGTTTATTTCGACCCGTGGATCGCCGGCGTTTTGTTTCCCACGGTCATCATCATCGGCATGATGGCGATCCCCTATCTTGATACGAATAAAAAGGGAGGCGGATATTATTCCTTCGCCCAGCGGAAGACGGCGGTTTCCATCTTCATGTTTTACTGGCTGGTCTTGTGGCTTTTTCTGATCACGGTCGGCACGTTTTTGCGCGGGCCGAACTGGAATTTCTTCGGCCCCTTTGAGCCTTGGGACATCCACAAGCTGGAGGCGCTGACCAACATCAATTTATCCGACCTGGTGTATATGACCTGGCTTAAACAGCGGCTCCCGCAGAATATTTTTCTGCGCGAGATAGGAGGATTTCTGGTCCTGCTGTTCTATTTCGGCGCCCTGCCGCTTGTTTTGGCGAAGACCTGGTTTAAGGAGCTTTACGCCCGGCTGGGGCCGGTCCGTTACAGCATTTTTATCGTCCTTCTTCTGCTGTCGGTCAGTTTGCCGATTAAGATGTTTTTGCGCTGGGTTTTTAATATCAAGTACATTATTGCCATCCCGGAATTTTTCTTCAATATCTGACGCCCATGGCTGAACCCCAGGAACGACATTATAATATTGAGCGGCTGAACATGATCTTCGCGCTCGCCAGCTGTGTGCTTTTACTGGCCCTGGTATGGATGGTCGCGGACGACTATTCCCGCGAATGGAAAAATTACCAGCGGGACTTCCGCGCGCTGGAGATCGAAAAAACGCGCGTGAAATATGATTATGCCGAGAACGAATTGAAGGCGAAGGAAGAATACCGGTCTCTGGGGGACCACTTAAAGGAAGCCCGCAAGGCGTTTGACGCCAATTGCAGGTCCGCTCTTTCGGCAGGCGCACAGAAGAAGCTGGCCGTCGAGGACGATCTTTTAAATCAGAAATACAAGTTCGCCAAGGCCGAATACGACGCCGCGCGGTACCGCTATGAAACGGCAAAGGCCAATGGCGGCGCTGGCGTGGGGCAGGCCCAAAAAGAGTTGGATGAAACTGGTCTGAAGCTCGCTTCCCTGAAGTCGGCCCTTGACCGGTCATCTCAACAACTGGCGGATCAGAAAAAAACGGCGGATGCTTGCGGGGCGCGGCTGAAAGATTTGGAGCGTCAGGAAAGGGCGTTCCTGCAGAAAATAAATATTTTCAAACGCAAGCTCGCCAAAATAGATCCCAATGAAATGAATTTTACCAACCGCATCGCGGACATGGTCCGTGATCTTCCTATTCTTGACCTGGCCAACCCTAACTTTAAGCTGCAGCAGATTGTCCTTAAGGATATCCCCGAAGATTTGAATTTCGCCAAAGTGCCGACGGTCGACCGCTGCGTGACCTGTCATTTGGGCATTAGCAACCCCGATTACAAGGACGCCCCGCAGCCGTTTACCACGCACCCGAACCTGGGGCTTTATCTGGGGAATAATTCCGCGCATCCTTTGGACGATTTTGGCTGTACCGTCTGCCACGGCGGACGGGGCCGCGGGACGGATTTTGCGTCCGCCGTCCATACCCCGTCGTCAGCCCGGCAAGCGCGGGAATGGGAGAAGAAATATCATTGGCGTCCGCTGCATCATTGGGAGAAACCCATGCTGCCCATGACGCATGTGGAGGCGGGATGTTTCCAGTGCCATGCCGGACAAACAGTCATCAAAGGCGCCGAGAAATTAAACCTGGGATTGAACCTTATCGAAAAAGCCGGCTGCTACGCCTGCCACGAAATCGACCGGTATAAAAATTGGCCGAAACCGGGGCCGGATCTGACCAAATTGGGTTCCAAAATTTCAAAGTCGTGGGCCTACCGCTGGATCGAAGACCCGCACGCGTTCCGTTCTAACACGTGGATGCCCGCATTTTTCAACCAGTCAAATACAAACGATCCGCAATCCGTGAAACGGGGCGAGCAGGAGATCCACGCGATCGTGGCGTATCTCTTCCAGAATAGCGGCAAACCCGCCGCTATTCTGGAAGAGAACAGCGGCGACTTTGCGCAGGCAGAGATCCCTTCGGCGGGCGACCCGCAGAAGGGCAAAGAGCTCGTCGCGTCCATTGGATGCCTGGGCTGCCACCGTATTGAACCGTTATCGCAAGACCAGCCGGCAACGCGCGACATATTGCGCCGCGAGCATGGGCCGAATTTAGTGGGGTTGGGGAGCAAGACCTCTAACAAGTGGGTTTATAACTGGCTTAAAAATCCCCACGCCTATAATCCGGACACAAAGATGCCGAGTTTGCGGTTGTCGGACCAGGAGGCCGCTGATATCGGGGCTTATCTGGTTTCGCTTCGCGCCGACGTGTATGACAAGACGACGATCCCGCCTGTTGACGAGACGGTTTTAAATGAGATCACCGTGGACTTTTTGAAGAAGACGGAAACCGAGGGCGCGGCCCGGGCAAAACTCGCGACCATGAGCCTGGACGAAAAACTTTCCTACTGCGGGCTGCGGCTCATCCGTCAGTACGGGTGTTTCTCCTGTCATAACATTGCCGGTTTTGAGAAGGAAAAACCGATCGGCACCGCGTTGACCGAGGAGGGGAGCCGGCCCGTGGAACGCCTCGATTTCGGGTTCGTCCCCATCGACCACACCCGTGAGGCGTGGTTCTTTCAAAAACTTAAAGACCCGAGGGTGTTTGATGGAGGCAAGGTCAAGCCGGAAGATGAAAAGTTGCGCATGCCGAATTTCCATTTCAGCGATGAAGAAGCTGAAGCGGTCACGACCGCGCTGTTGAGTTTCGTCAAGGAGGTGCCGGAAGCAAAGATCGTCGCGCGCACCCCGCGTAACCTGGCCATCGAGCGCGGCCAGCAGCTTGTCCGGACATTGAATTGCCAAGGGTGTCATATCGTTGAGAAAGAAGGCGGGGCCATCCAGCCGAGTGTGAAAGAATGGCTGGTGAACTATAACAACACCTCCGAAAACGAGGCGGGGGCTGTTGTTCCCAGTTTCAGCCCGCCGGATCTGATCGGCGAAGGCAAGAAGGTCCAATCCGCCTGGCTGTTTCATTTTATCCATGAACCCACGACGGTCCGGCCGTGGTTGAAGGCGCGGATGCCGACCTACGCGCTTGATAACGGCGAATTAAACGACTTGGTGCAATATTTCGTGGCGCTTGATGGTGAAGACGCCTTGTTCGAAGAAAACATTCAGGGAGCGTTGCCGGAAGAAGAGCACCAGGCGGCCGAAAAATTGTTCGGCAAGGATTATTTTGATTGCGCCAAATGCCATATTATTGGAAGTCAACTGCCCGGAGGTTCTCCCGAGAACTGGGCGCCGGATTTCGCCCTGGCCAAGTCGCGGTTGCGGCCCGAGTGGATCCTTAAATGGCTCACCAACCCCCAGGACCTCTTGCCCGGCACCAGGATGCCTACTTATTTTGACCCGGCCGGTTTTGACGCGGCCGGCCCGGAAGATATCCTGGGAGGCGACGAGCGCAAGCAGATCCGCGCCTTGCGCGATTATCTGCTGACGCTGACGCAGCAGCCCGGCGATCAACCGGCCCAACCTTCCGCTGATCACCCATGATTGTTCCGCTGACTGTCTTAAGCAGTCTTTTGTTCAGCGTTATTTATCCGCTCTGCTTCTGGATCAGTTTCAAAGATCCCCTTAAAAATAATTTCCACAAATTTCATATCGGTCTGCCTAATGTCGTCGGCGGGGTGACGGTGGTGTTTCTTCTTTTTATGGATATCCCGCTGGCGACGAAGGTCGCGGTCGTTTTCTGGAAGGCTATTTTTATCGCCGTCTCGCGTTTCTCCTGGAAAAAGGAGTACCCCGACGCCCGGCTGATGACGGTCCCGTCGCTGGCCGGGTTGTACGCGTTTTGGCATGTCCAGTCCGGCCTTCTGGGGACGGTTGGTTTTGCTTCCTTTGCCATGTGGTTGTTGGGCGGACTGATTTTTTGTTCAGCGCTATTCGCGATGAATCTGGGGCACTGGTATTTAAACGTGCACGGGCTTCCCCCCGCGCATCTTGGGCGGGCGGTCTACGCGTTTGGGGCCTTTCTTGCCGCGCGGCTTTTGTGGGACGCATGGTTTCTTTTGACTACGAAAATCCTTTACGCGGGCGACCGGATTTCGTTGCTTCAGTTTATGACCAGGCTCGACGGGTTCCTGTTGCTGGTTCCGTTATTTTTCGGCCTGCTGTTCCCGCTGGGGTCGTTATTTTTTGTCCGGGGGACACTCCTGCTGAAGAATACGCAAGCTACCACCGGGATTTTGTACGTCATTTTGTGCTCGGTCCTTCTGGGGGATATCGGGTATAAATATTACGCGATCAAATTCGGAATTTATTTGTAAGGGGAGATGCTAAAGTCACCAAGTCTTTCCCGCCATTGCGACCAGTGTAAACAATACGGTGCCGTTGAACTGGGGGAAAACGCGTCGTTTGTCTGCCCAAACTGTTCCCATCCCTGGGGCAAGACCACAAGTCTCGACGCTATTTTTGAATACTGCCCTGTCTGCCGGTGCCGCCAGTTTTATACTTCCAAAGATTTTAACCAGCTCCTCGGGTGTTTGGTCCTTTTGATCGGCATTGTCCTGGTCCCCTTCACCTATGGGATCAGCTTGCCCGTTTTTGCCCTCCTTGACTGGTTCCTGGCCGGAAAAGTCCCCACGGTGATCAACTGTTACAAGTGCGGCAGCGAATTCCGCGGTTTTCCGGACGCGTTCAAGCGTTTCAAGCCCTTCCTGCATCATATTGGTCTAAAGTATGATAAGTACAGATGAGTTGTCCGGGGTCCATTAAATATTAATATTCTTTGCCAAACTCATATAAAAAAATTATACTTTAACTGGATGAACTTCATCGACCCAATTAACCCAACAAACTCAACCAACCTGTCTTTTGATAGGGCTTATGTTTAACCGCCGAAAAAATCAGGGCCTGCCTGCCGAGTAGGTTCCGCTCCGCGGGACAGGCGGGGCCAGAACATCATCGAATACATGATCCTGGTGGTGGGGGTCGTGACGGTGGTGGTCGTGGCGACGCGGCCGCAGGGGTTTTTCACTCAAGGCGTGAACCAGGCGCTGAACCTGATGTTCAGCGGCGTGGACAAGATTGCGACGGAGCAATGCCTGGGGACGCTGGACGATGTCAACGGGCAGTGGAGCGGCTGGGGCAGCTGGGGCCCGTGCACGTCGTGCACGCAGATCAGGACACGGACCTGCACGTCGCCGGCGCCCAAGTGCAACGGGAAGGAATGCGTATTGCAG
>JACRHP010000063.1 GCA_016212005.1 Candidatus Omnitrophota bacterium | reverse complement strand
GGTCGTCCCAGTTGGTCAGGCCGTTGTCCAGGACGGGGAGAAAGACCAGGGTTGTCCACAGAAGAATGGCGATGACTGCCCACTTCGAGATGTCGGTCTGTCCTGCACGGCAGCAAAACATGCCACGATTATAACATGTTTACGCCGGGCAGAAAGTATTTTGTCACCGGAAGATGGAGCGTTTGACAGTGTTTACCGCCTATGCTATCATGCGAGCCATGGAAGAACATTACAAGGCGCTTATCAAATCCATCGGCGAGGATGTCCGCCGCGACGGCCTCAAGGAAACACCGCAGCGCGCCGCCCGGGCGTTGGAGTATCTGACCGGCGGATACAAAGAAGACGTTGCCAAGGTCGTCAATAACGCGATCTTTCCCTCCGACAACGATGAGATGATCATCGTCAAGGACATCGAGCTGTATTCCCTGTGCGAACACCACTTGCTTCCTTTTTTTGGCAAATGCCACGTCGGGTATCTTCCCGATGGCAAGATCATCGGGCTTTCCAAAGTGGCGCGGATTGTGGATATCTTCGCCCGCCGCCTGCAGGTCCAGGAGAACCTCACCAGGCAGATCGCCGAAACCCTTCTGGAACACATCGGCGCCAAGGGCGTCGGCGTCGTTATTGAAGCCCAGCATTTGTGCATGATGATGCGCGGGGTCGAAAAACAGAACTCCATCATGAAGACCTCCTGCATGCTCGGGGAATTCCGCCGGCGGAATTCCACGCGCTCGGAATTTTTGAGCCTGATCCGGTAAGACGTGAGAAGAGAACCTACCTCCAACCCAACCGCACTGGTCACCGGCGGCGCGCAGCGCATCGGTCAAGAAATCTGTTACGCGCTGGCGTGTTCCGGATACCGGATCGCCCTTCATTACGGCCGTTCCGCGGCGCAGGCCCGGCAGACCGCGCAACGGATCCGTGAGAACGGCGGCGTCTGCGCGATTTTCCCTTGTGACCTTTCGGATGGACGCGCCGTCGAGAATTTGCCGGGCCGTGTCCTCAAACAATTTTCCCGCATCGATGTCTTGATCAACAACGCCTCGATTTTTGAGCCGTCTTCTTTGAAAAAAAACGAACACGACGCGATGAAGCGGCATTTCGCGGTGAATTTTTACGCGCCGTATCTTTTAATGCGTTCCTTCGCCCGCGGCGCCAGGCAGGGCAATATCATCAATGTCCTCGACACGCATATTAGCAGGTACAGGTCGGCGCACGCGGCGTATTTGCTGTCGAAGAAAGCGCTGGCTGAACTGACCAAAATGGCGGCGGTTGAATTCGCCCCGGCAATCCGGGTCAACGCGGTCGCGCCGGGGCTGATCCTGCCTCCGGTGAATCAAAGTTTGAGTTATTTGGATCGTCTGGCGAAGGATATTCCGTTGAAACGTAAAGGGAGTATCGCCAACGTGACCGACGCGGTCCTTTTTTTGCTGGCCAACGATTACGTGACCGGCCAGGTGATTTATACGGACGGGGGAGAACATTTAATTTAAAGTCACCAAGACACAAAGTCACCCGTCACCAAATCAAAGGTGACCTGGTGGCCTTGTGACGTGGTGACCAGGGAGGCTTTTAAATGGCTAAGATACGAATAACCAATTTGCGCTTGCGCACGCTCATCGGCACCAACGACTGGGAGCGGGAGACCCAGCAGGATGTGGTCTTCAATATTACCCTGGATTATGACGCCGCCAAGGCGGTCGCCGGCGATGATTTGCGCGAGACCGTCGATTACAAGGCCCTGACCAAACAGATCATCAGGGAAGTCGAGGCCTCCCGGTTTTTTCTTTTGGAGAAATTGGCCGGCCGGGTCGTCGAGATCGTGACGGCGCATCCAGCGGTGCGGGGGGCCGTGGTGCGGGTGGACAAGCCGCAGGCGTTGCGGTTTGCCGATTCGGTATCCGTGGAACTGGACTGGTCCAGGAAACCCAAAGGCACTTCACGCCGATGAACGAGGCCATTGTCGGGATAGGTTCCAATATCGATCCGGAAAAGAATGTCGCCCGGGCCAGAGAGATCCTCGCCCGGGATTTTCAACTGGTGGCCGGATCCGCTTTTGTCCGTACCCGGCCCATCGGGTACACGCAACAGGCGGATTTTCTCAACGGCGCGGTCCTGGTCCGCACGGACCTGAAGCTGGAACCCCTGCGCCGGTACCTCAAAAAAATTGAAGACACGCTGGGCCGCCGCCGGACCATCCTGACGTTCGGGCCCAGGACCGTGGATCTCGATATCGTCGTCTGGAACGGGAAATTGCTGGACCCGGATTTTTATGAGCGGGACTATTTAAAAAAAGCGGTTCTGGAGCTCGATCCGGGACTTCGCTACTGATTCGTATCTTGTATCTCGTCGTTCGTATCTCGTGAATGAAATACGACGAAATACGAGATACTAGATACGAGATACGAAATATGGGCTATTTAATTCTCCTTTTCACCGTGCTTCCGGCGCTCGAGCTGGCGCTGCTCATTAAGGTAGGCAGCCACATCGGCGCGTTGAACACCATCGCCCTGGTCATTCTGACCGGAGGCGTGGGCGCGGCCGTGGCCAGGCATGAGGGGTTTCGTGTTTTAATGAAGATCCAGGACAGCCTCCAGCAGGGCGTTATGCCCAGCGCTGAATTGCTGGACGGGATGATGATCCTGGCCGGAGGGGTGGCCCTTTTGACACCGGGGTTTATAACGGACGTGCTGGGGCTATTGCTGTTGTTTCCCGTAACCCGCGCCGGGATCAAATGGCTGCTACAGCGCAAATTCGAGTCCATGATCAAGCAGGGACAAGTGGTCCATTTCAGCTCTTTTGGCGCAAAGTCTAGGCGTTTTGACGGTTACAATGACATCGATGTTGGATAAGTTTTTTCTTGCAATTCCTGAAGACATTGTTATTATTGCACACGTATGAAATTCAAAGATAAAGTGGTCGTGGTCACTGGATCAACGCGTGGTATCGGCCGGGAAATCGCCAGTACCTTCGCCCGGCAGGGAGCTGTTGCCATTATCCTGGGCCGCAACGCTGCCGCCGCGGCTGAAGTCTGCAACGACCTCGTTCAGAAGGGGTTGAAAGCGGAAAATTTTGCCTGCGACGTGACAAATCTCGCCAATGTGCAGGAAATCGTCAATAAAATTCTTGACAAACACAAGTCCATTGATATATTAGTTAACAACGCAGGCATTACCAAAGACAATTTGCTGGTCCGGATGAGCGAAAACGAGTGGGATGAGGTCATCCAGGTCAATTTGCGCGGGGTCTTTAACTGCACAAAAGTAGTCGCTAGGGTAATGCTTAAAGTAGCCGTCAAACACGCCGATGCCGCGGCCGATCTAGGCGGCCTGCCTGCCGGACAGGCAGGCAGGATCATCAATATCTCTTCGATCATTGGAATTATCGGGAACGCGGGACAGGCCAATTACGCGGCCAGCAAGGCCGGGATTATCGGCTTTACGAAGGCCGTGGCCCGTGAGCTGGCTTCTCGGGGGATCACGGTCAACGCCGTGGCCCCGGGATACATCCAGACCGACATGACCGCCCGGTTAAAAGAGAGTGCCCGCACGCAGCTTCTTGAAAATATCCCTTTAGGGAGATTGGGGACCGCTGAAGACGTGGCTGGCGTTTGTTTGTTTTTGGCCTCCCCGCAGGCCGGTTATATTACGGGGCAAACGTTTTGCGTGGATGGCGGCATGGCAATATAAGCAAGATCCATGCGGAGTAAATCATTTATATATTTTAGAGAAGTCGCTAAACCTGCTCAATCAGGTTAAAAAGGAGGTTCATCAATGGCAGTCCAAGAAAAAGTCAAGTCGATCATCGCCGAACAACTTGGCGTCAAACCGGAAGAAGTGACGCCGGAGGCGTCGTTTATCGATGACCTCGGGGCGGATTCGCTCGATACCGTTGAGCTGATCATGGCGCTGGAGGAAGAGTTCAATATCGAGATCCCCGATGAAGACGCCGAGAAGATGACCACCGTCGGTGACGCCGTCAAGTATATCGACGAAAAGGCGGCCAAAAAATAATCGAACCTCAATCCCGCAGTTGACATCAAACACACCTCGGTATTAAACGCCGGGGTGTTGTTTTATCCGCCTCACAAAAGTGTCGGCGGATAAAACCCCGCTTAAGCGGGGTGGAAATCTATTACGCCATGACCAAAAGAAGAGTCGTCGTGACCGGTCTGGGTGTTGTCTCGCCGGTCGGTTCCGGAGTCGAAAAGTTCTGGAAGTCGCTTGTGGAAGGTAAAAGCGGCATCCGCCCCATCACGCATTTTGACGCGTCCCGCCTTGAGTCCCGCATCGCGGGAGATATCATTGATTATAACCCTCTTGAGCATTTTAATTCCAAGGAAGTCCGCCACCTGGCGCGTTTCGTGCAGTTTGCCGTTGTGGCGAGCCGCGAGGCCGTCCGTAACGCCCGTCTGGATATGGCCAAGATCGATCTCGACCGCGCCGGGGTCCTGATCGGTTCCGGGATCGGCAGCATCGACACCATCGAACACGAACACCAGAAATGCATGGAAAAAGGCCCCGGCAGGATCACCCCGCACTTTATCCCCAAGATCATCATTAACGAAGCCGCCGGCCAGGTCTCCATCGATACCGGGGCCCGCGGCCCGGTGACCTGCGTGGCGACCGCCTGTTCCACGGCAACGAACGCTATCGGCGACGCGTTCCGCTTTATCCAATACGGCGATGCCGACGTGATGATCGCCGGCGGCACGGAAAGCGCCACAACGCTGATGGGGGTCGGCGGATTTTGTGCCCTGAAGGCCTTGAGTCAGCGTAACGACGCGCCGGAGAAGGCCTCTCGGCCTTTTGATTTAAACCGCGACGGGTTTGTCATGGCCGAGGGCGCGGGGCTGGTGATCCTGGAATCGCTGGAACACGCCCAAAAACGCGGGGCGCCGATCTTGGCCGAGATGATCGGTTACGGCCGGACCTCCGACGCGTATCATATCACGGCCCCGGAGGCGACCGGCGCGGGCGCCGCCCGGGCGATGGAACTGGCGATCAAAGACGCCGGGTTAAAGCCCAAAGATATTTCTTACATCAACGCCCACGGGACATCCACGGAGCTCAACGACAAGGTCGAAACGCTGGCGGTCAAGAAAGTATTCGCCGAATACGCCAGGAAGGTCCCGATGAGTTCCACCAAGTCCATGACCGGGCATTTGCTGGGCGCGGCCGGCGGTGTTGAATTCGCGGCGTCGGTGTTGACCATCCGCGACGGCATTATCCCTCCCACGATCAATTATGAAACGCCTGACCCCGAGTGCGACCTGGATTATGTCCCGAACACGGCGCGCCGGGTCAGGGTCGACGTGGCCATGTCCAATTCCCTGGGCTTCGGCGGCCACAACGCCAGCGTCATCGTCAAAAGATTCCAGCCCTAGAACTTTTCAGTGGAGGCACGATATGGATACGAGATCTTATAAGATTGCGGTCATCCCCGGCGACGGGACCGGCCCGGAAGTGGTCCGTGAAGGACTGAAGGTTTTACAAGCGGCGGCGCAAAAATTCGGATTTAAATACCAAACTACCAATTATGATTTCGGCGGCGAGCGTTACTTGAGGACGAAAGAAGTCCTGCCCCCGACGGCCGTCAAGGAGTTAAAAACCTTCGACGCGATCTACCTGGGCGCCATCGGCCACCCGGACGTGAAGCCAGGCATTTTGGAGAAGGGGATCCTCCTTAAGCTGCGCTTTGATCTGGACCAATATATCAATCTGCGTCCGGTCAGGCTCTACGATGAGAGGTATTGTCCATTAAAAAACAAAACACCGAAAGACATTGACTTCGTCGTCGTGCGCGAGAACTCCGAAGGGCTTTATAAAGGGCTGGGCGAATTTCAGAAAAAGGGCACCAAAGATGAAGTGGCCCTGCAGGTCTCGCACAACACCCGCAAAGGCATTGAGCGCTGCGTCCGTTACGCCTTCGAGTATACCCGCAAAAACCGCAAGCGCAAAGAGCTCACGCTTTGCGGAAAAACGAATGTGTTGACCTACGCGTTTGACCTCTGGGAGCGGACCTTTTATGAAGTGGCTAAGGAATATCCGGACGTGAAGACCCAATACACGCACGTCGACGCGACCACCATGTGGTTTGTCAAGAATCCGGAATGGTTTGATGTGATCGTCACCGACAACATGTTCGGCGATATCATCACCGACCTGGGCGCGATGATCCAGGGCGGGATGGGGATCGCGGCCGGAGGCAATATCAACCCCGAGGGTGTCTCGATGTTCGAGCCCATCGGCGGCTCGGCGCCCAAATACACGGGCAAGAACGTGATCAATCCGCTGGCGGCGATCTGCGCGGTGTCGATGCTCTTGAATCAGATTGGCGAGGAGAAGGCGGGCGCGGCCATTGAAAATTCCGTCATTGCCGTCGTGCGCGAGAAACTCAAAGACCTCGCCGCGGGGAAGATGGGGTATTCGACGAGTGAGGTGGGAGACTTAGTTATAAAGAGTTTGTAACAGTCGTAAGTCGTAAGTGACCTACGACTTACAACTAAACCGAGGTTTTTATATGCGTAAATACAATGTCGCCGTTGTCGGCGTTGGTGCTGTGGGAGAGGAAATGCTGCGCGTCCTGCGCCAGCGTAATTTCCCAGTCGACCAATTGAAGGTCTTCGCCCGCAGCGCGCGCGTGGTGGTGGTCGACGGACAAAGCTATCAGGTCGAAGCGCTCAACGAAGATTCTTTTAAAGGAATGGATATTGCCCTTTTCGCGGGCACCGAAGGCGACAAGGGCGCCGCGGTAACATATGCCCCGCACGCGGTCAAAGCCGGGTGTGTGGTCATCGATAACGGCGCGGACTTTCGTCTGCGTCCCGATGTGCCCTTAGTTGTGCCTGAAGCTAATGCCGCGGATGTTAAAAAGCATAAAGGGATCATTGCCAATCCTAATTGCTCGACGGTCCAGATGGTCGTGGCGCTGGCGCCGATCAAAAAGAAGGCGGGCCTCAAGCGCATTATCGTCTCGACGTACCAGGCTGTTTCCGGAAGCGGGCGCGGCGGCATTGTCCAGGCGGAAGAAGAATTTCGCGCCTGGGCGAATCAGTCCGGCAAGGACGTTCCCAAACATATGGACCAACGGATCGCGTTTAATATATTCCCGCATATCGGGAGTTTTAATGCTGATGGGTATACGACCGAAGAAATGAAGCTCGTCAACGAGACCCACAAGATCCTTCACGATCAAAAGATTAAGATTTCGGCGACGGTTGTGCGTGTTCCTGTCAAGACCGGGCACAGTGAAGCGGTCTATATCGAAACCGCCAAGCCGATTTCTCCAGAACAGGTGCGGGCGCTCTTAAAAAAATCTCCCGGGATCTGTGTCGTCGACGATCCTAAAAATAAATTATATCCCATGCCCATCGATGTCGAAGGCAAAGACGAGACGTTCGTCGGGCGTATCCGCCGCGACCCGGCGGTCAAAAACGGCCTTTGGCTATGGGTCGTTGCCGATAACCTCCGCAAAGGCGCGGCGACTAACGCGGTGCAGATTGCAGAGGAGTTGATTCGACAGAAATTAATTTAGTACCCCGGTGCTCCAGTCGCCAGATCCCCCGGTCGAATCCTGGGGCGCTGGTTGCTGGGGCACTTTCTTTTATGCAACGAAACATCAAATTAACGATTGAATACGACGGCACCGACTTTTACGGCTGGCAAATCCAGGCCAAACATCAGCGCACCGTGGCCGGCGAGATCGAAAAAGCCCTCAAGAAAATCTTCCATAAAAATATCCGCCTCATCGGCTCCGGCCGCACGGACAGCGGCGTCCACGCCCTGGGCCAGGTCGCTAATTTTAAAGTTGTCTCTCCCTTGAAACTGCAACAGATCAAACGCGCCTTGAACGCCAACCTGCCGGAAGATGTCGCGGTCTGGAGAGTCGAGGAGGTGGGGGCTGATTTTCACGCCCAGTACAGCGTCCATTCCAAGACTTACCGTTATACGGTCCTTAACCGCGATGTCCGCAGCCCGCTGCAGCGGCATTATTGTCTGGTCTACCCGTATCCTCTTAATGTGCGGCGGATGAAAGAAGAGGCCAAGTCGCTTGTCGGCCGCAAGGATTTCCGCGCGTTCCAGGCGGCCAACCCGTCGCGCGATGAAAAAGCCACGACCGTGCGCACCGTGCGCCGCGTGGACATCCGAAAAAAAGGCGATTTTCTTTCCATCGAGATCGAGGCCGACGGGTTCCTCTATAAAATGGTCCGCAACATTGTCGGGACGCTCCTTGAGGCTGGTCAAGGCCGCTTGCCCAAAGGGAGCATCAAGGCCATCCTCGCCCAAAAAGACCGCGCCCTCGCCGGCGACACCGCCAGGCCGCAAGGGCTGACGCTGGTGGAAGTTAAGTACTGATCCCGCGCTTCCAGCTTCCCTCTGGAAGCTGGACAATGCCGCGGGAAGATGATATAAAAGCGGAAGTTGGCTTCGAACTTTCAACCCTAACCGGAGGGCACGTCCTTGAAGAATCCCAAAGCGCTCACCATCGACCTCGCCGTCGTGGCCGCCGGGGAACACTTGAACCAGCGGTTGCTGGACGAAGGCCTGGCGGTAATTTATCCGCCTTCGCAGAATACCACGGCTTTTTAAGCCGTGGATGAATGCGGTAAAAAGCCGTGGTGCTGTTCGATATTTCCTTGAATAGAGGAATATCGAACAGGTGGATTCCGCCCCAACGGCATGTCGGCGGATACCCCGATGAGTATGGCAAAATTATCGAAGAGAATTTTGCCATATCTTACGAGTCGGGGTAAACCGGGTACCACGGGCTTTACAGACTGGGCCAAATGAGCTCGATTTATGACGTTTCTCTCGACGATAAATAATCTATTTTCCGTCGAGGATTATATGAAAGGCATGGTATAATCTCATTAAATCAAAGACAAGGAGATTAGCCATGGC
>JACRHP010000062.1 GCA_016212005.1 Candidatus Omnitrophota bacterium | reverse complement strand
GGAGTTCCACAGCTGTTGAGTTCATTGCGAGTGACATAAATCAATGAATTGAAAGTCTGCAGATCAGATGGCGAAAAAATGCAACTGATCTGTTATGTCAAAGAACAAGTTCCATTTGACCCAGTCTGTTTAGCCCGTGGGGCTCCATAGGGAGTAACGGGCGCCGTCTCCTTCGATCCGGGGAGTTGACATCTTCCGCGCAATATGTTAATATTACGATGATAGTATCATAGTGATACTATACTAACCGCCCCAGGGAAGTTTGCCTGAACCCATGAAACCGCCTTTTGCCATAACCAGCGCGATCCTGAATTTGTGTTCCGAAATAACCCTTTTGCTGGGAAAGTACGAAGGGTTGAGCCTGCCGGTGCCCCGGCCGGAACTGCGCAAGCACGCCCGGGCCGCCGGCATTCAATCCAGCCTGGCCATTGAAGGCAATACCCTCACCGTAGAACAAGTCACCGACGTCATCGATCACAAAAAGGTGTCCGGGCCTCCAAAGGACATCCGCGAAGTGGAAAACGCCATCAAGGCGTATGACCGGATTGCAAAATATGATCCGGACGATCTGGGGTCATTGCTGCAGGCCCACAAGATCCTTATGGACGGTCTGGTCAAGGACGCCGGGAAATTGCGGAGGACCAACGTGGGGGTCAGGGCGGGGGCCAGGATCGTTCACATGGCGCCGCCATACGCGCGCGTCCCCGAACTGATGGACGGCCTTTTCACGTTCCTCAAAAGCGAGCAAGACCTGCATCCTTTGATCAGATCAAGCGTGTTCCACTACGAACTGGAATTCATCCACCCTTTTTCCGACGGCAATGGCCGTATCGGCCGGTTATGGCAGTCGGTCATTTTGTATAATTACCGGAAAATATTCGAATATATTCCCGTTGAGACCGTTATCCGCCGCCGGCAAATGGAATATTACGACGCGTTACAAATGTCCACCAAGGAAGGGCGGTCGACGGTTTTCATTCAATTCATGCTCGAGACCATACGTCAGGCCATGGTGGATTTCTCCCGGGAGATCAAGCCTGTTCGCCAATCAAGCACGTTGCGGCTGAAGATGGCGCACGAGCGTTTCGGGCAAAGGGCATTTACCCGCAAAGACTATCTGGACGTGCATACGAACATCTCCACCGCGACGGCCAGCCGCGACCTGGCGATCGCCGTCGCGGACAATATCTTGTCCCGCAAAGGCGAAAAGGCGACGACCGAATATAAATTTACCTGAAACATGACACATAAAAGGAATAGTGTCCAAAAACGTTTGTAAGCCAATCGGATATGAATTAAATACGGGTAAAAGAGGAATTGTTCTGTAGCTAGTTGACGCGGTTGGCGTTACAGACAACGTCTCCAGAGGACCAATTAACGTTTTTAAGAAGCAACTGAAGAGATTAAAAAAGCAATGGAAGAGCAAAAACTAGACCACAAGCAAATTTTAATTAAAAAAGCCAAAGAGTACTCCCTCCAAAAGAAGGCTGAGATGGATGAGTTCTACAAAAATCATTGTCTCAACAATCTTGATACCCTTTCCGTTATACTTAAAACACACCTGTATATTGAAAATTGTCTTAACGAACTTCTGAAAATGAATTTGCCGCACCCTCAATACATTTTAGACAAATCATTTTCTCAGAAATTAGATATTTTTGAGGCACTTAATTTAGGTTTTCCTCCCGGCAACGGGCTCATTGAAACAAAATTAAAACTGATAAATAAAATCAGAAACTCTTTTGCTCATAATCTTGACAAAAAACTGACTAACAAGGAATTTCAGCAATTGGCCGCTGGGATGAGCGGCGCAAATTATGCGAAATCTCTCACTGGATTGAAATCTATTTTAATGAACATTATCGGATATCTACATGCCTTGATGGCGATGAATGATTTTTATCCATTCTTATATTCATATCAAAGAAATAAATCGATCTTTAAAAAAGACGTCTTTTGGTCTAAGGCTATTATTGACGCATACACATTTGATGATGCATTAGAGTCTATGGATTTTTTAAAATTTTGAATAGGGACCAGTCACCTTTGAGGGGACAGGCATAAAATCAGCCAATCCGTTCCCTTTGAAAGTGCCTGCCACGTTAAGACCTGTCCCATTAGAAAGTAATAAAGGCTATGCCATTAGCTACTTATCAAGAGGTCATCGATTCTTTAAATAAAAAGCAGAGGACAAAACATCTTTTGTTGGGCAATGGGTTTAGTATGTCTTTTGATAAGGAAATATTTTCTTATAATGCGCTAAGCGATTTCGTAGCCAAGACAAAAGATAAATTATTAAAGAATCTTTTTGACATTATCGGCACAACCAATTTCGAGACAGTCAGAGACAGAGGAGAGACAGAGGACACGTTGTCGATAAGGCCCTGATTTAAAACCGGTTACAAAAGAAATCGTCCCTAAGCCGGAGGCGTTATAGAAACAGAGGGACACAATACATAATTCGCTGAATTAAGTATGATGTCCCTTTAATGGAGAAAGATCCGATGAAAAAATGTCCGGGATGTGAACGGGAGATCGACAAATACGCCATTGCCTGCCAGTATTGCGGGAAACTGTCTAGCTTGCAGAAGCAGGCCCGGGGGCCGGACCGCCCGCCGTCCCCGCCCAAGAAGGACGGGAAAAATAAATAAGTCCCTGCACCACCGACGCGACTCCTGCAGCGTCGCTGCATCGTCGCCTGAAGGTTGACAAAATTTTCGCGCTTGATACAATGGCCTCAATATCCATTCCCCCTTGATACCAGTCCGCCCGTTCTCTCGACCTAACTAAATCAAAGGAGGGAAAACTATGCGCCAAGATTTAATACCATCCGAAAGAATCGAAGAAAAAATATTTCTCATCCGCGGGCACAAAGTTATGATCGACCGTGACCTGGCGGAACTTTATGGGGTTGAGACCAAATACTTGAACCGGCAGGTGAAGCGAAATAAAGAACGGTTCCCCGATGAGTTTACTTTTCAGCTTGCGCCGCAGGAGAAAGAAGAACTGGTGACAATTTGTCACCGGTTCGAAACGATGAAGCATTCCTCATCTTTGCCGTCCGCTTTTACGGAACATGGCGTGGCAATGCTGGCCAGTGTTTTAAAAAGTCCTATTGCCGTTAAAATGAGCATTCTGGTCGTTAAGGCCTTTATCAGATTGCGCGAGGTTGTTGCGACTCATAAAGAGTTGATTTGTAAGTTGCAAGATCTGGAGCGGAAGGTTGGCCACCATGATGGGGAGATCAAAGTCCTTTTTGAGGCGATCCGCCATCTGACGGCCGAACCCGAGAAATCAAAGGGCCGGATTGGATTCCACCCGCCAGGGCAGTGATAGTGACATGCGAATGGGTTGACAAATTAACTCCGCTCGGCTATCTTAGTTTATCTTCTAAAAATAGAGGAAAATAGAGGGACACAATACCTAATTCGTTGGAAAATAGAGGGACACAATACCTAATTCGTTGAATTATAAAAAGGTCATCCCTTGTCCCTAAAGGGACTCCCTGCGGTCGTATAAGCGCTTGAAAATTTTTTCACTCACGTCGTTCAGAAATTTTCGGCGCATACTTCGGGATAAATTTCACCGCCCTTTCTAAAAAGAAGGTAGGAGGTAAAATTTATGGATTTTGAAAAAGTCTTAACATTTCTGTTGGAAAATTTCAAGAAATACGGGGTCCGCTACGCCCTGATGGGGGGCTTCGCGCTGCACGCCGCCGGCTACAGCCGGGCGACGCAGGACATCGACATCCTGATCCTCAAGGAAGACATGCCCAAAGCCAGGAAATTGCTCTTGAACATCGGCTATGAAATTCTGCATGAAAGTGAAGATGTCGTCAATTTAAAAGGCGCCCTTAAGGAACTGGGGCAGATCGATTTTTTGCTGGCGCACCGCAGCTACACCAAAAATATGTTGAAAAGGGCCCAGGAATGTGACATATTAAACGGGCAATTCAAGGTCAGGGTCATCACGCCGGAAGACCTGATCGGCCTTAAAGTCCAGGCCAGCGCCAATGACCCCGCTCGCGGCACGCGGGACCGGGCGGATATCGAAGAGCTCCTCAAGCGCCACGCGGACACACTCGACCTGAAGCTTTTACGCGAATATTTTTCTTTATTCAACCGGCAAGATGAACTGGACGAACTTTTAGGAAAGATTAAAAATGCTTAGTTCTGTAGAAAAACAAGAGATCCTTCAAGACGCCCGAAACGTGCAAAGAAGGGACGCCTTCCGTCAAGCGCGGGCGGGTGATCCAGCGCCTTCCTTTGACGCTTATCTGGAGTTCCTCAATAGCGTGCATAAAGTCTTCGCGCGCATATCTTCCAACCCAAACCTCACCCGCGGGCATTTCAAGCTGTAGCCCGCTTTCATGAAAATTTATTATTGACATCCGAAGTTAGGATGTTATACTTACTTCCTCTATGACACAGAAAACATACATCGCGAAGGCAGAGAACGTTGAGCGTAAATGTTACCTTGTTGACGCCAAAGACAAGGTGGTCGGCAGGGTGGCTACGAAAGTAGCGACGATCCTGCGCGGCAAACACAAGGCCATCTACACTCCGCATGTCGATACGGGCGACCAGGTGATCATCATCAACGCCGACAAGGTGCGCGTCACCGGGAAGAAAATGCGGGACAAGCATTATCAGTATTACACCGGATTTCACGGCGGTCGCAAGATCGTGCGTTTCGAGGAATTGATCCAGACCAGGCCCACCCAGGTGTTGCGTCTGGCCATCACCCGGATGATTCCCTCGGGTCCGCTGGGCAACAAGGTCAAAACTAAATTAAAGATTTACGCGGGGGACAAGCACCCGCACCAGGCGCAACAGCCGATACCTTTAGCAATATAGGTCACAAAGGAGTTATAAAAGATGGTCGAAGTCGTTAAATATTCAGCAACGGGAAGGCGCAAGACGTCGGTCGCGCGCGTTTGTATTACACCGGGGACGGGGGAGATCAAGATCAACAACCGCCCGCTGGAAAACTACTTTGTCCGCGAGACGGACCGCCTTGTTGTTGTTGAACCGTTGAAGACGACCAACACTTTGGGAAAATTTAATGTCGATGTGCAGGTCAGCGGCGGCGGCATGACCGGCCAGGTCGGCGCCTTGCGCCTGGGCCTGTCCCGCGCCCTGTCTTTATGCGACCCCGAAAGCAAGACCGCCCTCAAAAAGGTGAACCTGTTGAGCAGAGACCCCAGAATGAAAGAGAGAAAGAAGCCGGGTCAAAAGGGAGCGCGTAAGAAATTCCAGTGGGTTAAGCGTTAATCAGTAATAGACATCTTGAAGGCAATTTCGAACCTATCTCCCTCTATAAAAGAGTTGACGAGATAGGTTTTTTATTTTAATATACATCTCTATTCTTCGACGGGAGATTCTAAGTTTAACGAGGAAAGCAGGTTAGGACATTATGGTTAAGGAAGTTAACGCGGTCAATGTTGGGATCGTGGGGATCAGCGGGTACTCCGGGGGGGTGGCCCTGGAACTGCTTTTGAATCACCCCAAAGCGCGCGTCAGCTATGTCAGCGCCAATAATACGCAGGGGAAAGTGGCCGAAATTTGGCCGAAATTGGCCGGCCGCACCCCTCTTGTGTGCGAGAAGTTTGACATTGAAAGGGCCGTCGCTCTCTGCGATGTGTTTTTTTTGGCGGTCCCGCATACGGTCTCCATGGAGATCACGCCGAAGATCCTCGCCGCGGGCAAGCGCGTGATCGACTTGAGCGGCGATTACCGGTTAAAAAAAATTTCCGCATACGCCCAGTGGTACGGCGCCGAACATAAGGATGAGAAGAATTTGGCGAAGGCCGTTTATGGACTTCCCGAGCTTTATCGTGCAGATATCCGTAAGGCCAGGTTGATCGCCAATCCGGGTTGTTATCCGACGGCGGCTTTGCTCGCCTTGGCGCCGCTTTCGACGACACACGCGAAAGCTATTGAATCGATCGCTGTCGACGCCAAATCCGGCGTGACTGGCGCGGGGCGCAAGGCCAAACTCCAGTTCGCCTTCGGCGAGGTCAACGAAAATTTCCGGGCGTACAAGGCGCTTTACCATCAGCACGTCCCCGAGATGGAATTGTACCTTGCCAAACTCGCCGGGAAGGCCCTGACCATCGATTTCGTGCCGCATCTGTTGCCGGTCAATCGCGGGATCCTGGAAACGATTTACGTGCGGCTTAAAGAAAAGCTGACGCTGGCCGAGGTCCATAAGATTTACGAACGTTTTTATAAGAAGGAACCGTTTGTGCGCGTGCTGGCGCCGGAGGCGCAGCCGGAATTGCGTGGCGTCGTCGGCACCAATATGTGCGATATCGGGCTGGTCGTCAGCAAAGACGGGCGTCTGGTCGTTATCACCAGCGCCATTGACAACCTGATGAAAGGCGCCTCGGGGCAGGCGGTGCAGAACATGAATATTATGTGCGGGTTCAAGGAAGAAGAAGGGCTTCAATGAAGATTCTCAAAAACGGCGGAGTCACCACTCCGAAGGGGTTTCGGGCGAACGGCGTTGCCAGCGGCATCAAGCGTTCGGGCAAGCCGGACCTGGCCTTGATCACCAGCGACGTGCCGGCCGTGGCTGCGGCGGTTTTTACCAAAAATTCCATCAAGGCGGCGCCCCTGCTTGTCAGCCAAAAACATTTACGCGATCATAAGGCGCAGGCGATCGTCGTCAACAGCGGCAACGCGAACTGTTTTACCGGCCAACCCGGACTGGCCGGCGCCCGGCGCACGACCGAAGTGGTCGGCCGATTGTTGGACATTCCTTGCGAGGACGTGGTCGTCACTTCAACGGGCATCATCGGCCGTCCGCTGCCGTTTCAGAAAATTTATAAAGCGGCCCAAGGGCTCGTGGAGGGATTAAGCGTCCACGGGGGGCGGAAGGCGGCGGAGGCGATCCTGACGACGGACACCTGCGCGAAAACGGCCGCCGTCGAACTGGCCCTGGGAGGCAAGAAGGTCACCATCGGCGCGTGCGCCAAGGGCTCGGGGATGATCGCGCCCGACATGGCCACGATGCTCGCCTTTATTACGACGGACGCCGCCATCAGCGCCGGGATGTTGAAAATGGCGCTGCGCCAGGCCAACGACCAGTCCTTTAACAGCATTACCGTCGACGGCTGCATGAGCACCAATGACATGGTCGTTGTCATGGCCAACGGTCTCGCGCAAAACAAGCCCGTTGTCAAGGCGGGGAAAGATCTTCAGGCCTTCGTCAAGGCGCTCCATTACGTCTGCCTGGACCTGGCCAAAAAGATCGTGCTCGATGGTGAAGGCGCGACCAAGTTTATTGATGTCCGGGTCTGCGGCGCCCGCAACGAGCGGCAGGCCCGCAAGGCGGGGCTCGCGATCGCCAATTCGGTTTTGGTGAAAACCGCCGCCTTCGGCAGCAACCCCAACTGGGGACGCGTGGCCGCCGCGGTCGGGGCCCTGGGGATAGCGCGCGTGACGGAAGAGAACCTGAAGATCAGCTTCAGCGATTTCGCCCGCAAGGACATTACGATCAACGTTGACCTGAACATGGGCGAAGCGAAAGCGGTGGTCTATACGTCGGATTTGTCCTACGAATACGTGAAGATCAACGGGGAATATAATTAAGTGGAAAATATCATCAAGAAAGCGGCGGTCCTCATTGAGGCGATCCCCTATATCCACGCTTTCCGCCGCAAGGTGTTCGTCATCAAGTACGGCGGCAGTATCCTGGACGACCCGGCGATCCGCAAAAATATTTTTCAGGACATTATTTTTTTGAGTTACGTCGGCATCCGCACCGTGATCGTCCACGGCGGCGGCCCGCACATCAGCAGCCGGCTCAAAGAGGCGGGGATCAAGCCGGAGTTCCATGAAGGGATCCGCGTGACCGACAAGGCGACCCTGAAGATCGTCCAGGAGGAACTGGACAAACTCAACAGGCAGATCGTCCAGGAGATCAAGGATCTAAAAGGGGCCGTGACGGGCTTAAAAGGCGAGGAAAACATTGTTTACGTCGAGAAAAAGAAGGCGTCGAAAGATCTCGGATACGTGGGGACCATTACCAGCATCGAGAAAGAAGTCCTGGAGGAGCATTTGCATAAGGAATATATTACCGTCGTTTCTCCAATGGGAGTTTCGCTGGAAAAACAGCCGCATAATATCAACGCCGATGAAGTGGCCAGCGCCATCGCGGGGTCGCTAAAGGCCGAGAAATTTGTTCTCTTGACGAACGTGCAGGGCGTTATGCGCAGCATCGAAGACCCGAAGTCGCTGTTGTCCACACTGACGGCGGATGAGGTGACGAGTCTTATTGAGCAAAAGATCATCCAGGGGGGGATGATCCCCAAAGTCAATTCGTGCGTGGCGGCGCTGGCCGGCGGGGTGCGCAAGGCGCACATCATCGACGCGCGCATCCAGCACGCGCTGTTGCTGGAGATCTTTACGGACCGCGGTATCGGGACGCAAATTGTCAAAAAATAGTATCTCGTATTTCGTCGTTCGTAACAAAACGCGAGATACTAGATACGAGATACGAACGACGATATGAAAAAAACAGAAATTTTTGCAGATTACGACCGCTATATTCTCTCGACGTACTCGCGCACGCCGGTCGTTTTCGTCAAAGGCAAGGGGATGACCCTGGTTGACATTACGGGCAAGAAATATCTGGATTTTTTCCCCGGCTGGGGCGTCAATAACGTGGGGCACTGCCACCCGAAGGTGATGTCCGCGGTGCGCGATCAGATCGGCCGCTTGATCCATATCCCGAATAATTTTTATCATCCTCATCAGGCGAAGCTGGCTAGGGAAATTATCCGGCTGTCTTTTCCGGGCAAGGTGTTTTTTTGCAACAGCGGCGCGGAAGGCTGCGAGGCGGCGATCAAATTCGCCCGTGCCTACGGCCATAAACCACATGGGGTTTATGGTCATGAACCCAACGTGGTTCATGGTAAAGCAAGTCGCCATGAAATTATCACGATGACCAATTCCTTTCACGGCCGCACGCTGGGGGCCCTGGCCGCGACGGGACAGGCGAAATATCAGAACGGGTTTCACCCGCTGCCGCCGGGGTTCAAGACGGTGGCGTTTAATGATTTTAACGCGTTAAAGGCGGCCGTCGGTAATGACACGATCGCCATCATGCTGGAACTGGTCCAGGGCGAAGGCGGCATCCACGTCGCCGGCCAGGAATATATCCGCCAGGTACGGGAACTGTGTACCGAGAATGATATTCTACTGATCTTTGACGAAGTGCAGACCGCGATGGGGCGCACGGGAGAGATCTTCGCGTTCAAGCATTATGGCGTCGTGCCGGATCTGATGGTCCTGGCCAAAGCGCTGGGCGGCGGACTTCCCATCGGGGCGTTGGTCGTGAAGGAAAAGATCGCCGGCACGTTCAAGCCCGGGATGCACGCTTCGACCTTTGGCGGCAGCCCGCTGGTCTGCAAGGCGGCGCTGGGGACGTTTAAGGCGATCTTCGCCGACAAGATGCTCAAGAACACGCGCGTCATGGGGGCGTATCTGATGGAGCGGCTCAACGCGCTCAAGGAAAAACACAATTGTATCAAGGAAGTGCGTGGGCTCGGGCTGATGGTCGGCGTGGAGCTTGCGATGGAAGGCAAGAGCGTATTCGAGAAATGCCTGGAACGCGGGCTTATCATCAACTGCACGCAGGGCAATGTCCTTCGCATCATGCCGGCCTTGAACGTCACGAAAAAGCAGGTTGATAAGGCCGTCTATATTCTGGAACAAGTATTAGCTGAGGTGAGTTCATGAAACGTGATCTGATCAGTCTGGAAGATTTCAGCCGCGAGGAAATCCTGTCGCTGCTGAAGATGTCGGCGCTCTTAAAGCGGGACAGGGCGTCCCACGGCGACCATCTGCGCGGCAAGGCGGTCGGGCTTTTGTTCCAGAAGCCGTCCAACCGCACGCGCGTCTCTTTTGAGGTGGGGGTCTTTCAGCTGGGGGGCAAGTGCCTCTATCTGGGGCCGGAGGAAATTAATCTGGGCGTGCGTGAATCAACGGCGGACGTGGCGAAAACCCTGTCCCGTTATCTGGACGCGATTGTCGCGCGCACTTTCCGCCACCAGGACGTTATCGACCTGGCGCGTCACGCCGCGATCCCGGTCATTAACGGTTTGTCGGATATGTATCATCCCTGCCAGTCCCTGACGGATATTTTCTCCATCGAAGAGAAACTGGGGACAACGCAAGGTGTCGTGCTGGGGTATGTCGGCGATGGCAACAATAACGTCTGCCACTCGTTGCTGCTGGGCTGCGCCAAGGCCGGGATCCACACGCAGGTCGCCACGCCCAAAGGATATGAGCCGGACCCCAAAGTCGTGCGGCTGGCCAAATCTCTGGCGCAAGCGACGGGCGCTTCCATCCGTCTGACCCATTCGCCCAAAGACGCCGTTGCCGGGGCGGATGTGATTTATTCGGATGTGTGGGTGAGCATGGGGCAGGAAAAGCAGGCCCAGAAGCGCTTGAAGGATTTCAAAGGTTTTCAGATCAACGGCAAGCTTGTTAAAGGGGCCAAAGATAATTTTATTTTTATGCATTGTCTGCCCGCGCACCGCGGCCAGGAAGTGACCGCCGATGTCATCGACGGTAAGCATTCGATCGTCTTTGACCAGGCCGAGAACCGTTTGCACGTGCAAAAAGCCATTATGGTATTTCTAATTGAAAAAAGTCGTCATTAATTTAGACAGGAGTCATCGATGAAAAAGATTGTTTTGGCATATTCAGGCGGGCTGGACACGTCCTGCGCGATCAAATGGTTGCAGGACCGCGACTACGACGTCATCGCGTTTATAGCTGACGTCGGGCAGAATGAAAATTTCGACATGATCAAGAAGCGCGCGCTGAAAACCGGCGCGTCCAAAGTCCATGTGGTGGACCTCAAGGAAGAGTTTATCCGGGATTACGTGTTCCCGGCGATCAAGGCCGGCGCGGTTTACGAAAATAAATATTATTTGGCTACCGCCTTGTCGCGGCCATTGATCGCCAAGCATCAGGTCAGGATCGCCGCGCTGGAAAAAGCTGACGCGATCGCCCACGGATGCACGGGTAAAGGCAACGATCAGGTGCGGTTTGAAGTGACGGCGCGGCTCTTAAATCCGCGTTTGGAGATCATCGCTCCGGTGCGCATCTGGGAATTCAAGACGCGCGAAGAGGAGATCGAGTACGCGCAGGAGAACCAGATCCCCGTTGATGTGACCAAGAAAAGTCCGTACAGTGTGGACATCAACTTGTACGGCCGCAGCATCGAATGCGGTGTCTTGGAAGACCCGTGGCAAGAGCCGCCGGAGGAGATTTATAAGTTAACGGTCAGTCCTTTGAAAGCGCCGAACAAACCGACGTATGTTGAGGTGGAGTTCGCCAAAGGGGTTCCGGTGAAGATCAATGGCAAGGCGTTAAAACCGTTGGCGTTGATCGAGCAGCTCAATAAGCTCGCCGGCAAAAACGGCATCGGCCGTGTCGATATGGTGGAAAACCGGCTCGTGGGGATCAAATCCCGTGAGATCTACGAGAACCCGGCCGCGACATTGATCCATACAGCGCGTCAGGAGCTTGAAGCGTTAGTCCTGGACCGCGAGACGTTGCATTATAAAAATCCGATTGCGCAAAAATATGCCGAGTTGATCTATTACGGCTTGTGGGAAACGCCGATGAAGAAACAGCTGGACGCCTATTTCAACAAGGTCGTCGAGCGTGTGGGCGGCACGGTGCGGTTGAAATTGTATAAAGGCAACTGCACGGTGGTGGGACGCAAATCGCCGAATTCACGTTACAAGGAAGAACTGGCAACCTATGGCAAAAAAGATGTCTTTGATCAAAAACTGGCAGAAGGATTTATTAAGTTGTGGGGCCTGCCGTTTTAAGGAGCCAAAATGAGTAAATTATGGGGCGGACGATTCAGCAAAAAGACCAATAAGCTCGTGGAAGAGTTTACGGGTTCGATCCACTTTGACCAAAGGCTGGCGAAATATGACTGCATCGGTTCGCTGAATCATATTGGAACCTTAAAGCGGGCGAAGTTGCTCACCTCCGCGGAACATAGCAAGCTCGCTAATGGGCTT
>JACRHP010000060.1 GCA_016212005.1 Candidatus Omnitrophota bacterium | reverse complement strand
GTGAGAAAATTAAGCAGCTTGCGCGCCCGCTCGTAAAGCACACGGTCGGCCTTGGACAACTCTTCGGCGCCGATGACCGCGACGATGCGCCTTAATTCTTCATATTTGGCGATGATCTTCATGCACTCCTGGGAGATATCGAAATGTTCTTTCCCGACGACCGCCCGGTCGAGGTTGCTGCTCGAGGACTGCAAAGGGTCGATGGCCGGGTAAAGCCCCAGCTGGATCTTCTCGCGCGAGAGGACCAGGATGGCGTCCAGGTAACTGAAAATGGTCACGACCGCGGGGTCCGTCAAGTCGTCCGCGGGGACGTAGAGGGCTTCCAGCGCCGTGATCGACCCGCTTTCCCTGGAACGGATCCGCTCCTGAAAATCGCTGACCTCCGAGGCCAGGGTCGGCTGGTACCCGACTTCCGACGGGACGCGGCCCAAAAGCGTCGATATCTCGGCCCCGGCCTGGACGAAACGGTACACGTTGTCGATAAAAAACAGGACGTCCTTGTTCTGGTCCTGCAGGTGCTCGGCCAGGGTGATCCCGGTCATCGCGATCTCGAAACGCGCGCCGGGCGGCTCGTCCATCTGGCCGAAGGCCATCATGACCTTGTCGGCGATGTTCTGCTTCTTGAGCTCAAAATACAGCTCATTCCCTTCCCGGATACGTTCCCCGACCCCCGCGAAAACGCACACCCCGCGGTGCTCCCGCGCGACATTGTGGATCATTTCCAGTATCAAAATACTTTTGCCGAGCGCGGCCCCGCCCAGGATCCCGGACTTGCTCCCTTTGACCAGCGGGAAGAAAAAATCCAGCATCTTGATGCCCGTCTCCAGGATCTCCGGCGCCGCCCCAAACAGATGGTCCGGGTTCAGGCGCAGCGAAGAAATACCGCGCCGGATCGGTTTGGTCTCGGACGCGGTGATCTCCCCTTGCCGGTCGATCGGCTGGCCGACGACATTGACGATCCTGCCGAACATCTCGTTGCCCGCCGGGATGCGCACCACGTCCCCGGTAGGGACCGCCGACGCGTTATACTGCAGGTTCAAGGTCGGCCCGAGGGCGATACAGCGGACCACGTTGTTCTCCAGGTGCTCAACGACCTCAAGCGTGATCTTCTCACCGGTAAAATTGACCACCTCGACGGCCTCATACAGGTTGGGCACATCCTGCCCCGGGGCGAATTGCACGCTGACGACCGGCCCCTCGGCGGCGATGATGCGGCCTGCGGTATTTGATGGTTTGTCCATAGCTCTCACGTCACCCGTCACAACGTCACCAAGTCACACGTATTTTCTTTAACGTGTGACCTTGTGACATGGTGACTTTGTGACTTTCATACTTTTTGCATTGCTCTTCTGGCTTTCCGCCGAATGATCTGCGCGGAAAACGTGTCCCTCATCCCCTTGTCGATCAATTCATGCCAGCTGCGCAAATACCGTGAATGTATCCCTTTGCCGCGCTCCTGCAGGAGCTGGGAACTTTCTTCCAGGTGCACGGTACGCGCGGAAAATTCGGCCAGCTTGCTGTCTTCCAGGAGTTCGTACAATTTCTGGGCGATCCAGGTTTCCACAAGATACTGGATCATGTTCTGCAGTGATGATTCGATGATCCATTCTTCTTTCAGGGCGGCAACTTTCTCTTTTTTCTGGAACAATTCCGCGCAGGGCAGCATCTTGAACTCCTCCACCTTCTGGACCATAAAAGAAACGGACTTCGGAGAATAAACGGTCAACCTCCCGAAGGTGCCTTTCTGGGACTCCTTGATAATATAATTCCGCAATTGGATGGCGGCGTCATAACATTCCTCGCTGCCCACACCCGGGAACGACACAAACCGCCGGCCCATGGCCACCAGGTAACTGGCCCCCTGCTCTCCGAGGATGATCAGCTCGGCCTCACCGGCCTCGGGGTTGGCCAAAGCGGCGCTGATCACGCGCGTGTTCAACCCGCCCATAAACCCTTCGTTGGAAGTCACCATAAAGATGGCCAGTTTACCCTGCTCCGTGGCCAGAGGGTGCTGCACCTGGTGAAAATCCACGATATCGAAGAACCCGTTAAAGGCCTTCATAAACCGCGCGAAACGGCCCTGCTTCTTGGCCAAGGTCCAGAATTCCGAGATGGCGATCCCTTTGAGGATCTCCATCAGTTCCGTCATGTAGATGTTCAGGTGAGATTCTTCCTTGATCTTCTGAAGGGCCTCCATGGGGCTAGACCTCCAAGCCTTTGATTTGCATCCCCTTTTCCCGGAAAAAGGCGACCAGGCATCCGTCCAGCTGGCGGCGCGATTCCGGGGTCAGGTCTTTTTTCCCGCTTAATTCCAGAAGGAGTGCCGGAAATTTTTCCCGCATGAATCCGTAAATATTTTTTTTGAAATACTCGATCTCCGTTTTGGAAAGGACCGTCAGGACCTTGCGCCGCAACGCGTACAAAAGGACGACCTGCTGTTCCGGAGGATACGGCTCGTTGTTCATCTGGGTAAAAAACTGCGTCAAGACCTCACCCTCGCGCAAACGCTGGCTCACCCGTTCGGAGACGTTGGCTTTAAACCGCGTGATCTTCAGGAGCTCGTTATAGCGCACGTATTCCAGGCGCAGCATGCCGCTCAATTCCCTGATCGCCGGCCACTGGACCTTGTTGCCAACGCGCGAGACCGAGAGCCCCAGGTCGATCGCCGGCCGGAACCCGCTGTTAAAAAGAGACGTATTCATGTAGATCTGCCCATCGGTCATGGAAATGAGGTTGGAGGGGATATACCCGGTCACATCGCCCTGCAGGGTGTCCACGATCGGGAAGAAAGTCATCGAGCCGCTGCCGAATTCGGGGCTGTATTGGCCGGCGCGCTCCATCAGCTGGGAATGTAAATAAAAAACGTCGCCCGGGTAAGCGTCGCGGCCGGGCGGGCGCTCCAGCAGCAGCGACAGCTGCCGGTAGGCCCAGGCATGTTTGGTCAGGTCGTCAAAAACGACGAAGACATCCCTGCCGTTATCCATGAAATATTCTCCCAGCGTGCAGGCGGTATACGGCGCGAGGTACTGCTCGCCGCCCGGGCTCGCCGCGTGCGCGGCGACGACGATCGTATATTCGAGCGCCTCTTTTTCTTTTAACAATTCGACGATCTTCAACAACGAGGAATACGTGCGGCCGATACAGCAATAAATACAAATAGTATTTTTACCCCTTTGGTTGATGATCGCGTCCGTGCCGACGCTCGTTTTCCCCGTCATGCGGTCGCCGATGATAAGCTCCCTCTGGCCCTTGCCGATGGGGATCGTCGTGTCGATGGTGAGGACCCCCGTTTCAAACGTCCGGCTAAGGGGCACGCGCTGCAGGACGCCGGGCGCCCGGCGGAAGACGGGATATCTGTCAGGGGACCCTGAACCTCCCGACACGCCATCTTCGATGTCGGTCGGGACCCCGACCGAGGCTTTAGCCGAGCGTCGGGGCTGGATGGATCCCTTCCCGTCCACGGGATCGGCCAAAGCGTTGACGATCCTTCCCAGGAACCCTTCGCCGACCGGGATGGTGAACGGTTCCATCTGGCTGCAGGCTTCGTTGCCGACCCTCACTTCCTCGACTTTTCCCATCAGGAAGACCACGACCTCGCCGGAAGAGAACCCGACGACGATCCCCCTGGCGTTATCGCTTAAATGGATCAGCTGCCCGATCATGCACCGCGTCAGCCCCGTGATCTTCGCGATGCTCTTTTTGATTTCCTTGATTTTACCGACTTCCTGGAGCTGGATGGTTTGCATAATTTTACCAGTCGTAAGTCGCCCTTAGAAATCGCATCAGCGATTTCAAGGGTAAAGTCCCGGAAATTTCAAAGAAATTTCTCGGGATAAGTAATAAGTCGTAAGCTAAAAACTTTAAAAAAATTAAAGAACATAAATATTTTTTTAATTCAATCATGCTAAGTGTCGTTAAAACCATTTCTTTTTATTTTTTTGCTTACGACTTACCACTTACGACTATTTACCCCCCGTGCCGGATGTGTTCCGACGCTTTTTTGAACCGCGCCGCCAGGCTGCCGTCGACCATAAAGCTGCCGATGTGCACGATGACCCCCGCGATCAGGTCCTTGTCGATGGACTCTTCCAGGGAAATATTCTCTCCCGTCTTCTGCGACAGTATCCCGGCCAGCCACTCCTTCCGGCGGGCGTCCAGCCCGCGCGGGGTGCGGACCCGGCACTGTTTGATCGCGGCCCCTTTGAAGGGAGCGGGGTCTATCTTTTCCAGCCCGGACAGTATTTCCTCCAGGAGGCCCTCATGGACAAGCTTCTGGTGTTCCTCGCTGAGGATCTCCACCAGGATATTCCGGGAGAATTCCAGCCCCTTGTCCAGCAGTTCGTTCTCGATCTCCTCGCGCAGTTTCTTTTTGGCGCCGATCGCCTGGTCGATCATGCGGTCCTTTTCCCCCTTGGCCTTGGTCAAAATTTGTTCCCTGACGGTTTCGGCCTCCTGGGTCGCCCTTTCCTTCAGACGCCGGATCTCGTCTTCCGCCTTTAACAACTTTTCTTTATATTGCTTCTCGGCTTCCTCGATCTTTTCCTGCAACTCCGTGGCCTTTTGGGCGTTCTCGAGGTTAAGCGCCTGGAGCCTGCTGGTCTCCTCATAGGAAGAAGAGATCATGACCCGGCGGAAAACCAGCACCATGGCCAGGAACGTAACCAGGTTAATCACGATAAACGCGATCAGGAACATGGCGACCTTTCTTTATTATTGAGGTTCCGGCGTCCCGAAAATGTGGAACAAGACCAGAAGCCCTATGATGGCCACCGCCTCGGCAAAGACCAGGGAAACGATCATCGCCGACAAAATCTTGGAAGACGCGGACGGGTTGCGCCCCAGGGCCCGGATCGAGGCGAAACCGATGGTGGCGATCACGACCGACGGCCCCAGGATCGTGAAGAACATGACGAACAGGATGACGAGATTACGCATTGTTTACAATTCCACCAACGCTATCAGCTGGTCTTTCTGAAAACGCACGATCCCCCGCGAGATGGGGAACCCCATGTTGTCGATGACGATCTCCCCGCGCTTGAGAGAGCTGACGATCGGCTTGTGGAAATCCAGCACCTCAAACTCCCCCTCATCGCCGGGGAGGATGACGCTTTTGACTTTCCCGTCGAAGATCACGTGCGCCTGGTCGAGGATGGTGGCGTTGAACATTCGTTAACCTCGTTAAAGTCACCTGTCACAAGGTCACCGGTCACCCGTAAAAACTACCGGTGACTTTGTGTCCTGGTGACGTGGTGACTGTTTACGCCGCCGACACGCCGTTGCCGCCCTTGCGCTTGATCTGGTACAGCGCGCCGTCGGCTTTGACGAACATGTCTTCGGCGGTCCCGCTGTCGTCGGGATAGGTCGCCACCCCGATGCTCGTCGTGACGTTGAACAACTGGTTCTTGGATTTGAAGGCGTGCCTCGCGACGATCTTCACGATCCCGTCGGCGATCTTGAACGCCCGCTCCTTGTCGCTGGTCGGCAAGACGACCAGGAACTCGTCCCCGCCGAACCTGCCGACCATGTCCGTGGCGCGCACGCCCTTGCGCAGCGCGATGACGAATTCCTTGATGATCGTGTCTCCCGTGGCGTGGCCGTAGGTATCGTTGATGGATTTGAACTTGTCGATGTCCATCACCAGGAGTGAACATTTAGTGCTGGTATTCTGGGCGATCTTCAGTTCTTCCCGGAACCGTTCCGTGATATACCCCCTGGAAAAAGCGCCCGTGAGGATGTCAAGCATGGCGCTTTTTTGTTCTTTGACCTGCATGTAATAAAACGTCGAGCTTAAAAACCCCAGGAATATCACGACCCCGCAGATGACCTCCCAGACGGTCGCGATCCCCGGGGACTTGCCCTGGAAGATCGTGGAGGCGACCGCTTTAAATTCCTTGATCGCTTCCGCCCCCTTGCTGGCGGCGATGTTCTTGCGGTCACGCTCGTCCTCGCACAGTTTTTCCTTGGTGTCGTCCGTCATCACGTCCACGACACCGGCGGTGACCACCATCTCCTCCAGGGCCGCGACCTCCTGCTCGACCTTTTTCAATTTCTCCTGGTCGTTACGGAAGGCGGCGACGAACTCCGTGGTCAGCTCGGAAGCGCTTTTCACCCGCAGCAATTCATCGATCATGGCCTGGATACCCTCATTTTTCTCCGCGGCCATGCCGCGGTTCTGCCCCGAAGATCCCGGAGACGTTTCCCGGGACAGGGCCGCGGCCACGCTGTCGGCGTGCGCCTTGAGCGTGAGCAAATAATACTTGTCCATCACCCATTTGTTCCGCAAGACGACCTGGAATTTTTTCTTTTCCGCCGGCTCCAGCACGACGTTGTCCTTGTACACGTAATACACGGACTTTTCGAAATCAAACCCGACATCGAGGCCCCCGGCGTTCAACACGTCGCTGGACTTGATCTCCTCGGACAGATAATACCGCACCGGGAGCGTCTGGCTTTCTATCAGGGAAGGATTTTCCACGCCGATCGTCAGCGTGATATTCTCCGGAGATTCAAGGGAAATATTTTGGGTGTTGGCGTAACGGACGGCCTCCTGGGAGATACAGCTGCCGACGCGTACGCCGCCCACGCTCCTGACGATAGCGTCGGAGGTGTTCTCGTCGGTTTCCTCCTGTGACTCCACCAGGCCCGCCGGCGATGATTTTGGGGACGTGCCCGGCACTTTGACCCTGCGGTCCAAAAGCGATTTCCCTCCCGCCACGGTTTTTCCCGCCGCGCCGCTCCCCGATCCGCCCGCCTTCAAAAGGGCCGTGATCATGTTCTCCAGGATATTGACATTTTCCTTGATCTTCCCCAGGGTCTCCTTGTTCTGCTCATAGGCGCCGATATGCTCGATGGGCGACACCTTCTCGATCAGGTTTTCTTCCTGCCGGGTCAAAATAGCCGTGACGCTCTCCTCGATTTCCTCCACCAACTGCCGGCCCGTCTCGGCATATTCAGAATTATTAAGCTGGTCTCCAAGTTTGTGGGCGTAGTTACGCTGCTTCTCCAGGTCGTCTTCAGGGATAAGCCAGATGTCCTCGATCTCCACCTGGAAGACCGCCGTGCCTTTCGCGGGCAGGACGACGTCTTTACTGACGTAACACTGCCCTTTTTTCACGTCGTAGCTGATGTCCAGCCCGGCCGCGTTGATGACGTTTTCCGGACGGATCCCCCGGGGCAGATACGATTTGACCGGGACGGTCTGTTCCTGCAATGCCGACGGGTTGGACGCGGAGACCTTGAGCTTGATGCCGGCTTCGGCGGACGCCAGACCAAAGACCAAAGACAAAAGACCAAAGACCAAGCACGAAAGATACTTCCTGGAAAACTGTATCATCATGGCAGGCGACTGTAGTCACCATGTCTCAAAGTCGCAAGGTCACACGTCATTACTCTTGTGACTTTGTGACCTTGTGACCTTGTGACGGGTGACTTGAATCTATATAAAGTCATTTCCATTTAAACAAACTTTTCAATTTATCAGCGACGGACGTTTTTCCCTCTTTCTTTTCTCCCGCGGGGGCGGCAGGCGCGGGCACTGGAGCGGGCTGTGCCTGGAGAGCCTCTCCGGAGACAGGCGGCGGGACAACCTGCCCTCCGGCTGGCGGTGTCTCGCCAGCCGGAGGCGAAGCCGGGGAAACCTCTTGCGCCGGAGGCAGCCCGGTTTCTTCCGGGGCCTCTTGCGCCGCGGCAAGCATATTCTGCAACATCGTGATATCCGTTTCGGCCTGACGGAGCGTTTCCGCGTTCTTTTTATAAGCGTCAATGTGGGCCTGCACGCCGACCAGGGCGATCGTGCTCTCCTGCTGGCTCGTCAAGACCCGGCGCAGCTGCCTGAATATCTCGTCTTTGAGGTTCATGGCGACGGCCGTCGGCTCCCGGCCCTGTTGTGCCTGGGCCCGCAACAGATCTTCCGCCTCTTTATAAAGCTGCCCGACTTTATCCTCGGCGACGGTCCAGACGTCCCTCACTTCCACCGCCAGGACGACGATCTCCTTGGGCTCAAGCGTCATTTTGTCGTCGATAAAATACGTCCCGGTCCCTTTGTCCAGACGGACCTTAAAGTCCGCCTCCTGCGCGGGCTCTTTCCCGCGCGTGATCCGTTTGGCCGTAATATCTTTGGGTGTCACCCCCTCGGGCAGCGGGTAGTGGATCTTCACCGGCGACGGCTCGTCCAGGGGGTTGATCGCGCGCACCTTGATGACAACACTGCTCGCGCAGGCCTCCCGGAGGAATACTCCGCAGGACACACAAGAGAATATAATAAATATAAGTATATTCTTTTTCATGGGCGACTCCTTGTGTTAAGTGCGTTATTGGGCTTCCTCTCAACAAACATAACTTCAAATCCCCCGCCAGCGTCGAACAACTTCAAGGGAGATTTGAAGTTGGAAGAGGAAAACTCAATAAGTGAGCTTATTATAAGACGGTTCCAGCGCTATTTCATCTATTTATTAAAAAAAATTCAG
>JACRHP010000061.1 GCA_016212005.1 Candidatus Omnitrophota bacterium | reverse complement strand
TCCATCTTCTGGCACGCCGCGCAGCTGCCGCCCAGATCGCCGTAGATCAAAAGATGCGCCTTGATCTCATCGATATAGAATTTTTTGTAAACACGGACGAGTTTTTCGCTCATGGTTGCCTATTATATAGCAAAACAAAGGATTTTTGGGAAACCATTTGCGGAAAATTTGCGGAAAATTTCGTTACGGACCGAGTTGTCCCCGCGCTCTAAAACGTTTCACAGGTAAACGTACCATTCCGTGGCGCGGAAGCGTCCGGCGGGATGCGGTTATAGAACTTTACGTCATCGACCCATTGGTAAAGGGCATACGGATAGCTCTTTAACGCCGTGCCCGCGTACACCTTCAAGGGCCACCAGACATAGAGGCCGCTGTCTTTTTGGGTGCGCCCACGGTAATCCGCGATGGTTTTACCGTCCACGGCGGCCCAGACGCGGCCGTTGGTCCGGTCGAGCTTCCAGTACACCTCAAGGAAAAACCACCGGCCCAGGGGCACGGGCACATCGCGGGAGATGCATTGCCACGCGTCCGGGGAATTACGCAAATCGCCGAATTGCGCGAGGGTCCCCCAGGCGAGTCCTCCGTCAACGTTTTTCCGGATATTGATGTTCCAGCGGAAATCAGCGCGCTCGCCTTTCGCGGCGGTCTCTTTCCATTCCATCAGCATCCGGTACCGGTCAAGGTTCGGCTGGAGTTTGACCCACATGCTGGCATACGCCTCATCCATGCCGCGCGGAGGGTATATGCCGAATTGGTCCCTCGTGCCGGGGGGCGTTCGCGGATCTTCCTTCGTTATTTCCATGTAGAGCGCCCGGGTCGCATTTCCGTCGTGCCCCGTTACCGTCTCGATCCTCGTCGTCACGTAGCCGGCAAGCGCGGCGGCGTCTCGGGGCGCGGCCACAAGATACGTAAAGCGATTTTTGGGGGAGCCGCGGCCGGGCAGATCCGTCCCCCAGTCATAACCCTCATCCGACCCGGCGATGAACTGCTCCCATCCGCCTTTCGCTTTTCTGGGGGGATCAAGAGAGACACCGTTTTCAAATCCGGAGATGAAAACAAGATCCGCTTTTTGTCCCCCGGAGGTACCTGATCCCGCCTCGTACGCAAAGACATCGGTCCCGCCAGTAAATTTTTTATTCGGCGCAGACAAGACAACCGTTCCCAACATCATTGCGACCATCAAGGTCTTTTTCATGCTGTCACGCCCTCAGCGATGTCGAGGATGAGTTTTTCGGAGTCTTCCCATCCAAGGCACGCGTCGGTGATGGATCTGCCGTACACGCCGCCCTTGGCATCTTGCGTGCCTTCGACGAGGTAGCTTTCGATCATTAGCCCTTTGACCATGTCCTTTAACCCGGCGTCCTTGCGCAGGTTCTCGAAGACGTCTATCTTCTGGCACGCCGCGCAGCTGCCGCCCAAATCCTCGTAGACCAGCAGGTGCGCCTTGATCTCATCGATATAAAATTTTTTGTAAACGCGGACGAGTTTTTCGCTCATGACTGGTTATTATACTAACATAACCGGGGCTGAAAAAGGATTTCGTGTAAATTATTCGTGAAAATTATTGCAACGATTCTACAATGGAGACCGCTTTGGTCATCTCCGCGTCCATGTGTTTTTGCCAAACCCGGTCTGTTTTAAAGAAAACAGCTTTGTCCTTGTCGGTTTTCGACGCAAATATGAGCCGCAAATCCGCTGTCATCATATAAGCGCCGTCCCCGGCATCTTTTAATCTTATGGTCAACTCTGTTCTGTTTTGAAATCGAAAGATACCCCAGACCACAACACGGCTGGCCGGCGATTCCATTTGAAATATCCCAGCGCCTGGGTCAAACTGTGTGACTGTATATAAATGTTTGATGTATTGACCGCCGGACTTTTCTTCGTCCTCAATTTGTGCCCCGATTTCGAGTTCTTTAGAGTTCAATAAAACGAATTTCTTGTGTTCGGGGGTTAGCTGGAGATACCAGCGATCTAAATGTTTCAAAAAATAAAAAACATGTTGAGGGTTTTGTCCGAAAGTTTTCGAGAACCTGAGCTGTATCGTCCGCTCGGGTTCCGGGATGTCATCCATCCTGGCTGAAGCCGTCATGCATCCCAAAAATAAAAACAGGAAGAATAAACTTGGAGAGGGAACACTCGATGCAATCTTGTCTTTGCGGGGCATGGCCACTTTCTAATCGGTGAGGATCTTCCTTAAGGCCTGCAGTTCTTTTTTACCGTAACCCGCGGCCAATTGCTCAAGTAATTTTCGATTGATTTTTTCGGCGGATACCTTTAAGGCCCCTTTGGCATCCTCGATATCCCTCGGGTTTCCGGCAAAGATTTTCATGGCGATAAAATCTTCGACCCCGATTATCCGGAGCCGCGCTCCTGCAAAATCAACCGCGACCACGCGGGAAAGAATATCTCCGGGCATTCCCCTGATCCCCGTCAAAAGATCGACCCGGTTCCCGAACGGATCCGTAATATGGATCGCGCCCAGGACGGGATCAGCCGCGTCTCCCTGGTTTTGGACAACGTCCAGGCCCGCCGCTTTCATGTTGGAAACAATATCTTCCGCCCTGACCTGATGGGCGCGCAAAGAAATAACCGCGTCGGCGTCCATGCTGGCCCGCACAATCCCATGGAAGGATGCCGCGAAGGCGCCGATGACGGCGTAGGGGACCCTTGATTTGTTAAGGATGTCGATGACGTCCAATAAAAGGAGAGATGACTGTCCCGGTCCGGTCGCTTTCATATTTTAGGGGTGGCGCCGGTTTCCCCCCCGGTCACGGAACCGGGCCCCGGCTTGATGCAGCTTGGCCATGGCCTGGGAATGGTGGAGAAACGCGGCAAGTCTTTGTTCCGGACCCATCTCCCGGCAGGCCTTGACCGTCTTCGCGTATTTATCTTCAGCAATTTTTGATTTCATCGCGCGGTTATTCCCATCTTCATTAAAAATACCACACAATCGCCCCTTCGCAAAGTTCTAATTTTCTTAAAATGCCGGCTTCCGGGAGGGTATCCCAGCTTCACAAATCAGAGCTCGCGAACGCCTGCGGCGATCTCGAGGATGAGTTTTTCGGAGTCTTCCCAGCCCAGGCAGGCGTCGGTGACCCGGCCTAAGTTGCCGTTAAGGTCGTAATCGTAGGTCGTGACTCCGGCGGGGGTGTTCGCGTCGGTCACGGTGAAAAGTAAATCGCGTTCATCGTAGACGTAACCGGTGGTGTTTCCTTCGGCGTCAACCACCGAAGCGAGATTATCGTTGTTGTCATAGTTGTACGTCGTGACCCGGTTGAGCGGGTCC
>JACRHP010000058.1 GCA_016212005.1 Candidatus Omnitrophota bacterium | reverse complement strand
TTCCGCGTCCTGAAGGGCGATAATCCCGCATTCAGGCATCTCGGCTTCCCGGTGGTCGTTTAAAGTCACGGCGATGAAATCGTGATGTTTGTTGGTAACTGATAAAATTTTCTTAAAACCATCGTCTCCTTTACCGGTGGCAGGCATTGCGTCTGACAAAAAATCTGAAATGACAAAGGTGACGGTTTTTCGCCGGGCAACGCGGTTGAGATATTCGAGGGCCTGGACGATGTCCGTGCCTTTGCCCCGCGGCTCATAACCCAATACCTCGCGGATAATACGCAGGACATGCTGCAAGCCCTTGCGCGGCGGGATAAATTTCTCGACGCGGTCGGTAAAAATCATCAGCCCCACCCGGTCGTTGTTGCGGGTGGCGGAAAACGCGAGCGTGGCCGCGATCTCGGTTGCCAGCTGGCTCTTGAACATCTGGCGTGAGGCAAAACGGCAGGAGGCGGACAAGTCGACCAGGATCATCACGGTCAATTCCCGCTCTTCCATGTACTTTTTGACGTGCGGCTTGCCCGTGCGGGCGGTGACGTTGCGGTCGATGGTGCGGATATCATCGCCGGTCTGGTATTCCCGGACCTCCTCGAACTCAATGCCCTGGCCCTTAAAAACGCTGTGGTACTCGCCGGCAAAAAGGTCGGTCACCAGCCGCGAAGTCGTAATTTCAATGCGTCTTACCTTACGCAGCAGTTCCCTGGGGATCATTTTTACGGCACTTCGATCTCGTTAAAAATAATTTTAATGATATCTTCGGAATTCTTTTCTTCCGCCTCGGCCTCATAACTGACGATGATCCGGTGGCGCAACACATCCAGGCCGATGGATTTGACGTCTTGGGGCGTGACATACCCGCGGCCCTGCAAAAACGCGTACGCCTTGGCGGCGACCGCCAGATAAATGCTCGCCCGCGGCGAGGCACCGTAATGGATCAGGTTCTTGATATTTGCCAGACGATAGGTCTGCGGGTTACGCGTGGCGTCCACGATATCCACGATGTATTTCTGGATTTTCTCATCAACGTAGATCGCGTCCACCACATCGCGCGCCCGTAGAAGATCTTCAGGGTGGATGATTTCTTTGGTCTCAATCACCGATTTGGTAAAAGCCATCCGCTGCAAAATCTTAAATTCTTCTTCTTTCGAGGGGTAATCGACCTTGAGTTTAAGCATGAAGCGGTCCACCTGGGCTTCAGGCAGCGGATAGGTGCCTTCCTGCTCAATTGGATTTTGCGTCGCCAAAACCAAAAACGGATCGGGGAGTTTAAAAGTTTCTTCACCAATGGTGACCTGGCGTTCCTGCATCGCTTCCAGAAGAGCGCTCTGGACCTTGGCCGGGGCGCGGTTGATTTCATCCGCCAAAATAATGTTGGCAAAAATCGGTCCCTTCTTGACCTGAAACCCGCCGGTGCGCTGGTCAAAGATGAGCGTCCCGGTCAGGTCGGCGGGCAGCATGTCCGGCGTAAACTGCAGACGCTGGAATTTGGCTTTAATCGTCGCGGCGATCGTTTTGACGGCGGTCGTCTTGGCAAGGCCCGGCACGCCTTCCAAAAGAATATGTCCGTTGGCCAGGAGTCCAACCATCATGCGCTCCAGAAGGTCTTTCTGGCCGACGATGACTTTTTGCGTCTCCAGAAGGATGGCTTCGATACAGCCGTTTTCCTTTCGGACACGTTCATTGAGGATAGCTATCTCGGAAGTCGTCATATATTCCTCCCTTCGGCTAGCGACTGATATTATACTACTGAAAATAAATATCCACGCGCTGAACTTTATTTTTACGGATTTCCTGGGAATGCGGAGGCGGTATAAATGAAGTGGAGAGCACGACCGGCTGCGGCACATACGAATACGTCAGACGGATCTCTTGAACAGCGGCCTGGTACGTGTCCCGGTGTTTGGGGTTGTGGTACACAACCAGCGTCGACCCCAAAAACTGGAATGCATACACATGAGCGGGAAGATGGACAGTCATTTTCTGCGAAGATTGATTTATGTAATCCAGAGTGGTTGGCTGTCGGGTAAACAGCCATCCCGGCAAAGCCGGCTTGAACTGCAAGCACAGTTCCCCTTTTTTGACAAAAAATGGATTGGCACCCGCGTTCATCAATAACCACATATGAAGAAATTCGGCCGTGCTTCCGGAAAGACGGGCGACGAACCCCTGGCCGTGCAAAGATTTGTCCTGGTGGGCGCTGCTGACCAAAAATGAAGAATTCTCCAGAATACTGCGGCCGTAACGCTCCGGGTTCAAGAATGGAACCAGGACCTTCTGAAAATTTTCGAAAAATTCTTCATACAATCCCGCCCGCAGAAGCTCCAGAAGAAATTTATATTCCATATGGAGCCAGATAGACTCATTTTCCAGCCAGCCCGGCGGAAAAATCCGCGCGCGCCCGATCTCTTCCGACGAGCTGGAAATATCAGCGTTGACCTTGTACATCTTTAAAGATTTGTCGAACAGGCCGCTGGTCCGCACTTGCAGATAAAGTTTACGCGCGGCCGCGGCGTCTTCGGCAGTCCGCAAGGCGTGGACATATCCTTCCAGAAATGCCGGCAAGGCGTGACGCCGGAACTTAAGCGGCCAGACGTGCTTGCCGTCCGCCTGACGCTTGTATTCGGTCACCTCATGATAGAAATATGTGGCAAGCCGGCCTTGCGCGTCTTGGGCTGAAGCCACGGCTTTTTGCGCGCGCGCCAGCGCCAGCGCCAGAAACCCCTTGATTTCATTGACTGAAAAATCTTTTTCCTTCCCGTCAATACCGTCGAGGACCTTGCGCCGGTATTCTTCCTTGAGATCATTGGACTTCAGCCAGTACTCCAGCGGGTCTTGTGTATCTGCGAGAACTGATTTTAAACCGGAAATAAACTCGGCCAGTTCCTCAAAAATCAGGACCATCTCATCCCCTTTGAAAGACAGTTCAGCGATGGCCTCCAATAAAAACTGGCAGATTCGTTGGATTTCAAAAGTCTCCGAAACTGACGATCCCAAAAGCCCGGGCAGCCCGTTTAAAGCGTCATACCAGTTGGGCTTGTCCGCTTCCATCTCGACGCCTGTCCCGCTGGGGTCCAGCGTGGCGATTTTGCTGGCAACGAGACAAAGGATTTTCACAAAAAGGGTCGTATGATAAATATCTCCTTCCCCGTGCGCGGCACGGAGAAAATGTCCTTTCAGCGGTTTATCTTGCAGCGCTTCTTTAGCGACCGAATGGTATTGACGCACACCCTTGTCCGTCAAAACATAACGCTGCGACCGCGGCAGGACATAATGCGTGTTGCGGTAAAAACTAAGCGTCTTGCGCTCCAGAAGGACCCCGCGTAAATCCTCCGGATACAGGGCCAGATAACTTTCAATCAAGTCCAGGTTATACGTCCAGTGATCCGTCCAGAACCCCTCCCCATGATCGGCTGTTTCCTGGCGCTGACAAAGCTCCAGCACGCGATCCAGAAATATACCGGGCTCGACCGCAAGTTTAATCTCCTGGCTGTCGATGAAACGGAACAGGTCACCCGGCGCAAAATTTTTGTGCAGAAATTCTTTTAACACCGCGCGGCTCTGCGGCAGAACACACTTATCCAGAAACCCCCCTAATTTTTCAGTATTCACCAGATGGAATACCGTCCCCTTGACGATCAGCGGATTGTACCCGTCGGCCTGGACAAGATTCATAAAACTGACGAGGTGGCTGTCACCGACATCCGCGTTAAACCACGCGTCGTTGCGCCGGTTCTGGTTGACGTCGCGGTAATTCCCGTTTCCCTGCGAATAGAACGTCGGGGAGACAACGAAATAATTATAATCGCGCTCCAGGTCGCCATGTTTGCGGCTGTACACATTGAAGGCCCCGGCCCCGCGCGCCGTCTTCACCGAAACCGGCAGTCCGCCGCGCAAAATATTATCCAGGAACGTGTGCCCGGCGTACAGGTCAAAAGCCTTCGAAGAACTCCGCGTCAAAGCATGGCTTCTAATACCGTCGATAATTTCCTGGTTGCGGGATGCTTTCTGGGTGGTAAATCCGTCTTTATCCGTAGCCTGGCGGACGATCTGGTTGAGCCTCGCGACGTCCGGGACATAGCCGAACAAGGAAACTATTTCCCTCTCTCCCCCGGCCTTCAGCATAAACCGGGCATAACTGAATGCCGACGGCATGCGGTTGGTGGTCTTCTGGCCTGAATTCCGGGAAAAATTACTGCTGATAAACTGTTGCGGGGCCGAAAAGTCACAAGCCGGGCCAAAGACCCGCGCGGATTCAACCACCGGGTCTAACAGCCGGGGATTCCTGCCCTCCAGATCAAAAGCGAAGAAAAAATTCCCTTCATGAATATGGGTCACCTGCGGAGTATCGGAGATCTCAACCGTGAGGTTATAATATGGCGCCTTCTCCCTGACATTACCGACCTGAACCCAGGCCTCGCCCGTGCGTGACATATTTTTAAGGACCCAATCTTTCATCCCGTACGGGACGATCAAAGGCAGGCCGTCGAGCATTTCCACGGAGCAGGATTTTTTACCTTTATTGATGACCGTAACGCGCCGCACCAGCGCGGAATAGGGCTCTTCAGGCATCGTGAAATAATTCACGCGGACCTCAAGCCCCAGGTCCAGGTTGTTTTCAGTCAGAGTCAGGTCATGGGCAGATATGGACATACGCTGGAACTTCTTGAAATCCGTACCGGGAAGATGATTCTGGAACGGTTCCCAGTAAACCGTTTTCGAACCGCGGCGGATTTTAAGAAAGGTGCGGAACCCCTGCAAGGACGTCAACCGGTAAGCCTTGTTGGCCGGCTGGAATTCCATGATCGCTTTGTCTTTGGATTCAACACCGAAACTGGCGATTGCCTGGCCGCGGTTAACATAAAACACCCACATCGGGATGCCCCGCGTACCGGCAATGCCCGGAAAAAAATTACTGAAGGGCTTGCTCTGATTATAATTTTCTATAATAAAGCGCCCTTCGTCATTTAACGAATACGTTGTTATATCCTTACGACTCATGGCTAATAGGGACTCTTGTTTTGCCGGGACAAATTATACAATCCCGTTAACTTTATCCACAGATCCGTGACATGACGGTCATCATCGCTGAAACGAACGCGCTTGAGTTCATATACGTCACGGCCGGAGCGGTCATCCCCCCGGTTGGTCGTAGAGGCGCTCTCATATCCGCTGCGGCGGACGATGTCCTTGATCTCTTCATTAAACCCCCCGGAAGGATAACAAAAATGAACGACCCGGATACCCAGGTCCTCTTCAAGTTTACGTTTGCTGCCGGCAATCTCATCCGCAAGCCGGCCTTCGGGAGTTTCCGGAAGATACGGGTGCGTACGGGTGTGACTTCCGATTTCGATGCCCCAAGCCGCCATTTCCCTGATCTGGGCTGTCGTCAGGAACCCCGGCGTATTGATAACATCAGAAATGACAAACATCGTGGCTGGAAAATGATACTTCTTTAAAACGGGGAAAGCGTGCGTGTAATTGTCCTGATAGCCATCGTCAAATGTAATCACGACGCTCTTGCGCGGCAACGATTTTCTTTCCCTGACGGCCCGTACCAAATCGCTCAAGGATAAAACGTTAAAATGGTTCGCTTTCAAATAAGCCATGTGCCATTCGAAACGCCGGGGGCTGACCGTATCGGATTGGGAAACGTTATCAGGGCTGACATGATGATACATCATAATAGGGACCGCATATCCCCGATAACCCGTCGTGACTGCGGCAACGACGGCAATCAAGACTGCTGTTAATCCAACGGCTAAAACTTTCTTCCCGGCAAAACGGCCGTCCATCTAAGCTCCCGCCAGCGCCTTTTTGACCAATTCACTTACGACCTTGTTATCGGCTTTGCCCTGCGCCTCGGCCGCGACCGCCTTAATGACCTTCCCCATATCCTTTATTGATTGGGCGCCGGTTTCCCTGATCGCTTTTGCCACCAACCCCTGCAATTCGGCCTCGGAGAGCTCTTGCGGCAGATAAGTCTTCAGGACAGCCATCTCGGCGATTTCCTTATCGGCCAGATCATTGCGGCCGCCTTTTTGATACTGCTCGATAGAATCCTGCCGCTGTTTGATCTGCTTTTTGATGACGGCGACCACGTCCTTGTCTTCGAGACCTTCGACACGCTTTTCGATCCGGACGTTTTTAAGCTGCGCGCGCAGGAAATTGACGGTCGAGGACTTGACCGCGTCGCGGTCTTTCATGGCCTGCACGTAATCTTTCTGGAGCTGATCTTCCAACATGGACACCTCCATTTTGCCTGATTAAATATCACTTATAATAATAATTTTATGGCGGGATTTCAATCCTTTTATGATTTCGATTTGCTGTTTGCGGACACGATAATGATCGGCGAGAATTTCGACAAGCGCCTTGTTGGCTTTGCCGTCCGCCGCGGGGGCGGTTAAATAGACTTTCAATCCCGTCCCTTGCGTCCCTTGCGGGAGGATCGCGTTTCTCCTGGCACCCGGGATGACCTTCACTTCGATTTTCATAAGAAAGTGTTTGGAGAAGAAAGTGAGGTTCTTCGTCTGCAGATATTACTGCTGGAAGACCGTAACGTTGACCTTGACCCGGGAGTCGGATTGCGGCGTTTGCCCGGAGTAACCACCGGCGGCATTGGGGTTCGCCGCGCGATATTGTGCCATATTGACCTGGATATCCCGGCCATCACGTACAAAATAGCCCTGGTTGCCCAGCATAAGACGGACACGGTCGCGCTCCCGCAAAGCGGTTATCCTGCCCGCCTGCTCATCACGCCTGATCTGGTCAATTTGGGCGCGGACCGCCTGGATCTTGTCCTGATACAAAGCGATCAATGTCTTTCCCGCCGGAATGTCACGAATATCAGCCGTCACAGGATCGTTCAAAGCGGGTTTCAGGGCATTCATATCCTGCCTGACAGCCGCATCAGAGCCTTGAACATTCCGGGTATTCTGGCTTTGCGCCTGGGCAAGCATGGTTTCGGTTTGGGACAAAACGGATTTAAGTACCACCAGTTCCTGTTGGCTGCTCTGCAGGACTTGCTGGCTTTGTTGATACAAGGCGGTTGTTTGGTTCAGTTCCAAGGTAACATCAGTCAGCCTGTGGGTGGTGTCCGTATAAAGCCTTTGGTACTCCCGTGTCAACGCAGCCTGATCACTGGAATTACCGAGAAGTTTGTCCGCGGATTGGGCTGTGCCCTGATAAATGACCCAGCCGAGCCAGCCGGAATAAACGATCAAGGCTATGGCCACGACGCTTGCAAAACGGCCGACCACGTTGGTGATTTTCCACATCCGGACGAGGGCCTGCACGCCGTCATCGATCCTTTTACCCAGCCGGGAAAGGATGACTTCCGGCACGTCGGTAAATTGAACGCCGCACAAACGCGTATCGCCTGCAAAGCGTTTGCGCCTCTGCCAAACCAGACGGCCTGCCTGCGGTATGTAATTGGCCTCGTTGGGGTTTGAATCGAAAGAGAGAATGCTTTCTTCAGGGATGGTATGGACCGACGTCAACTCAACCAGCATACCGGAAGAGCTGATATTGCGCACCCTGCCCTCGCCGGCCAAGCCGCCCTCTTTAATGTGCCACAACAACCGGGTATTTTCCCCGACACGGACATCGTGCCTGGCTTCGCCTGCGATCATCCTCTGAAAATCCCTGGCCGCCATTTCTCCCCCAATAAAAAAACAGCCTTTCATGGCTGTCGTTTTTTTACATAGTATATAAGTAAAAGGCGAGAAAGACAAGGAGATTTTTGATTGACTACTTGCCATTGACTACTTGCCCTTGAAAATGGTGTCCAGAATACTGTCCAGGATGACTTTTCCCTCTGGGGACGGTTGGGGTTCGGTATTCTCACCGCCGGACTGCGGTGATGGGGCGGAGGGCTGTTGTCCTTCTTGTTCCGGCGCCGGCGTGGCGGGCGTATCCTCAACGTTCAAGACCCTGAAAATCGCCTTACGCAGTTCCTCCTGCCCTTTATTGCGGATCACTTGTTTACTAAGCCGCCCGATGTCCGGATAGATCCGGACTTCCTGCCATTTGCCCTCGTAAGGCTTGAACGGGATATGGATCCTCCCGTCCTGGTCTTTAAAATACCCCAGTTCTTCAACAGCGATGGCCATACTGTTCGACAGATCCTCCGGGATATAAAAATCGGCTGTCAAGGCAAGATTCTGGTCAAGACCAATGCGACCGTTGGCCTTCAGCGAGAACGCGGCCGCGCCGACATCCAGCGTCAGGACAGCAGCCTGATCGTGAATATCCGCCTTGAGCGTGACCTGGTCCAGGGGAGTATCTCCCCCTTCAAGCTTGTCCTTATATTCAGGGGAAAGGTTCGCTTCAATTTTTTGCGCCAGGTCCGGCAAAAATGATATCTTCTCCAGAATAAAGCGAAGAAGATTAATGTTCATCAATTTTGCCTCGCGGATATCCAAGGTACCGTCGCCTTTAAAACTTTCTTGCAATTGCGCAAATTGTTCCCCCTGGCCTTCAAGATTAAAATTTCCGTAAACCCGCCCTTCCAGACGAACAGGGCCTCGACCGGCATCCCAAACAGGCATTTTCTCCTGCGGGACCAGTTCCGCCACCCGCATATCAGCCGCCTGGCAATCCAGCATAAACATATTGGACTTTCCGTAATCGCTCAACCGGCCATGGGCGCTGACCGTGCCTGAAGCGTACGAAAAGCCGGCCTCTTTAAGGTCAACGCTGTTTTCGTTCATCTGAAGATCCGCATGGATATCTTCAACAGGTTTATTCAAAAATTCAAACATGGCCCGGCCACCGCTCAATGTTCCGCGTAAAGAATAAATCTGAAGCCCCTCCTGTCCCGCCGCCAGCCGTATATCATCAAGGACAATTTTACCCGTCAAATCTCCCTCCAGAAGAATCTTTTCCTTTAAATCCGGATAGAACGGCGTTCCCGGAAGCTGCACCTGCGACAGGTCCGTTTCCAGCCGCCCGCGGTCGAGTTGGATCTTATTACTGTTTAAATCGATCGCCATCTCTCCCTGTCCGTGGAGATTCGGCTGGTCCGCCCACAAGGCGGCGTCCGCCCGGAAAGAAAACGCCCTGTTTTGCAATGATAAATCCGTAATCTTCACGTTGATCCGCCGCAACGGCACAATGAGTGCCGGATCGCTGGCGCGGTCAATGTATGTCAGCAAACCGTCCACGATAGTGATGGTATCTACCGTCATCGGCGGCACAGGCAAAATTTTAACCTTTGATACCACCGTTGGAGAAGGAACAACCGTTGCCTGGTCAGTCACCGGTAGTCCTTGAGGTTTTTCTGTCGGAAGCATGGTCTGCACGTTTAAGAGGCCTTCAGGATTACGGACTATCCGGACATCCGGGCTGCGGATCTCGATCTTGGATATAATAATCTCTTTCTGAAGGATAAATTTAAGGATGTCGACGTTTAAATAAACCGAATCCGCCGCTAAAAATGCCTCTCTGCCAAAAGATGGATTGTCCGCCATCGACAATTTTTCAATAACAAACGTCAGCCCTTTATCCAGCGCGAAACTTAATTTAAGCCGCCCGGCCTCCACTTGCCGGCCCAGCAGGGAACTGATCGTTTGAGTCAAGCGGGACTTGTATTGATTGATATCGAAGGTAGCGATAAAAACGGCCAAGGCAACAGCAATGATAAGGATAAGCAGCGCAAGTCCGAGAAACAGGGATTTCAATGCCTTCATAATAATAACCTCTTCAAGATTTCCCCGACCTGTTCGGGTTGTGAGATCCGGACGGGCCGCTGACAAACGTGGTTTTCGCACACATAAACAGTAGGATCCCCCTGGAGAGAGACCTGGTTCTCGATAAACGGCGCGACTTCCCGGATCGCGGTGTTATCCTCCGGGAAAGGATTAAAGATAACCACTTTGTTGGGGATAAATGCGCCGTGGATCCCGGACAACAGCGCGCTGATCCGGGGATCCCCCTGTTTTCCGGCAATGACGATCTCGCGCGGATTTCCTGCCATAAAATCGAGCGCGATCAACATTTGAGCATGGGCAGCCGGGTTCCGGGATATCTCTGAACTGAAAATCTCCAGGAGTTTCTCGAACTTTTCCCGCAAACTTTCATCAAGCGTAATATGATAAAACCGCACAAGGTCAAGGGCCGCGAGGGAATTGCCGGAAGGAATGGCACCATCATATACCTCCTTGGAACGAAACAAAAGCGTTTCGGCATCCTCCGCCGTCAGATAGAATCCTCCTTCTGAATGATCCCAAAAAAGACGAATCATCTGCTCGGCCAGCTCCCGCGCCTGCCGAAGATACACCGCATCAAAGGTCGCCTCGTAGAGATCTATCAATCCGTGGATAAAAAAGGCGTAATCATCCAGCGTCCCCATAACGGCCGATTGGCCATCCCGGTAGCGGTGCCTTAATCGCCCATCGCTATCTTGGAGATGCTGCAGGATAAAGTCGGCTGCTTTTGGGGCCGCTGTCCGGTATTTAGGCTCTCCCAGCGCCTGCGAGGCAAGCGCCAAACTGGAGATCATCAGCCCGTTCCAATGCGTCAAAATCTTGTCATCCAGAAACGGCCGCGGACGCTTCCGGCGGTGTTCCCCAAGTTTTCGGCGGCCGCGTTGCAAAACTTTTTCGACTTCTTCCGGCGTTTTTTGGAAATGCTGTGCTGTTTCTTCCAATGTCCTTGCCGCGTAGAAGATATTTTTTCCCGTGAATTCGCCATGAACGTCATTTTGGACATTGCCGTTGGACTGAACACCAAAATAATAATTCAAAATTTCAGCGTCCTCCCTGCCCAATAGACGAACGATCTCCTCATACCGCCAAAGGTAAAAAGCCCCTTCTCTTTTTTTATGTTCTTTCCCCGACTTAGCAGAAGGTTTTTCTTTTCCCGGATCAAGACTATCCGCATCTTCAGCCGAATAAAATCCTCCCCGCGGATGCTGCATGTCGCGCAGGACATAATCACAGGTTTCCCGGACGACTTTGGCGTAGCCGGCCTCATGGGTCACCTGATAGGCCTCGGCATATGTCTTGATCAGCATAGCCTGGTCGTAAAGCATCTTTTCAAAATGCGGGGTTTGCCAGACCTGATCCGTGGAATACCGGTGGAACCCGCCGCCGAGATGATCGTAAATTCCGCCGTTAGCCATCTGTTTTAAGGTATGCGTTGCCATCGTCAGCGCCATCTTGTCGGGAACCCGTTTAGCGTAACGCAAAAGAAATGATAAATTATGGCTGGAAGGAAATTTGGGCGCGGTCCCAAAACCGCCGAAACTTGGATCATACATCGCCGAGAACTGTTCAAATCCTTTTGATAAAATAGATTCGACCGCTACTTCCTGCTGCTCTTTCTGGGGTGTTCGCACCTGGAGCATGGCGGTCAAGGTCAGGCTTGATTGCACCAACCGGCTGGGGTTGTTTTGCCAGGCCTCGTGGATCGATGTCAGGACATCGACAAGGCCAGGCGCCCCCCACTTGGCATACGGCGGGAAATACGTCCCTCCCCAGAACGGTTTCTGATCCGGCGTCAAAAAAGCAGTAAGCGGCCAGCCGCCCTGCCCGGAGATGGCCATGACCGCGGGCATATACACCTGGTCGATATCCGGCCGCTCTTCCCGGTCGACTTTGATGGGAACAAAATACGCATTGATGAGCTTCGCCACTTCCTCATTTTCGAAAGACTCCTCTTCCATCACATGACACCAATGGCAAGACGAATATCCGATAGAAAGAAAAATGGGCTTGTCTTCCCGTTTCGCCTTTTCAAATGCTTCCGGTCCCCACGGATACCAGTCAACGGGGTTATCCGCGTGCTGCAGCAAATACGGACTTTTTTCATGGATCAAACGGTTCGGATGTTCGGGGTTCGTGGTCATGACAACGGCGAGAGTAAATAGGAATAGATTCACGGAATTACAAGGGTCGCATCTTTGCGTCCGGCTTCAGTTTAAGATCAGAAGGCGGCGTGGTAGACACCGGGGCTGTGGACGCAACGGATAAAAGCGCGGCGACGGCCAAACTCCTGATGCAAGAGCGAAGATTCATTGTGGCTGGACCTTAAGGCCGTCGGGGGGATCGGGATCAATATGCCCACGCGGCCTGACATAAATCGGGCTGGTCACAATCAGGTTGTCAGACTGCCTGATCCCAGGGGGAGACGCTGTCGCCAGCTTACTATTTATGTCGGCAAGATAATTTTGAGTTTTTTTAAACACGGGGCTGGCCTGGTTGATCGCCTCAAAAAGCTCGCCGGCTTGCTGATAATACCCTTTAGTATATAAATCGACCGCCCGGGCGTAAGAACGGTCGATCTTGGAATCAATAGCGGAATGAATTTTCTGGCGCTCTTTCTGGATTTGTTGCTGCTGTCGGCGCAGCACCCGCAGGTCGTCCGACGGCGCAAACTCCTTGCTTTCCAGAAGCCCCAAGGGAACCGGCGGCTCCGGCGGTAACGGCTTGGCCAAAGTTTCTTTTGATTCAGGACGCGGCGTCCCGACGCTGGCTTGTTGTGTTTGGATATTCTTGCGCAACCGGGTCACACGGGCGGCATAAGATTTCTGACAGAGACCATCCTTGTCTTCCCCAGCCAGGAAACTCTCAAAATCCCCAAGTTTTTGCGCGGCGGTTTCCCACTGTTTGCTTTTATACGCCGCGACAACCTCCTGATATTTTTGCCCAACGGTCCGTTTAAGTTCCCGGGCTCTTTTTTGGTCCTGGCGGATTTGTTCGCGCTCGCGCATTTTCTTTTCGCGCTCTTGTTCCTTCAAGGGCTGCGAAACTTCTTTTTTCAGACTTGTTGACTCGGAAACAATGGGAGTCTGCTGGCTTGCCATCAACTTGAGTTGACGGCTTTCTTCGGCATTTGCGACCGGCCCTGCCTCATCAGTAAATTTTTGCTGGCGGGCCTGTTCCAGAACGCCCAGCTGACGTTGCTGCTCTTGATACAGACGCTCTTCTTCCGCCCTGTCCTGCTTGATACGCTCAAGATATTTCTCCGTCAATTTATAATCCGGGGACAACACTAATACTTTGCGGAAATTATTCTCCGCTTCATCAAATTTATGACCTTTATACGCCTCAATGGCCTGCCGATAAAACTTCTCGGCTTCCGCGGCCTGCTGCCGGCGATAAAGCGTTTGTTTGGCACGAACCGCCCTTTGGAATTCTTCCTGCTCTTTTTTGCTGGTCGCTTCTTGCTGTTGGCGTTCCCGTTGCACACGCCCTTCTTCGGCTTCGCGGATATCATCGTCAATGCGCGCGAGATAATCTGCGGTCAACGCATAATCGGGATAAAGAACTTGGACCTGACTAAAACCGGTCCTGGCCTCGGTAAATTGCCCATGCTCATACTGTTCGACGGCCTGCGCGTAAACAGGTTCAACTTTTTGTTCCAATTCTTCCAGCCGTTTTTGTTCCGCCTGGTCGGCGGCCTCCTGCCATTGCGTTTCTTCCTCGCCTGAATCCGTCTCCTCAACAGGCGCCTGTTCTTCACCTTCAACGCTGACCGGCCCTTCGGAGAGGGATTCGTCCGCTGAAATCACTTCAGGCTCTGCCCCAGACATCTGTTCGCCTTGCGTCAACTCATTGATGACTGCCAGATAATTAGCCGTATTCTTGTAACCCGGCCGCAACTTCTGGACTTCCTCAAAAATCTCCTGCGCCTTCGCGTACTCTTTCTGCTCCAGTAACCACATCCCGGTTTCATATTTTTGGTCAAGGTCACTGTCCGCGCCGGCACCGGCAAATGAAGGATCAACGGAAGACGCCTGGGGTGCCGTGGAAACGGCCTGCGGATCAATGACATCCGAATCCCGGGTCCCGGGATTCTCCATCAACCCGATGGCCTTTTCCCATAATTCCTGGGCCTGGGGATACTTGCCCTGCTCGAAAAGATCAATGGCGGCGCGGTTATATTCTTCCGCTTTTTTCTCAACCTCTTCCCTCGTCAGCAAACGCTCCGCCGGTTTTGCGGGTTGGATCTTTATTTTCTTTTCGGGTTGAGCGGAAGCGTTCCCGGATGCTGCTTCCGCGTCAGCCTTCGCCTGGACACCGGCAGAACAGACCGCGAAAAACAGCAATACGACAGAAACAAGGCAGGATTTTTTATGATATAACTGGTGCATGAGAAAAGAGATAGAATGCAAAGGCATTCTAACACACGCCTCTTGCTTTCTTCCAGATTTTTCTCCAGTTTTTTCCAAAATTTTTACCGAAAACACGTGTTCTTCGCGCAGACCCCGTTGGCATGAAACAAATAACGGTTCCTGGCGACCCAGCGATACAGGCAAGGGCCGATGATCCCCATCCCGGGGAAATAAACGACAGGAATCAATGAATACAACATCGGCAAACGCCAGCATATCCGCCGGAAAGCGTCGAACCCGCCATAGAACTTGCCGTCGGGCTCGATCAGATGGATCTGGCTCATGGCCTTTTCCTTGCTTAACTGCGGGTGCAAAGTCCCCGGATCATCCAGGGCTTGAAAGTCAACCGAATTAAGGACATCATACAAATCCATGATCTTTATTTTTTCGATGCTGTTTTGACAAAACCGGCACTTTCCGTCATAAACAATCTGGCTGCGGTTGGCACGCTGATGGTAAAGCCGCCACCGCTCGACCCAGGAGACAATCCGCTCGGGATTGATAAAAAGCAAAAGCTGCGGCGGGAAAAGAAAAAAGAAAATCGCCGGCACATCCAGCGTCAAAATCAGCATAATATGGAAAACGAACCCCAAGTAAATCGCGGAAACACGCGTGGGGCCGCAGAAAAGCAGGAACGGCATCAACAGCTCGACAACGACGATAAGTATACCGATCCCGTAACACAGCTGCGGGTGGGGCGCCAGGATATCCCGCAGCAGAAAATATTTGGTCACCCCTGCCGCCGGGTAATGCATCAAGTAATAAATGGGATTATCCGTCAGCCAATTCCCTTCACCGGAAACTTTATACAACGCCGTGTAAAAATAAGTGAACGCGATTTGTATCTGTAAAAGCCGCTGGAGGAAAAAAGGCCGGCGGCGTTTATAGGCATAAACGTCTCGCCCCCTCAAGGAATCCAGCGAAAAGTAATCACCGTGGTATGGCGTCAGGCACATCAAGAACAGCGTCACCAGAAGGATGTCCCAGGAGAGCGTCCCGATATGAAAGGCGTTCAAGGCGTAGAAATAGTAGCCTGCCGCCGTCATTACGATGCAACTTATCTGGCTGCGCCAGCCGATCAAAAAAGAAAACCACGAAACGCAAAATAGCCACACAAAGGCGACGACAACTCCATCCGGGCTTTTCTGGACAAGGTCGATAACCTGCGGAGTGAAAAAATTAAAATTAAGGGTTTTAAAAGCGGTATGGAGATAATTGTCCTCTAAATGGACAAACGAAGGCAGGACATGGAACCCGGTCGTCAAGGCGACAAAAATACGAAAAAATGACAGGCCTATCGACGGCCGATCCTGAAGAAATATTTTGCCCCAAAGTTCTTTCATGCGATTTACCTTATGGGCCGCAGCGGTACAACGCCTGCTGCAGCCTCCGGTCTGGCTCCCTGGATACCGAAGGATATTCAACGGCAACGACCACAAAATCGTCGTAATACGGCAAACGCCGCTTGAGGAACCGGCAAAACGGCCCGGCCAACTCACGCGAATAGACGGTGCTCAAGACATTGCGGTGGATATTATCGAAACCGATCGTGCGCGTGCGTAAGATGTCGTGGGGGTCAATCGGCTGGAGGGCTTCTCCTTTTTTGCCATAAACCTCGACATAACTGTAACTGTCATCAACGTTGAAAAACATGATCCAGCCGGCTGGCGGGAAAAGGAATTTAAACTTCAGCATCTCCCGTTGCGCGAACGGCGTTAAATAAAAATAACGGGTTGATTCATAATGAAAAACAAACAACCACAGGAGCGTGAAGATGCTGATAAAGACATTACGCCAGCGGATGGTTTTACTCCAATGGAGAGCGATAACAGGCGGCAACAGGAGGGTGAACAGACGTATCGTTGGATAACAAAACACCAGATAAACCCAGACACAAACGGATGCGGCGACAAGAACGACACGGCCAACCTGTTTTCTATCCATTCGGCTTACCAGCAAGGTATTCTCCTCTTACATTATTCGCGGACATCCTTTTCAGAAAAAACTTCCGCGGTAAAAATTTCGATTTTCGTCTGCGGGTCTTTCCAGGCGTCCGCCGGCAGGCCGGCTTTCTGCGCACATAACTGCCGCAGGAATTCCTCTTTTGTCCAGCCGGTTTCCGTCGCCACTTGCGGTAAGAAAATTCCCTGGTGCCATGGCCCCTGGCTGACGATCACGCCATGCTTTCCCAGGACGATCTCATCGATATTTTGGACGACCCGCGGCCTGGACAGGACGGATATCTCCAGCTCCACCTCTCCTAATTCTTGCGGCTGGACGGGATCAAAACGCGGATCTTTGCTCGCCGCGGCAACCGCCATATCCCTGACCGTTTTATACAACGGCCCGCGGCCGATGATGTTCCCGATACAACCGCGCAGCTGGCCATTTTTATGGATCGTGACAAACGCCCCTTCTTCATTCCCCAAACGAGGGTTGGTCTCCTGGAATTCCAGCACCTTGCCGGTACGCACGTATTCTTCCATTGTCTTGCGGGCGATATCGAGAAGATGCCGTTTCTCGGGAGTGGTAAAAAAACCTTGTGAAGAAACATTTTGTGTTTGTAATTCCACGGTTGCGGGCGGGGGGTCCGCCTCGACTGGATTATCGTAAATAACAATAGAGGTGTACCCCACCACGGCATCGCGCTCGCCGGTCACATCCCCGGAATTGGCGTACCGCAGGACCTCGATATCATCAAGTCCGCGTTCTTTGGCGTACAAAATGGCCGCCACCGTCGGGACAAACCCGCACATCTCGATTTTAACCCGCTGCTGATTACCCTCCCAAATCCCGGCAGCATCCAGCGTCTTGACCATATCAATCGTCAACGTGTCCATGGCGCGGGCTTTCGCGTCTGGATGATAATGCGACAGATCGGTGCTGACGACGATCAGAATGTCCTCCCTGTCGCCGATAATTTTGTTTAAACTGCCGGCAAATTTCTCAAGCAACGAAAAACTCGGCTGGCCCATGATGACCGGAACGATTTTAAAGTCCTTCAGCGTTTTCTGTAAGAAAGGGATCTCCACCTCCAACGAATGTTCGCGCTCGAAGGCTGGCGGCATGGAGTAAAAGTTCGCGTCCTGCACCATCAACTGTTTCGCCAACTCCTGGTCGACCGGCACGACCCCCAACGGCGTCTGGAACCCTCCTTCCGGCCAGACAGCGATACCGTCGAACCCGTAATAATGGCTCGGCGCCAGGATAACGACTGTTTTGTAATTGCCGCGGCTGGCCGCCTTAAAGCCGTAAGCGGCCACGGGGCCAGAGTACGCATACCCCGCGTGGGGGGCAATAACAATACGGATATGTTTGTCGGAGGGACGGACGCTGGCCTTCTGGAGGAATTGATCGACCTGGGAAGTTAACTCCCCGGGGTTCGCGGCATAAAACTGACCGCTCACGTTAGGCTGTTTAATGTTGCTCTCTGCGCGGGCCATAGACAATGCTGATATCAATATCGCTGAAGCTAACAGAATAATCCGTCTCATGTACGGGCATTATCGTTAAAATATTGATCCAGGCTGAAACGGATCGTCTCTCGAAGACGATAATACAGGACCCCTGTCACGGCCAACAATGCCGTATCGAAGGTAATAACGACCGGCAACGGGAAACTGATCAAATCGCCGAAGCAACCACATTCATTGACCGGCAGGTGCCTGACCAGCGCCTGCGCGACAACAAAAATAAAGACCGCAAACGTGGCCATGACACCCCGCAGCACCCATCGCAACCAGAAGCCAAGCACGAGAAAAACACCCAAAAAAAATTCGGCCCAAGGCCAAGCACGCGCGCCCAGTTCTTCCAGCAAAGGAGGCAACAGGGCGTAATTTTGAATCACATATAGAAAATTTTGATAAGGACTGACGAGCTTCTCGAGTCCGGAAACGATCAACAACGTCCCGACCAGCAGACGCAGCAGAATGAATAAATTACTTTTGAGAGGCATTGAGCAATTGCGTCAATTCCGACTGCAGCGAATTTATACCGACGACCATCTTGCCGTTGACATAATATGTCGGCGTGCTTTTGACCCCACGATTTTCTCCCTCCAGTCGGTTCTGCGTTATAAACGCGTCTACGGAAGCGTCTTTCAGGCAGGCCTTCAGACGTTGCGGGTCAAGCCCCACTTCACCGGAGATCAAGGCAAAAGCGGGTGCGGTATCCATCAAGCGGCTCCAGTTAGCCTGACGTTCCAGCAAAAGATCGTGAAACGGCCAGAATTTGCCCTGCCGCGCGGCACATTCGGCGTAACGGGCCACCTCCAGTCCGTGACGGTGCATCTTCAAAGGGAAATACTTCAATTCCAAACGGACCGAACCAGGATGGTCGGCCATAAATTGTGCCAGATATTTAGCGCCCTGGGCGCATGCCGGACATTCCAAATCGATGAATTCAGTGACCCGGATGGGCGCATCAGGACTCCCTTTAACCCGCATAGCCGCGGATGCCACATGCGACGGCATAAGAACTTTCCCAAGATATTTTACCCCCGCAATGACCAAAACACCAAAAACAATAATACCCAGCGTTAAATTCAACTTAGAAGATTTCCGCATAAATACACTGCTCCCAATAGACGACGTCAGGTTTTATTCTACGATAATTGCGGCCCGGCCGCGACCAGTGCCCTCCCTTGCGGCGTATCTTCAAACTTTTTGAAATTCTCAATGAACATCGAGGCCAGACGGCGGGCCGTCTGATCGTATTCCTCCTTGTTCTGCCACAAATTCCGCGGGTTCAGGATATTCGTGTCAACACCCTGCACTCTGTCAGGAATCCGAAGGTTAAAAACCGGCAAAACCGTGAATGGAGCCTTGTCAAGGCTGCCATCAAAAATAGCGTCAACAATGTGACGGTTGTCGATCAATGGGATGCGCGATCCGACCCCGTATTTCCCTCCTACCCAGCCGGTATTGATCAGATAAATGGAAGAGCCGTATTGCTTGATTTTTTCTCCCAATATCCGGGCATATCTGGTCGGATGCAGCATCAAGAAGGCTTTACCAAAACAGGAAGAAAACGTCGCCTGAGGTTCCGTGACGCCCAGCTCCGTTCCCGCCACTTTGGCCGTATACCCGCTTAAGTAATGGTACATCGCCTGCTCTGGGGTAAGTTTGGCAACCGGCGGCAAAATTCCGTAAGCGTCACAAGCCAAAAAAATAATCCGCCTAGAATGCCCCCCTTTAGAAACTGGTTTGACAATGTTGGGGATATGGGTGATCGGATAGGAAACCCTGGTATTTTCAGTTTTTTTCTTTGAAGCAAAATCCACCTTACCGTCCTGCGCGACATCCAGATTTTCCAGCAAAGCATCACGCTTAATCGCGTTGTAAATATCCGGTTCCCTTTCTCTGGTCAGATTAATACACTTGGCATAACAGCCGCCTTCAAAATTAAAAATGCCATCCTCATCCCAGCCATGTTCGTCGTCGCCGATCAAAAGACGTTTGGGATCTACCGAAAGCGTGGTTTTCCCCGTCCCTGAAAGACCGAAAAAAAGCGCGGTATCCCCAGCTTTGCCCATATTCGCGGAACAATGGAACGACCCAATCCCTTTCAAGGGCAAAACATAATTCATCACGGAGAAAATACCTTTTTTAATTTCACCGCCATACCATGTCCCCCCGATGGCGACCATGCGTTCTTTTATGTTAAAAGCGACAAACACTTCCGAACGCATCTTAAATTTCTGGTACTCCGGATTGGTGGCCTTACAGGCGTTCAGGATAGTCCAATCAGGTTTGAAATTGCGTAATTCTTCTTCCGCGGGGCGGATGAACATGTTTTTAAAAAAATGCGCCATCCACGCGATTTCCGTGACAAGACGGATGTTCAACCGCGACTGGGGATTGGTACCACAAAAACCGTCCACGACATAAACCTTTTTGCCGCTTAATTGGCGCACGGCGATTCCCTTGACATGTCGCCAGGCTTCCGGTGAAAGCCGTTTGTTGTCAGAGCTCCCGGCTCCCCCCGTGGCCCACCAAACATTATCCCTGGTGGTTTCATCTTCAACGATATATTTATCTTTCGGCGAACGGCCGGTAAAATTCCCCGTATCGACAGCCACCGCTCCCAACGGTGTTACAATGCCCCGCTCATACCCTTTTAAGTCCGGAGCCGTTTCATGAGTAAAAAGTTCATCGTAAGTAAGATTATAGTAAATCTCCCCACAATCTTTAATGCCAAGCGAGGCCAGCTGCGCTTGAATAACATCAAGACCTGTATTCTGCGTTTTCATATACCTTCTCGCTTCCTCATACATCCCAAAGGGGTCATAATTGACTGCATTTATTTTATATACGTTTTTACTTTTTCGATCAAGGCTTCCGGCTGGACAGGCTTGATAAAATAACCGGCCAGATTGGGATTAATCAACCACACAATTTCCCGCTGTTCTTCGGCCCACGCGGAACTAACCATAATAACAGGAATTGATGCCAACGCCGGCTGCTTGCGGATCAACCGCATAAATTCCAGCCCATCCACCTTGGGCATTTCCCAGTCCAGCAGGATAAGTCCAATTTCCTGTGATTGTTTGTTTAGAATATCAAGTCCTACCCTTCCATCCTCCGCTGGTATCACTTCAATTTCGCTAAAAGCTTTTTGCAAAACCCGCGTAAGTATGGTGCGATCTGTGTTAGAATCGTCAACTATTAAAATTTTCACTCTGACTTAATCTTTAAGATTTTGTTAAATAACGTGAATTTCCAGATCCAAACTCCCGTGACAGCAATAACCGGCACAACAATAAATTTTACAAATATCTGGAAGTGCGGGTTTGCGCTAAACGGTGAATAAATATAGCACATTAAAGTCACCCCCAGAACAATGTGCGTCCAGCGCAAAATAACGCGCCACTTGGCTTGGGTCAAAACGCCAATCTCCCTTCCCGATTAACCAGCTATTGACGATATTTCAGCTCCGTACCGTCCACAGGGCAAAATTTTACATCTTCCGTATAAACCCTGCCGCAAACAGGACAAAACTTTTTTTCCATATGCTCACCGACCACCATGCCGCCTACCGTCCCGGCCCCCCCGCCAATAGCGGCACCAGCTACACCATGACCGCTCTGATGTCCAACCACCCCACCCAGGGTGGCACCAGTCAGACCACCGGTAGTTGCCGCTTTCTGGGTGGTTGTGCAACCGGCCACTATCAAAACCGACATAAGAAACATTGAGTATTTGCGCATGACCTTCTTCCTTTTCTTACCAAAACCGATTGTTATCATAGCTCACATTAATGACTGGTCAAAACTTTAATATATCCGTCTTTATAATCTTGCTTGACTTTGATCAAAAGTTCTTTGGCGGCCTGCTGGCCGTCAAATCGCCCGATGCAGATTTGATACCAGACGCTACCATCGCTTTTGTTGTGCTGGTCAACAAAAGCGGTATATCCTTTTTGCCGAGCCAGCTCAACCGCCTTATTGGCTCCCGATTGGTCTTTAAACGCGGCGACCTGGATGGTATACGCTTTTCCCGTACCGGTCGATGGTGCGACAGAAATTTTGGATGTCGGCACGCTGACAGTGGTAGCGACCGCGGGAGACGTTGAAACGGCCACAGGAGCTCTGGCAACCACAGGTTTAGGAGCCGTTGGCGCGGCAGGCCTTTTCTTTGACACTGCAATAACCGAGGGAGCTGGACTCTGGCTCCCTGCGGCAACGCCGGTAGTTTTCACCGGGACTGAAGCCGTTTCATCCGAATCAAAAAATTCATACTCCACCGCGTTGTTCATGACATCCTTTCCCGGGAATACTTCCGTCAGCGGAACGGCTTCCTTGCCTCGTTCATAATTAAATGCGATCAAAACCGTTACCACGACCGCTCCAACCAAACCCCAGACCAACCACGCCCTTTTCATCATTTCCTCCTATTTCCCAGAACTTGCCGCGGAATTTTCTTCATTAACGTTATGCAATTGGATTACAAAATTTTTAGGTCGCAAGTCAAGACGCTCATACCAGCCGAAGGTATTTCCTCTCGCTGCAATAAGCAGACCTGTTCGGGATGTTGCGGGCTCAACGACCAGTATCCCAAAATATCGATGCAGCATAATAGCATACCGCCCGCCGGGAATCCAGCGAATTTGGGTAATTATCAACTCTCCGCCACGATATGCGTGGCGCGGGATATCCTCCACCTGCGGTTCGCGGGGGATCCGGAAAAGACGATGACGAAACCATTTTTTCGACACATAAAAAAGATGGTCGTCTTCATCAATGCCCAGATGTTGCCCCTTCTCAGAAACAAAAACATCACGATCAACACCCTGAACGAATGACAGGGCATCTGCATCCATAAAAAGGTTTATGCCGCGCACTCTTAAATTCGCCATAGGAATGCCCGATTGGTTGTAGGGGATCCTGGTCACGAATTCCGGATGTAACGAACTCAAAGAAATACGGAACACGTTGACGTCGAATGAATACGCATGGACCGAAGTATCTTTTGCCGCTTTCTGCAAATAATAAAGATTTTCACCAGCATGATCCCAATACAAAGACGAAATACGCCGGGCAGGACTTTCCACGGCCTGTCGTTTCTTATTAGCCACATCATACACATATAAATGGTTTTGTGACGAGAATGAGGACCAACGCGCAATCTCATAACAAAAATGACGGCTGTCCGGCGCCCAACGGATACCGCTGACAGCCCCGTTCCATTCCTGTGAAACTTCACCTGGCGCCCAGGAATCAATGAGCTGCTTTTGTAAAGGATTCAACTCCACAAGATAAATTTCTTTGACGCTGGCCACCAACAAAAACTTTCCATCAGGAGAAAAATGATATTCCTTGACGGGATCAGTCAAAGACAGGACCTCATGTCTGTTTTGTCCATTGACACTGACGGCCTTCAGGGAATTGCCATCAATGAAATAAATCCTTAAATCATCCCTGACCCACGAAGTGTCCGCAAGCACATCCCCGGGGAATTCAAGGGCTGGCGCAGGCTGTTTATAATTTATCCAAAAAAGATACGCCGCGATTGCCAGTAACAATGCCTGTCCAGCGACAACGGTAAGAACCAAAATACGACGTAATACCCTCTGAAAAATATTCTGAAAATTGATTTCTCTTATTTTCAGTAATACCTGGATCAATATGCCAAAAACCACAAAAGCAGCAGATATCCCCAGGAATATCTCAAAATAATTGCTCAAATATTGAGTAAATCCGCTAAAACTCTGGTCTCCAATCATGACATTAGTTTCTCTCGTAAATAACTTTAAATAATAGTCTTGTTTTTAAATGAATTGGCTTGCTTAAAAGAGGATAAGGGGGGATATTCAAAATCCAGAGGCAAAAACTTAGCCAGCACCGAGACATGGATACGTATGCACCCAACCTTCATTCAACAGGAATCAGGATCGTCTGGCCTTCGCGCAGTTTATTCGGGTCCTTGATGCGGTCTTTGTTCAACTCATAAAGATATTTCCAGCGGTGGCCGGCACCCATCTCTTGTTGCGCGATCTTTGACAACGAATCATTTTTCTGAACAACATACTCGTGGGTAGAAACCTTGACCGCAGTTTCAACATTTTCCTGGTCCTCGACCATCAGATTCCCCTCACCCGTTTGCTGGGCCTGAGGATACTGGGCCGCCTCGGAACCTGGAATCAAAATTTCTTCAACTTCAGCCACCATAAACTGCGCGTTACGGTCCTTTTGCATACCCACTAAATCGCTGATAGGAGCAACCGCATCCAGTTTGCCACGGCTTATAATTTTGACACGATCCTGCGAAATACCGTGATCCAGCATATACTGCTCAACCACTTCTCCCCTTTTCTTGCCAAGCTTCAAATTATATTCTGACGACCCTCTCGCATCGCAATTTCCCGTAATCAGAATATTAGCTTCAAGATTACGTTCAAGCGCTTTGACGGCATTATCAAGGAGTGGCAAATGATCGTCACGCAATTCCGCCTTGTTATAATCAAAATAAATTTTGACGTTACGGATGATCTTCTTGATCAAAAGCGAGGGTTTCGCCCCTGGAGATGGCGGCTCATCATCTTGAGCCTTGTAATCGTAGATAATTTTATAGACATAAAGATAGCCCCGGTTACCCCACGGCCTCATTTGTCCAGGTTCCGTAGGCATCCACCAATAACCGCCACGATCCTCATCTTTAACAGGGGCTGGCTTGGCGTCGGTAGGCCACCATTGAAATTCTTTTTGCAATTCATCTATTTGCTGCTGATGGCGTTCTTGCCGGGCAGCTTTATCCCATGCGCTTCCCGCCTGGGGAAAAAATCCCAAAAAAGAAATGACAGCGACCCCATAAAAAAACTTTTTTAATCCACGATACAACATATTTCCCCTCCTGTACAATTACAAGAATTCCAAAACCAAACTCTGGACAGACTGATTCACTCTTACCGACATTGAAAAAATCTGTGACGAGATACAGGTCTTTAAAAAGGCTAAGAAATTATTTTCCGGCGAGTCCTTTGGTAACGATCTGCTCAGCTTCAACCCAGTCCTGAAAATCATTGCCGTGCGCGTAACCTCTCTTTTCAAAAAGCTCATAGGCCTTCTTCTCAATCTTTTGACGAATTTCCGTTTCGTCGACATTCTGCTTGGCTTTACGGCCCCAGATTCCCTGTGAACCCGCAGGAGAAGTTTCGGGGATGTACCGTTTGGCCGAAATGCCCCTGCGCAAGCTGATAGGAGATTCGGATTTTGCGGGTTGGGATTTTTTGTTTAACATGGCGGCTCCTTTTTTAAAAATTTTTATCAGGGTAATACCCCCCTTTTTATACTGCCTTTATCATAACACTATATTTTATATTGTCCAGTATCTCGTGCCATTCTTCTATTTATAAGAGCTTGCGTAAAACGGTCTGCAAAATCCCGCCATTGCGGAAATAATCAATTTCAACCGGAGTATCCAAACGCACCGTTACTACAAACTCTTTGGACGCGCCCGATAGACCTCGGGCAATGACACGGATATCCTGACGCGGCCGCAATGAATCATCGACGCCCTGAAAATCAAAAGTTTCATCTCCCTTGATCCCCATCGAATCCGCCGACTCGCCCGCCTTAAACTGCAGCGGCAAGACGCCCATGCCGGCGAGGTTGCTGCGGTGGATCCGTTCAAAACTCTGCGCCAGGACCGCCCGTACCCCAAGCAACGCTGCCCCTTTGGCTGCCCAGTCACGGCTGGAACCTGTCCCGTATTCTTTGCCGGCTAAAACGATCAATGGTGTGTTTTGTTCCCTGTATTTCAATGCGGCATCATAAATACTCATTTTTTCCATCGATGGAAAATGGATCGTCCAGGAACCTTCCGTTCCCGGCGCCAAAAGGTTACGTAACCGGATATTCGCAAAAGTCCCGCGCGTCATCACCCGGTCGTTGCCGCGGCGGGAACCGTAACTGTTGAAATCAGCGGGCTTCACGCCAAGGCGAATCAGGTATTGCCCCGCCGGACTTTGCGAAGAAAACGCCCCTGCCGGAGAGATATGGTCAGTGGTGATGGAATCACCCACCATCACCAGAACGCGTGCCCCGCGGATTCCTTGAATCGGTCCTATATTTTTAGACATGTTGACAAAAAACGGCGGCTCCTGGATGTAAGTACTCTTTTCATGCCATGTATATAAGTGGGATTTCACCGATTTAATAGCGTTCCAGTCCTTGTTGCCTTTGGCAATATTCCGATACCGCTTTCGAAAAGCGTCAACAACAACAAATTTTCTGACCACCGCGTTGATCTCCTCCTGTTTGGGCCAAAGATCCTTCAAATAAACCGGTTGTCCCTCGCGGTCGCGGCCAACAGGGTCTTTGGTTAAATCGATTTCAACGCTCCCTGCCAGGGCGTAAGCGACCACCAGCGGTGGGCTGGCTAAATAGTTGGCTTTGACATACGGATTCACGCGCCCTTCAAAATTACGGTTCCCGCTTAATACGCTCGCTGCCACCAGGTCGCCTTCCTGGATAGCCTTCGTGACTTCGTCAGACAGCGGCCCGCTGTTGCCGATGCAGGTCGTACATCCGTAACCGACGATATGAAATTTTAAAGCCTCTAGATATTTCAAAAGACCCGCGGCCTTCAGATATTCTTCGACGGCCTGCGAACCGGGCGCAAAACTCGTTTTGACATAAGTGGGAACATGGAGACCTTTTTCAACGGCCTTTTTCGCTAAAAGTGCCGCTCCGACCAAAACGGACGGATTGGAAGTATTGGTGCAACTGGTGAGAGCGGCAATAACTACCGACCCATGCCTAATATTTGCATGATCATTGACGGCAACCGTCCGGGCGGCCGCCTCCTGGTTTAACCCAAAGCCTTTTTCCTTGACAGGTTTTGTCAGCAGCTGCTTGAATTCCCGTGAAACATTCGGCAAGGAAACCCGGTCTTGCGGACGTTTGGGCCCGGCTAGGCTTGGCTCAACTTTGGACAAATCAAACTCAATGGTGCTTGAAAAAACGGGATCAGTGTCAGCGCCAGTATAAAACATCTCCTGCTCTTTCATATACCGCTCGATCAAATCAACCTGGGCGGCGGAGCGTCCGGTCAGACGATAATAACGCAACGTCTCTTCATCGACAGGGAACAGCCCGATCGTCGCCCCATATTCCGGCGCCATATTCGAAACCGTCGCCCGGTCAGGCAGACTCAACGATTTGATCCCCTCACCGTAAAATTCAACGAACTTGTCGACCACTCCCTTCTGGCGCAGTATCTGGGTTACCGTTAAAACCAGGTCAGTGGCGGTAACCCCCTCCCGCAACCGGCCGATCATCTTGAAACCAACAACTTCGGGCATCAACATGTAAATAGGCTCCCCCAGCATGATCGCTTCCGCTTCAATGCCGCCTACCCCCCAGCCCACGATACCCAAACCATTGATCATCGTCGTATGGCTGTCCGTTCCCACAAGGCTGTCAGGGTAAATCACCGTTGTCCGGCCAACCTTGGTTTTCAAAACCCCTTGCGCGAGATATTCAAGGTTAACCTGATGGACGATCCCCGTTGCCGGCGGGACAACCCGAAAATTCTTGAATGCCTTCTGACCCCATTTGAGAAATTCATAACGCTCCTTATTGCGTTTGAATTCCAGGGTTATATTTTTCTGAAATGCGCTCTTCGCGCCAAAGGCGTCTACTTGCACCGAATGATCAATGACCAAATCGCAAGGCACCTGGGGATTGATTTTACGGATATCGCCACTGAGGCGTTTCATCGCCGAACGCATGGCCGCCAGATCCACGACACAGGGCACACCGGTAAAATCCTGTAAAATGACCCGCCCGGGTTTGAAGGCAATCTCCTTCGCTTGCCCAGGGATCGGCGACCACCCCAGGATCGTCTGGATGTCCTCAAAGGTGATCTGATAATCATCGTAATGCCGCAGGGCGCTTTCCAGAAGGATTTTAATAGACAACGGCAGGCGGTGAGGAACTCCCATGCCAAGACGCGCCAATTTTCTAAAAGAAAAAATCGTGTAAGAGCCGCGCTTGGTCTTTAAACTTTTTTGGACCGTTTTAGGATTAAATTTTGTGTTCATCTTAATTCCAATTCTAAACAAGATATGTATTATATAAAACCTCTCCAAGAAGTCAATACGCCGTTCAAAATCATTTGAAAATGAAAAAATCCTCTTGAAATTATTTTTTGTTATGTTAATACTATAAGTGTCGTTGTTGTATGAATTTCTTTAACCCGCAGTTATGAGGAGGTTTTCGATGGCCCATATTGTTTGTGAACCTTGCGTAAAATGCCGATATACGGACTGCGTCACCGTCTGCCCGGTGGACTGTTTCCATGAAGACGCCGAGATGCTTGTCATCGACCCCGAAGTGTGCATCGACTGCGGCGCGTGCATCCCTGAATGCCCGGTCCAGGCCATTTACGTCGAAGATGACGTCCCGGAAAAATGGAAAAGTTACGTCGCCCTCAACAAGGAAAAAGCCAAAAATCTTCCCGTTATCACGGAAAAAAAAGAACCCCTGGCGCCTCCGAAGAAATAACCTTTCCTGTCATCGCGTAGCGAAATCTTCTCTCATGTGGCTGTTCATGAACATATGTTATGGCTTAAGCTTGCTGACGTTTCTTTTACTTCTTGTCGGCCTGGGGCAAAGCTTTTGGCATTTTTTTATTTTCCAGGCGGGGCATTTGACATTCATGCTCCTGACGAGCATCCTCTATCTATTGACGGAAACGCTGGTGATTTTCTTCTTTGTCGGAACGGGCGTTAGCATCAAGGAATACTGTCTGGAACATAAGCTCGACGCCGGATTCCACAAGCGATCGCTCGCCGTCAAATACCGCGTTTACCCGCCCCTTCTGCTGAATATTTTGCTGATGATCATCCTGTTTGTTTCCGTGGGAGCCATGAACACACACCAGCTACCGGTGCCGGTGTATCAAATTTTATTTTTGATCTGTCTGGCGCATTTTATCCAGGTTAAAATCATCGAACACCGCAGTTTCAAGGAAAATACTCAAATCATCCTGGATATGAGCGGCATCAAAAGGACCGTGTAATCATCATGCTCTATTATCTTGCCAAGATTGCGCAGGCGACAGGACTAGCAGTCATCCTGGTGGGATTTATAGGCCATTTCCCGGCGCTTATGAACATGCGGATGTTCTGGACGGGGACGGCCGTATTCTTCTTCGGATGGATTATCCAGCGCTTCGCGCTAAAGAGCAAATGAGAACTATCCTCAAATTTGACACCGGGGCTGACGGATTTAAAGCGATGATTTACGTCCTGGCCTTTACTGCCGTGGTTGTTTTGATCGCCGGGATCATCCTGATTATAACGACTTTTTAAGAAAGGGCGCAACGATGAGTGGACCCAAATTCCTCCAAGGCATGAAAACAAAATATAACGTCCAAACCACTCTTGAACTAGTCAAGATCATGACCGTTTTCTCACTGGCCGGCATGGCCATCGTATGGGTACGCAAACCCATCTTTCACGCCCTGGGGGTCACGGCCCAGACGCCGTTTATCCTCAAATTTCTCGCCTGGCTCGCCGTAGTCTTCCCCACCTACCAGATCAATCTCTTGATATTCGGATTCTTGTTCGGACAATTTTCTTTTTTCTGGGAACGGGAAAAAAATCTTTGGCGGTTTTTATTGCGGCGTTAAAATATATAAAGCATGAAATAAATAAGAACACCAGTCACTGAAACATACATCCAGACCGGCAAAAGCCACTTCGTGATCCTCACGTGCCGCTTAAAATCCCCACGTACGGCGAAATAAACCGCAGCCAGGCAGAACGGCACGATCATAACAGCCAGCGGCGTGTGCGTTAAAAGGATCAAAAAATAAATAAATCGGGATATTCCCTGCCCTTGGTAGCGCGTCACCCCCGCCACCGTCAAATGATAAGTCAGGTAAGAAACAAGAAAAAGCGTTGATGCAACAAGCGCGGCAATCATAAAGCGTTTGTGCACAACGGTGTTTTTGCTCTTGATGGCCCGCCAGCCGAGAAACAGCAATACGGCGGCGGTTGCGTTCAGGGAAGCGTTAATGGTCGGAAACCAGGAAATCATAGTGGCTTTATCAAGCGCAGAGGTCCACAACAATCAGAACAAACAGGACGGGAAGATAAAAAACGGTCGCTTTGAGAAGATTACGGGCGTCTTCCAATGACTTGGTTTCCGTGAGCCTGCGGCCCATACCCCAGAGAACGACTCCGGCGACCCCTACGCCGAAGGCGTAAATGTAGCCGGACAAACCGACCATGGTCGGCAAGAGCGAAGCGACGATCAACATCCCGGAAAATGTCTGGATCTGGGAGAACGTTGACCGCCCGTCGGGTTCGAGGACCGGCAGCATTTTAAATCCGGCCCGCGCGTAATCATCCCTGATCATCCAGGCGATCGAATAAAAATGGGGATGCTGCCACAAGAACAAGATCAAAAATAAAATACCGGCCGAAAAATTCAAGTGGCCGGTTGCCGCCGCCCAGCCCCCCAACGGCGGGATGGCACCGGGAACCGCGCCGATCGTCGTATTCAGCCAGCTCACCCGCTTCATCGGCGTGTACACCATGATATAGAGAAACGAGGTAAGCAAGCTAAGGAAGGCGGTCAAAATATTGGTTTTCACGTACAGGATAAAAATTCCCGCCAGGATAAGGACAACACCGAAGCCCAGCGCGTCCGCCGGGGCGATGATACCGGAGGGAATCGGACGGTTACGCGTGCGCAACATTTTAGCATCATACTCCCGTTCCAGATAATGGTTCAACGTGCCGGACCCTCCGCTCACCAGGGCAACCCCCACCAACAGCATGACAAAACGCGGCCAGGAATGGATCCCGTGCCCCCCTAAAAAGAAACCTAACGCGCAAGAAACCAGGACCAGGGAAACGATCCTCGGCTTGGTCAATTCCAGATACGCGCTGACGATATTTTTTTTCCTCATCATGACTCCCTGACAGATTTCACAAATTCAGCCCACGACAGCGGCGACGCCCGTAAAAGCAGCAAGATGGAAACCCCCAGCGTTGCCGCCCCGGTGACAACGTGTACACTCGTAATATGCGGTGCCTTGCCCGTGAGAACCGTTAAAATACCCAGGCACAATTGCAGAACTACGGCAATATTCAAAAACAAAATCGTCCGCACAAGCGTCCTTTCCTGAACTCCCGTCCGCCATCCGGCGTAATTTATAATGCCCGCCGCGAACGCAACCACAAGCGCCCCCGTCCGGTGAATGAAATGGATAATAACCTGGCTGATCGTCACCGCGTCGAGATTATACTCAAACCGCCAATAGTTGATGTGCCGCAGCATGGCCTCATTAAATGGCGGCAGCCAGTACCCGCCCATCGTTGGAAAATCCGGGATGGCCAAACCGGATTCCGTATGGCGCATCAAAGCCCCCAGGATAAGCTGCACGTAAACCAATCCCGCGAAGACCAAAGTTACCTTCACCAGGGCCGGATGGTGCTCCGGCGCCTGGTCGGAGCGCCGTTGCCGCTCAACCGACAAGCTGTAAGCGATGAGGATCGTCAAAACAAAAAATGTCTGGGCCAAAACGGCGTGCAGGACAGAAATCGGTGTCGGGAGCAAAAACAATACGGTCAGTCCGCCGAGGATCCCTTGCAGGACGACCGCTGTCAGGGCCCCGATCCCCAGGCGACGTACCCACTTTCGTTTTTCCCTCACACCCAGCCAGATGGTCAGGCAAAGTGTGAGAAATCCCACCGTTGCGGCGACCATCCGGTGCCCGTGTTCGTAAAAAATGCCTCCGACCATGGGAGGGAAAAGCATGCCATACGACAACGGCCAGTCAGGCACCGAAAGTCCGGACCCGGTGCTCGTGACCATCCCGCCGGCAAAGATCAGGAAAAGAGTTGAAAAGCAGATTGCTTTGGAAAATCGTCTTAAGCACATGGAAGAAAAACCGGAAAGGCGTGCGGGCTTGTCAAGACCCCCAGAAGTCATCGGTCCCTTCCTCCTTTTGTGAGGAACTGGCCTGGTCCTTGAGCCATTGGTCAAACTCTTCCTGCGTATGAATGGTCAGGAACCCTTTCATCCGGTAATGGCCGAGCCCGCACAACTGCGCGCAGCCGATCTCATAAGCTCCGGTGCGGGTGGGAGTAAACCAGGTGGGAATGCTCATCCCGGGGATGACATCCTGCTTGACGCGCATCACCGGCAATGAAAAAGAATGCATGACATCTCGTGAAGTCAGATAGATAACCGCCGGCCGGCCAATGGGAAGATGCAATTGATTGATTGTCGTGATATCGTCTTTACCATGCGGGTCATTCGGATCTAGCCCCAACGGGTTCGATTGTTTGTCAAAAAATTTTATATCCGTCTTGCCAAAAATACCGTCCGCACCCGGATAATGGATATTCCAGGCGAACTGTTCGGCCACGACACGGACCTCGATAATATCCTTACGCTGCGGAAAGGCATTGACCTGCTTGGCCCAGAAGGGAATCGAAAAGCCGATCAATAAGATTGCCTCCGCAATAATAACCGCAACCTCGATCGCGGAGGAAGCGTGCGATTGAGTTCCCTGGTAATTGGCCCCGACGTTTTTCCGGCGGCGGAACCGCCACAAAACGACGACGAAATAAACTCCCCAGCCCAGCCCCAGAATAACCATCAAAATATGCACCAGATAAATCATCATGTCGATCTCATGGCCATGGGCCGAGGCGACAATCGGCAAATTCAACATTTTTGTTATGTCCATCGTGCGTTCCCTAGGATTGGTCCACCATCAACTTTGTTCTTTTTCGAATATTCAGGAAAAATCTGGCAAAAGACGCCAACACGAGCAAAACAACCGCCAGCAAAAATATCACGCCGTTACGCAGGCCAATATTGGCTGGGTCCTGCGACGACCCGCCAAAACAAACACTACAAGCATACCCTGCTTGCGTGCCACCTAAAAACAAGACAAGCGAAATAAAAACAAGCCGGTTCAACCTTCGATGTGGCATGACCCCGTTACCCTTTGATCTTTTTGATAAAAAGAACTTCATAGATAACCAACCCGCCGGCGATGAAAAAAGAAGCCAGCGCGGTCGTCAAATAGTTCCAGCCCGGCTGGGCCGCATACTGATTAACCGCCCACCATCCAAAACCGATGCTGCATAGGATTGAGGCTGTGACAAAAAGAATATGAAAATCTCTAAGAGACAATTTGAACCCCTTCCGGCAGGTTGAAATGCGACGCGTAGATCAACAGCATCATGGCCAAAAAGAAAAAAACCACAAAGCCAAGAATAACATAAACCAGTTTCCTTTCGGAAATAAGGTGCATAAAAAAACAAGCCACCAGAGATCCTTTGACCAGGGCAATCGTCAACGCCACGATAATGGCAACAGCCAGGCCGAATTTCAAATAACTGATCGCGACCGTGACTACGGTCAAGACCAGCAAGGCCGTAAACACCTTCCAGTATTTTTTAATCTCTTGCTTAATGTCATGTGTCCCGCTCATCACGATTCTCCTATAAAAGGTAAAGCACCGGGAACAGAAAGATCCACACAAGGTCGACGAAATGCCAGTAAATCCCCGCAATCTCGATGCGGTTGGTAAACCGCGCCGGATCCGTTTGCCACATTTTGGCCCCCGGCCCCCAGAGATAACCATTGACGATGATCCCGCCGATCACGTGCAGGGCATGCAGCCCGGTCAGCGTAAAATAAATGGCTAAAAAGGTGTTTGTCCGGGGGAACAAGTGGTGCTCAAACTTCGCGCCGTACTCAAACGATTTGACGACTAAAAACGTCAGCGCCAAAAGGACCGTCAGCCCGAGGTTAAGCCTGAATTTGCCGAATTTATTTTCTTTGAGCGCGGCCCAGGCGAAGACCATACTCACGCTGGAGGCGATCAGAACAACCGTATTAAACGCGCCGATGGGAACGTTCAGGATAGATGAGCCGTGCGGCCAGTGAGCCGCCCCGGTGCGCAATAATACATAAGAAGAAAACAAGGCGCCAAAAAGCATGACTTCCGACGACAAAAAAAGCCAAATACCGAGCTTGGCGTTAAAAAGCCCCGTATCCTTTCGCTCTTCAACAATGTACGGCATAAGTTCCATAGGAAATGACTCCTTATCCGCCTTCGCTGAATGACTTTCGTATTCAGCTACGGCGAGATGTCGCCTAGCAATATTTCGGCGGATAACCCCGATGAGTATGGCAAAATTATCGAAGAAAATTTTGCCATATCTTACGAATCGGGGTAACCCAGGCCCCACCTGACTTCGTCACTTTTTTGAAAAAACGATTCTTTGCAAAGAGTCATCGTCGAGAAAATAAAAATTATAACCTTTAGTTGGGTGCCCCATTTTTAGGGCAAATTTGGAACATTTTTCCAATTTTATGCATGAATTCTCA
>JACRHP010000057.1 GCA_016212005.1 Candidatus Omnitrophota bacterium | reverse complement strand
GGCGGGCTGGTGGGGGAAGCTTACCGTGATGGATATAGCGACGAAGCAGTATTGGCAGTCGGATATAACGCCGTCTTTTTATCCGGGCGTTGTCAGCCGATAAACTTTTTCGGTCAGCGCTTTTGGTAGGTCCAGAGGGTCGCCGGGTCGGCGATGACTTCCGTGTTGTCGGCGAGATTGCGCAGCCGCACCCCGTCAAGATCCTTAAATTCGTAATAGCCTAGGGTCGTGGCCGCGATCGTCAAAAGCTCTTTGGGGGTATCCGGAGAAGGGGGCGACGAACCTTTCTGGTAGGCGAACGTGACGCGGTTGGTGATCTGTTTGGCCAAAAATTCCGGCATGGTGATCTCCGTATACGCGAGGTGCCGGCCCGCCGTGTCCCCGATCCCCTCCGTTTTCCCCCTGGTCTCATAAATGCTTCTTTTCAGGAATTCCTCCTGCGGCATAGATCCCGCGGACATATACCACTTTAGATCCTCAAGATAAAAAATATTCTCAATTTCAATGCCGTTCCGGACATCCGTTATGACTATGACGAAAAATTGCGGCGCCTGAGCGGTTTCAAAATAGGCCGACATGGCGGTTAATATCTTATGGCTGGCTTGCTGATAAGCGGCGGTATAATCCGGCCGGTATCCCGGGCTCTGGGCATAGTTTTTATCCAGACGGATATCATGAGCGATCAAAAACCGTCCGTCAACATAAGACGTGTCGATGTATTTTATCGTGGGGCGCTCTTGAGAATCCCGGGATTTCCTGACGCCTTCGGCCGTCGCGGCGATGCGCAGCAGTTCTTCCTTCAGAGGCACGTAAACCCAGACGGTATGTTCTAACGGCTTGAGGACGATATCGAGCCCGTATTTTTCGTGGAGAATTTTCAGGAATTTTTGATGCGCCTCCGGCAAAGGCGTCGGGGCGGGAGGTCGGGAGCATCCAAAGGCAGAGACAATGATGAATAAAAACAAGAAAGCGGAGCGTTGGGTCATTGTCCCTCTGCCAAAGGCCGGGCGGCGGCAGGCTTGATATTAAATTTGGTAAAGACCGCCTGCACGTCGTTATATTCCAGGTCGCCTTTTTCCAGAAGTTCCTGGGCGAAGAATTCAAGGACCTCTTTTTTTTCCGTCAATAGCTCGGAGGTTTTCTTAAGGCATAGCTGCAGGATCGCCTGGACGTCATTGTCGAGGGTCTCGCGTGTTTTTTCCGAGATGTGCCCGTCTCTGATGGCGCCAAAATCTCCGATAAGCCCGGAAGGACCCATACCCAGGCTCCAGACCATAAAATGGGCGATGCCGGTTGCCTTGTAAAAATCACTCCCTTCGCCACCGCCTACACCGGAAGCGGTTGTCCCGATGGCGATCTTTTCTGCTACATAACCGGCCAGAAGGACTTGTATTTCCGACAGGCAATGTTCTTTGCTGGGGGAACTTACGGCCAGTTCTTCGATCGGACGGTTCCAGATATACCCTAAGGACCCTTTGCGCGGTTTGATGGTGGCCTTGATCACTTCATTGGTAGGATGGACCAGATACGTTACGATCGCGTGGCCTGATTCGTGGTAGGCTGTTTTTAATAAAGAAGCTTTATTATATTTTTCCCGGGAGACGGCGCCGATGGTGATGCGGTCATAGGCGTCCATGAGATCTTTATGGGTTATGGCGTCCCGGTTCCCTCTTAACGCGAGGAGCCCGGCCTCCCGGATGATATTGTCAATATCCGAGGGGGTAACGCCAACGGCGATCCTGGCCCACCGGTCGGCACTGACATCATCGGCGAGCTTGACCTTTTGGAAATAAGAATTAAAGAGCTCTTTACGCTCCTCCAGGGTGGGCAGTGTAACATAGATCTTCCGCTCCAGGCGGCCGGCCCGGAGGATGGCCGGATCAAGTTCTTGTTCGCTTGCATTCGTAGCTCCCAGCACCAAAATTGTATTTTCCTGCTGTCTTAGTCCATCGAGCTCGGTGAGGAATTGATTGATGTTGGCATTTTGATTGATAACGCCGCCCCCGAACCCGCGATCAGCTTGGCGCGGCCGCGCGAAAGAATCGATCTCATCAAAAAAGATGATGCAGCCGCCTTCGGTCTTGGCCATGGCGCGGGCTTCCTTGAAAACGTCTTTCATTTTTTGCACGCCTTCTCCCATCCACATGGAAACGAATTCGCTCCCGGGGATGGAGATAAAGGGAAAACCGGATTCTGTGGCAATGGCCTTGGCTAAATACGTTTTTCCGCAGCCGGAAGGGCCGAACAGGACGAGCCCTTTAATAATTTTGCCGCCGACCGCCTTGGCCATATTCCGGTCTTGCAACATTTTGACAACCTCCCAGACTTCTTCTTTGACATCCCGCATGCCGATAACGTCATCCCAGCGCACATGGGTTTTCTCACCCAGGATCTTTTCTGTGCCGGTGCGTTCCAGGGACGCCATGACGCGTTCCAGTCCTTTTTCCAGGTCCGGGGTAGTGACGATTTCCCGGTTGTCCCGCAAGGCAAAGATACCGGCTTCGCGGACCATATTGTTGATGTCCGCGGGGGAGAACCATTTGGCCTTATCGGCCATTTTGGGGATATCAATATTTTTATCGAACTGAACTTTCGAAAGATAAAAGGCGATCAGTTTCTCGCGATCTTTGGCCGACGGTTTGTGAAAATAGATCTTGCGGTCAAAACGCCCGGAACGCATGACGGCGTCATCGAGTTTTTCTTCCGGGACATTGGTCGCCGCCAGGACCACGACGTGGCCTTCCTCAACATGTTTCAGGCCGTCCAGTTCAGCCAGGAATTGATTGATCGTCGAATTGTAATAGCGGTCACCGCCTTGCTCTATGCCTCTGGTTTCGCGCGGCCGGATGAAGGCATCGATTTCATCGATAAAAATAATACATCCGCCTTCGGTCTTGGCGATCTTGCGCGCCTCCTTAAAGACTTCCTGAAGTTTTGTCGTCCCGGAGCCGATATACCGGTTGATAAAATCCGTACCCGTCGCCGTAATAAAAGGGTAGCCGCATTCGGTGGCCATCGCTTTGGCCAGATAGGTTTTTCCGCAGCCGGGCGGGCCGATCATCATGATGCCTTTGATGATTTGACCGCCGATGACCTTCAGGCGGTGCCGGTCACGCAATAGTTCCACGATCTCCCAGGCGTCTTTTTTCGTTTCCTCCATGCCGATCAGATCGTCCCATTTGATGTTGACCCGTTCGCTCAAGATTTTATCCACCCCCATGCGCTCGATGGAAGCAAGAAGCCGCCGCAGACTTTGATCCAGATGTTTCTGGGTAATGGTCTCGCTGCGGTCGCGCAAGGCCAGGACCCCGGCTTCTTGCACAAGATTATTGATATCGGAAGGGGAGAACCATTTGCACCGGTCGGCGAGCAGTTCGATATTGATATTTTTTTCCGTTTTAACTTTGCCCAGGTAGTATTGAAGTAACGCCACGCGTTCTTTGGTATTGGGTTTTTCAACGTAAATTTTGCGGTCAAAACGGCCGGAACGCATGATGGCCGGATCAAGGTCGTCCTCTTCGGCGTTGGTCGCGGCGATGACGACGATATTATTTTCTCTTTTGCTCAAACCGTCCATCTCGGTCAAGAACTGGTTGATGGTGGCGTTATGGCTTGTGGTGGCCCCCAACCCTTTTTCGGTTTGACGGGGCTGGGCAAAGGCGTCAATTTCGTCGATAAAGATAATACACCCACCGTGAATTCTAGCCTCGGCGCGGGCTTGCTTGAATAGCGACCGCATCCGGGCGGCGCCTTGTCCCATAAACATGGCCACAAACTCGCTGCCGACGGCCGGGAGCATCGGCAAGCCGCATTCGGTGGCCATGGCCTTGGCCAGGTAAGTTTTACCGCATCCGGGCGGCCCGAGCAATAAAGTCCCTTTGATGATCCCGCCGCCGATGGCTTTCTGGAGAGATTGGTCCTTGATAAGCTGGACAACTTCCAGCGCTTCTTTTTTGGCTTCTTCCATGCCGATAACATCTTGCCATTTAACCTGGGTTTCATTGGGCCGGATAGATTTCTTGGTCAAAGAACCCATGCCGCGGCCGGTCATGAAATACCAGGTCAAAACCGCTTGCATGACCATAAATAAGCCATAGACAAAAAGAAACATCGGCATCTGTAACGCCATCTGTCCGGCAGCCTGCCGTTTTGTAAAATTCTCCAGGGTGTTGAAGGCATTGCTTATATATATAGAGTAAAGGACCAGCCCGATGATAAAGCCGATGCCCAAGCCGATAAGAAGGATTCTTGCCCAATTGATCTTTATCCAGATAATAAATTTTTTCATGAGTATGCCGGCCCTTTCTTAGAGATTAGCACCGCAACTATTGATAGCGGCCGCTTTTTTGATTGACTTTATAAATGAGTATATCATAACCTTCTTGACTCTAAAATCAAACTGTGATAATTTGTCCAATACTCTTTTATTCAATGAAAAAAGGAAAAGGAAATTATGGCATCTATTATAGCACAGGTTAAAGCGCGGCAGATTCTGGATTCCCGCGGGAATCCCACAGTTGAAGTCGATGTTATTTTGAAAAACGGCGTTGTGGGCCGGGCCGCGGTCCCTTCCGGGGCCTCCACCGGCGAACATGAAGCTATTGAACTGCGCGACGGCGACAAATCCTGTTATCTGGGGAAAAGCGTCACCAAAGCGGTCGCCAACGTCAATACGATTATCGCCAGGGCCATCAAAGGGAAAACGCCTGATTTCAAAGCGATCGACAAGATCGTCCTGAAGCTCGACGGGACGGAGAATAAGAGCAAGCTCGGCGCCAACGCGATCCTGGGAGTTTCGATGGCGGTCGCCAAAGCCGATGCCGCTCAAAAGAAAGTCCCCCTCTACCGCTACCTCGGCGGCACAAAAGCGAATATCCTTCCGGTGCCTTTGATGAATATCCTCAACGGCGGAGTGCATGCTGATAATAATCTCGACATCCAGGAATTCATGATCATGCCCATCGGCGCGCCGACCTTCAGCAAGGCGATGCAGATGGCGACCGAGGTGTTCCACAACCTCAAGAAGATCCTTCATGAGAAAGATTTGGCCACCTCCGTCGGCGATGAAGGCGGGTTCGCGCCGAATCTGCAAAGCAATGAAGAGGCGTTGACCTTGATCATGGATGCCACGGCCAAAGCCGGCTACAAACCGGGCAAAGATATTTTTATCGCGCTGGACGCTGCGTCATCGTCGTTTCATGAGAAGGGCAAATACAATTACAACGGTCAGATGATCGGCGCGGACGCGTTGATCGATGTCTACCAGAAGATGGTCGAGCAATTTCCGGTCGTTTCCATCGAAGACGGGCTTTACGAGAACGACTGGGACGGGTGGAAGAAATTAACCCAGGCGCTGGGTACCAAAGTGCAGCTGGTCGGCGACGACCTCTTTGTCACCAACGTCAAGCGTTTGAAGATGGGGATCGATAAAGGAATCGCCAATTCGATTTTGGTCAAGGTCAATCAGATCGGCAGCTTGTCTGAAACGCTCGACACGATCAATTTAGCGAAGAAGAATAAATACACCTCGATCATTTCGCACCGCTCCGGGGAAACGGAAGATACCACCATCGCCCATCTGGCGGTCGCGACCGGCGTGGGGCAGATCAAGACGGGTTCTTTGTCGCGCACCGACCGGCTGGCCAAGTACAACGAGCTTTTGCGCATCGAAGAAGAACTTGGTAAAAAAGCTGTATATGCCGGGACGAGGTGGGGAAAGATTTATTAATTGAGAAGTCACATGTCACAAAGTCACCATGTCACACGTAAAAGTTTTTTTGGCGACCTTGTGACTTTGTGACTTTGTGACTTTGTGACCTTGTGACCTTGTGACCTTGTGACCTATGCTAAAAAACGCTCTATGGCTTTTCGCCGTTGCTACAATCATCTTGCTTTTTTTCCTGCCTTCGTTTACTATTATGCAGGACCATCGGCAGAAGAACCTGGAATATGAGAAAAGAATCGTCGAGTTGCAGCTAAGAAATAGCGAATTGGAAGAAGAGAAGCAGCGGTTGATCGAGGATCCGGTTTATCTGGAGAGGGTGGCGCGCGAACGGATGGGCCTGGTGCGCGAGGGTGAGAAAGTTTATCGCATGGATGCGCAGAAGTAGTTCTTTTAAAATCCGAAACTTGAAATCCGCAATACGAAACAATCTCAAAATTTCAATTTTTTAAATTCCAAACTGATGTTTCTGTAGATTGGAATTTATGATTTAATATTTGTTTCGGATTTCGCGCTTCGAATTTTATAAAATACCGCGGGGTGGAGCAGCCCGGTAGCTCGACAGGCTCATAACCTGTAGGCCGCAGGTTCAAATCCTGCCCCCGCAACCAAATAGAACCCGTTCATCCCCCTTACGGGTGGGTGGACGGGTTTTATTTTTTAAGGAGGTGCCGGTGGATACCAAGCTCAAGGCGGATATCGCGGAATTAGCTGTTACGCAGGAATTGTTGCGTAGAGGATTTAAGGTGCTTAAGCCGATAGGCGACCGTTTGGCCTCTGACCTGGCGCTTGATAATGGGGAAGGGTTAATTATTGCATTAACAATCATTTAGTTGTATACTTTAACTAGATAGAAATGTTGGTAGAGAGGGGTGGATGAAGGTCGTTTATTTTGTCACGGAGTCAGGACGTAGGCCCGTTGAAGAATTTGTAAAAAGTTTGAATGTCCATTCTCGGGAGAAATTCTTTTCTGCCATTGAACTGTTGGAAGAATTTGGAAAGGGGTTGTCCTTTCCGCATGCAAAATATATTGGCGATGAGATATTTGAGTTAAGATTTGAAAGCGTTGAAGGCTCTGTCAGGGTTTTGTACTTCTTTTTTGATGCAGAGAAGGCTGTTTTGACTAGAAGTCATCCCAAAACCGTTCGTCTGAAATAATTTAATCGGTGGTCGCGGACCGTCGATGTTGGATATACAATGGCCTCAGGGACATAAAACCTGGAGGCCGATATGAAATTGACCGATGAACAATGGGAGAAAATC
>JACRHP010000059.1 GCA_016212005.1 Candidatus Omnitrophota bacterium | reverse complement strand
TTCCTATCCGGCCATTTACCGCGCGCTCTCCGACCCTCAAGATAAGGGGCTGATCGGCACCGTCGAGTTTTTTCCAGAGGAAGGCAAATATCATTACGACGGCCACCGCGCCTGCAAGACGCGCCTGCATCCGCGGGAAACCCAAAAGCACAAAGGGCTTTGTCCCGTGTGCGGCAAGCCGGTCACCGTCGGGGTCATGGCCCGCATCGAGCAATTGGCGGACCGCCCCGAAGGGGAGAAGCCGCCGCGCTGGCGGCCGTATTCTAATTTGATCCCGCTGCCGGAGGTGATCGCCGAGGCCAAAGGGGTGAGCGGTGTTGACACGAAAAGCGTGCAGGAATTGTATCATCGTCTGCTGGCGCAGCTGGGCAATGAACTTTTTATTCTGCAGGACGCTTCTCTAAAAGTGATCGAGGCGGCATCCGGAGATCTGGTCGCGCGCGGGATCGGGTGTATGCGCGAAGGCAAGGTGAATATCGCCGCGGGTTATGACGGCGAATACGGCACCGTTCATCTCTTTTCTGATGAAGACCACCGGAAAAAAGAAGGCCAGCTGACCCTTTTCCAATGAATCCGGACGGAAAATCGCCAGAGCTCAACGCCTCCCAGCAACAGGCCGCGGATTATACCGGTGGACATCTGTTGATCGTCGCCGGGCCGGGCACAGGCAAGACGCACACCCTCACGTACCGCATCGCGCGCATCAGCCGTCAGCTTCAAGCCGGAGAGCGGACGCTGGCGATCACCTTCACTCACAAAGCCGCCGAAGAACTGCGGGAACGCCTTGTTAGATCCTTTCCCGCCGCACAGGAAAAAGTTTTTGTCGGCACCTTTCACGGTTTTTGCCTCTCTTATCTGCGCGAACATATACAGGACACGGGCCTTCCCCGGGAATGGAACATCGCCGTCGCTCATGATTTAGAAAGGATTGCCGGAGAACTTTGGCCGGATATTCCTAAGCGGCAGATCAAAAAAAGACTTCACGCCGTCATTGAGAGCAAAACCCGCGGCAGCGGCGGAGAAATTTCCGGCGAGGTCGCGGCCTACAACGCGATCCTCAAGGCCAACGGCCTTCTGGATTATGACGATTTGCTGCTGGAGGCGCGTAAACTTTTATCCTCCCGAAGGCCGAGAGGCTCCCTGCGGGAGGAGCCTACCGGCCATGCGCAGAAATCCGAATTCACGCACGTGTTCGTCGACGAATATCAGGACATCAACGCCTTGCAGCACGCGTTATTAAAAGAGTTTGTCCGCCGCGGCGCCACGCTGACGGCCATCGGCGACCCGCACCAGGCGATTTACAGTTTCCGCGGCGCGGACGTTTCGTTCTTCGAACGTTTCGCCGAAGATTTCAAAGGCGCCGCGATTTTGTCTTTGTCGGACAATTACCGCTCGGCACCAAATCTTTTGAAAGCGTCAGGTCAGATCGTGGCGCGCGAAACGCCTTTGGTTTGCGCGGTGACGGCCGACATTTATCGCGAAGGGCGTTTAACCGTCTATGATGCCCCGACGGACAAGGCCGAGGCGGAGTATGTCGTCCATCAAATTGAGAAGATGGTCGGGGGGACGAGCATGTTCTCGCAGGACAGCGGCCGGGTTGCTTCAACGCCGCTCGCCCAGCGCAGTTTCACGGATATCGCCGTTTTGTATCGCCTCAACGCCCAGAAAATTGTTTTGGAAGAGGCCCTGGGGCGTCACGGAATTCCTTATCAGACTTCCGACGACCGGCCGTTCGCGGAACTCGCGCCGGTCCCTGAATTGGTCGCGCTTTTAAAAGATCTCCGCGGCTCCGGCGTTTTAAGCGATGTGATGACAAAGCTCCCGCAAACTGCTGGGGGCGAGAAAATTTTTAAGGACAGCCGTCCCGCCTGGCAAAAAAATGTCGCGCGGTTTGTCCGTATGGCTCAACGATTCGATCATGTCGAGGAATTTCTCGATTACCTGGCGCTGCAGCAGCCGGAGGACGCAATCGAGCGCCGGGCGGAAAATGTCCATCTCCTGACGCTGCATGCCGCCAAGGGGCTGGAGTTCCCGGTTGTTTTTATCGTCGGCTGCGAGCAAGGCCTTTTGCCGCTATCCATCGAGAATATGGTTTCTGATCCGCAAGAAGAACGGCGCTTGTTTTATGTCGGGATGACCCGCGCCAAAGAGGTCCTGTTCCTGACCCACGCCCGGCGCCGGCGGCTTTGGGGCCGGCGGCTTTCCGGCTGCCCGTCTTTTTATCTGGACGATATCGAGCATCAGTTGAAGGAATATGAGCGGGCGGGTCCGGCGCGCCGGCCCAGGGACCGTGATCAATCCCGGCAGATAGAGCTTTTCCCCGCGCCGTGAAGCTGGACACCGCGGCGCCGCTAATTTGCCAAAAATCCTTTGCTATTGACGAGGGTATCTTTATAATAAATAACTGCTTGGAAGACGAGCTGTAGAAATATGCCCCCTCAAACTTCAAAACAGATCCTGCTGGTGGCTCGCGACAAGGAGCTGGCCAGATCCACGGTACAGTTCCTTCAGCCGTATAATTATCGCGTTGACGTGGCTTTCAGCGGCGCCGACGGCCTGCGCCGTCTGCAGCATGCCCCCGACCTGGTGCTGCTGGAGAACGCGTTGTCCGACATGTCGGGCCTCGAGGTCTGCAAGGCCATCAGGGACAACGAGCTGTGGCGCGGCATCCCCATTATTTTTCTCGCGGACCACCGGATATCCGCCGAGGACATGGAAAAATTATACAAATATGGCGAGGACCATATCAACAAGCCTTTCGACCAGCGGGAATTGCTCGCCCGCATCGAAGTGGCCCTGGACCGCAGCCACCGCGTGGAATATTCCCAGGGGTCCAAAGATATCGTCACCGGCGAACTAAGGAAAATTCTTCAAAACGGACTGATCGTCCCGTTTTTCCAGCCCATATACGCCTTGCCGTCTTTTGAGCTGCTGGGCGTCGAGGCCTTGAGCCGGCCGTTTACGGACAGTTTTTTATGCAACCCGGAACTTTTTTTCAAGGCGGCCCTGACCTTCGGGATGTATAACGAAGCGGAAAGACTGGCGTGGCAGAAGGCTTTTTACCACTGGCAGAAAAAGCTTGGGCGGGGGAAGTTGTTCCTGAACTGTACGCCGTATTTTATCGACCAGTGTTCCCCGGACGGCGCGTTTTTCTCCAGCATTAACGCGAACCCGGAATGCCTTGTGGTGGAATTGACGGAGAGGATGGCTATCCGCGACCATGAGATCCTTCTGGATAAATTAAACAGCATGCGTTCGCTGGGGGTCCAGATCGCCGTGGACGACGTAGGCAGCGGGTTCGCGGGGCTCGATACCGTGGCGGAAGTCAAGCCCGAGTACATTAAAATCGATTTAAGCCTGATACGGTATATCCATCTGGATTCATTGAAGAAAAATATTGTCCAGTCGATCATTACATTTTGCCATAAAAGCGGGATATTGACGGTCGCCGAAGGGATCGAGGACCGCGAGGAACTGCAGGTCGTACGCGAGTTAGGGGTTGACGCCGTCCAGGGGTATTTGTTAAGCAAGCCCTCTCCGGAGATCCCCAAGGGTATTTCCCCGAAGGAGCTGGGAGTATAGAAACCAGTGGTTCGACCATGCTCGTCACTGGCCCTGAGCGTAGTGGTTCGACAAGCTCACCACACTTCCGGAACCACACTGAGCGAGGTCGAAGTGTCGAAGGGCTAGTGGTCGGAGAGGTTCAAGTCTGTTATTTTCCAGCCTATCCTTGTTTGCCGCAGGTCAAAAACCCATTCCTGGCCGGAAGGCGCGGCCGTAGCACCCGAGGGGAACTCCAGCGTCGCGAAGATCCGGGCGTGCCGCTGACCGTTTTTTTTGTCCAGGGTTTGCCGGCTGATGTTGTAGGAGGCGAGGCCTTCAAAAGGCGGGGCCTTTTTGGGGTTCTCCCAATATTGAAAGGCTTCCAGGACCCTGCCGTTTTTCCAGTCTTCGCAAACGGCGCGGACGATCCGGGCGGTTTCCCGACGGTGCAAATAGGGGGTCAAAAAAATGTTGCCGGCGACAATGACCGCCACAACCGCTCCCGCGACCGCGATATTTTTTTTAGGCATGGGCTCCCCGGTGTTTAAACTTATCAAAATTTACATTAACACAAATGCCATTGAATTACAACCCGTGGTGTTATAATAAAAAACAAATCAGATAAAATTTATGATCGGCTTCTCCCCAAAAGCGGTAAGGATTGTTTTATCTGTTAGTTTCGTTTTAACGGTTTGTTTCCCCTCGGCCGGCTGTGATATCCTCTACCGTCTCCTCCATAAAGAAGGGGCGGAAGAAAGGGAGCTGGTCGGGGAAATCGTCCCCATGCAGAAAAATGATACCGTCGAAGAGGTCCAGGCGCTTTTGAAAATTTACGGGTACAGCCCGGGGAAAATAGACGGAAAAATGGGCATGCAGACGCGCGACGCCGTCGAACAGTTCCAGAGGGACAACGGCTTGAAAGAGACGCGTTTTGTGGACCGGGCGACGTGGGAGAAGCTCGCCGTCCTTAAGGAAAGCGATCTTGTTGTCGGCCGCAAGGTCAACGTCAAACTGGTCCAGGAAGCCCTGAAGCGGGCGGGTTTTGACCCCGGCCCCGCCGACGGAAAGATGGGGAAAAAGACGCAGAACGCCATCATGGCGTTCCAGCGGTCCGCGGGGCTGACGGCCGACGGCAGGATCGGGTACCAGACGCTTTGCGCCCTGGCGGAATATCTGCCGGCCGCGGCGCCTGCAACGAGAAATTAAGACCGCATTTTCGCGGGATACAGGAAGACCCCCCTAACTTATTGTTTGCCCGGATTCCTGTTGTCCTGTAGAATACGACTTAAAGTCGATCCCCCCGCACCGCCTCGAGAATAGAAGGAGTAAACATTGCGCGTCATTTTTGCCATCCACGGGATCCGCAGCGCTAAAAAGGATAATTGGGTCTATAAATTTGCCGATTTCGCCGGCAAAGACCCGAGGTTTAAAGATGATCTTCCCGTTCCGTATCCCTACGGGTTTCTTCTCGCCCTCAATTCTGTTAATCCGAAGACAAAATTCGACCATGTCAAAATGGTCATGCGGGAATTGCGCACGCTTGCCAGAAAATATCCCGATGCCGAATTAAATATTGTCGCTCATAGCTATGGGACCGAATTAAGCTACCAGGCCATCAAACGAAGCGGGGAAGACGGCAAGCCGCCGATTAAAGTCAACAAGCTGATTCTCGTTGCCAGCATCGTCTCCGCTCATCGGGAGATTCCCTATACAGATACCCTGCGCGCCGGAAAATTAAACGAACTGCACTGCTATTGCAGTTATGAAGATGAAGTCTGCCGCTATAATCCTTTCGGCCATTCCGGGTGCTGGGGGTTTTTACGGCATGTCCACGACCCCAAGTGTTACGAAAAGCCATTTAAGGATTTGAAGATTTATAACCACCAGCAAAAAACGTTAGAACACGGCGATTATTTCAATGGGAATAAGTTTTTTAAGGAATGGCTGGATATTATTGCGGGATAAGAGAGAGCATAAAGGATAAGTTAAAGTGTCTTTAAATAAAAGAAGGTCTAAAGGAATTGTTGGTTGGCCAGAAGGAGATCGCCCGCGCGAACGATTGCTACGTCAGGGGCCGCATTCGCTAACTGATGCCGAACTTATTGCCATTCTTCTGCGAGTTGGGATTAAGGGAGTGAATGCAGTGGAGTTGGCAAGGCAAATTCTTGAGAAATTTGGAACGGTTCGCTCTCTTCTTGAAGCTCCGCTTTCAGCGTTATTTGAAATTAAAGGTCTAAAGGGTGCAAAAGCCGCACAGTTAGTTGCTGCCATGGAACTTGCCCGACGTATTTCACTGCCAGATTCACGCCAACGGATTATTTTCAAGAAAACTAAGGAAGCCGCGGAGTATCTCCGTTCTCGATTGCAAGGGCTCACTGATGAGCATTTTCGTGTGTTGCTTCTTAACCGAAGATGTGTTTTACTCGAAGATGCTTTGCTCACGGTTGGTTCGGTGGGTAAGGCGGAACCTTCGATTCGGCTTTTAGTTTCTCGCGCTTTATCGGCGAATGCGGGTGCGGTAATTGTTGGTCACAATCATCCGTCAGGGGCAGCCGAGCCGAGTGAATCAGACAAGCTTTTTACCGAAAAATTGGTCAGAGTGCTTGCTCCTCTTGGAGTGAAGTTGCTTGATCATGTAATTGTCGGAGACGGTTTAGTTTTTAGTTTTGCAGATAGCGGTTTGATGGATGAAATTTTACTGTCCTCTCAAACATGAAAGAGCTGTTAAGAAAGGAATTTAAGGTATGACGCCTGAACAACGACAAGAGTTGATGCGTTTGCTGGGATCGGGTGAAGAAATTTCTCCTGAATGGGCACGGATACTTTTTCCTCCAGAGAAACGTGAGTATGAATTGGTTTATCATGGTAAAGATCGTGAGGAAGATATCATTGCAGATACATTAGCTGTTCCTCTTCAGCCTGTTCGTACCTTTGGGAGAAATGGTGTAGATTGGCATAATATGTTGATATTTGGTGATAATCTTCAAGTGATGAAGACGCTTTTGGAAATGAAGAAGTCCGGTCAACTTTGTAATGCGGATGGGACACCGGGAGTGCGGTTGATATATATTGATCCACCTTTTGCGACGCAACAGGAATTCAAAGGCACAGAGGACCAAAAAGCGTATCAAGACAAAATTGCAGGCGCACAATTTGTTGAGTTTCTGAGAAAACGGCTTGTTTTTCTTAGAGAAATTCTAGCGGATAATGGAAGTATTTATGTTCATCTTGATACAAGGAAATCGCATTATTTGAAAACAATTCTTGATGAATTATTTGACGAGGGAAGATTTGAAAATGAAATTATTTGGAAGCGCTCTTCTGCTCATAGCGATTCGAGTACATTTGCTAATCTTCACGATACACTTCTTTTTTATACGTGCAGTCCTAGCAGTATTTTTAACCCTCATTTTAAAGCTTATTCAGATGAGTATAGGGAAGAGATTTATGCATCCTTTTGGTTGGATGACGATTATTGGGAGCAGGAGAGGCGCAAAGGCATAAAATGCGCGGAGATTCTTGTTCCCGAACGCGTGGAACCGCGGTATATTATAGGAGCATATGTCGCCAATCAAACCGCGCTGGATGCGTTCAAAAGGATCTCTGATTTACCGGTGGAGATAAAAGGGAGCTTGTTTTTCTAGAGGATAATTATGGAAGTTTTAATCGGAAATATTTTTCAATCAGGAGCGCAGACGATCGTCAATACTGTGAATTGTGTCGGGATCATGGGGAAGGGGATCGCGGCGGAATTCAAGGAGCGTTATCCGGAGATGTTCAAGGATTACGTTGCCCGGTGCGAACGTCACGAGGTCAGCCCGGGGGTCCCGTATCTTTTTAAAGAATCCATGTTTTCTCCGCAGATCATTAATTTTCCCACAAAAAGCGATTGGCGCGCGGCTTCCCGCATGCAAGACATTGAAAAAGGGTTGAGAATATTAACAGAGAAATATAGGGAATGGGGGATCGAATCCATAGCGCTTCCTCCTCTTGGCTGCGGCAACGGTCAGTTGCTTTGGGAGGCTGTCGGCCCCTTAATTTACAAGTATCTTTCCCAGTGGGACATACCTGTAAAAATGTATGCGCCATATGGAACGCCTCGGGAACAATTAACAATCGATTTTCTTTGCAGGGGTGTTGCCTTGCGAAAGAATGGAACAGGGAACCCCATTTTGCAAAAATTAAATCCCGCGTGGGTTGCATTGGCAGAGGTTGTTTATCGTATTGAAAGACAGGCCTATCATATGCCGGTTGGAAGAGTCATTTTCCAAAAAATCGCTTATGTCGCGACGGCTCTGGGGTTGCCGACAGGTTTAACTCATACCAGAAGTTCATATGGGCCTTTTTGCCGGGAGCTTGATGATGTCAAGAAACGTTTATCGAATGCCGGTTTAATCCAGGAACAGAAGGCGGGAAGCATGTTCCGCGTTCTCCCGGGATTGGCTTATGAAAAAGACCGCGATAAATATAAAGAAGATATTTTGCGATGGGATAATTCAATTGATAAAACTGTGGATCTGTTTTTACGGTTGAATACAAATCAAGCGGAAATCGTGGCCACTGTTTTATTCGTCGAGAAAGAATTAAATCACGAAAAGAATTTAACGGAGGACGATGTTTTGAGGGAAGTTATGAAATGGAAACAAAAGAGAAGCCCTCCTTTAAATGAAAGAGAAGTGGCCGTGGCTATCCGGAATTTAGGTGTCTTGAAATGGTTTCAATTAAAGCCTTCCCTGGATCTGCCTGTTAATGAAATTTAACGGCAGCTTCCTGTCATGCGCGTTCGTCGTCCATACAGCTCCAGACTCTTAGGTTAAAAAATGCCCGGTGTCCCGGCTTTGGCCAGGTTCCGTGTAATGTTATATCCGCCGCGGGACTGCCGCGGGACACAGGAACGTCTTGATATGGCGGGTGTTTCATCGTATAATAACGATTTTCCAATACCGCAAAAAGTTTTTTAAAAATCAAAAAAATGAAAATCCACGAATATCAAGCCACGGAGTTGCTGGAGAAAGCCGGCGTGCCGGTCGTCAAGGGGAGCATGGCCGTCGATGTCGATGAGGCCCTGCGCGTCGCCGGGTCGGTCGGGTATCCCGTTGTCCTCAAGGCGCAGGTCCTGGTCGGCGGCCGCGGCAAGGCCGGGGGCATCAAAAAGGTTGCCGGCCCGCAGGAACTGCGCGCGGCGTTCGCGCAATTGAAGGCCCTGAAGATCAAAGGCTATCCGGTGGAAAAGGTCCTGGTCGTGCGGGCCGTTGCCATCCGGCAGGAATTTTACGCCGGGATGGTGGTAGACACCGCCCAAAGTGACGTGGTCCTGATTGCCAGCTCCGCCGGCGGCGTGGACATCGAGGAAACGGCCCAGACCAACCCGCGGGCGATCAAAAAATATTACCTTGAAGGTTCCTTTGAGCTCAGCGGGCCGCGCTGGGAAGCGTTCATCCGGTCCGTTTTCAGCGAGCCGCGGTATCAGGAAAAAGGCACGGAGGTTTTCCGCGGCCTGATCAAGACGTTTTTCGCCTATGACTGTTCGCTGGCCGAGATCAACCCCCTGGTCATCGACGACCGGGACGAGATGCTGGCCGCCGACGCCAAGATCAACTTCGACGATAACGCCCTTTTCCGCCACGAGGACATCTGGAAGCTGCAGGATATCCATTACGAGGAGCCTGATGAGGCGCAGGCCAGGCAATACGGCCTTAGTTTTGTCCGTCTGGACGGTAACGTCGGCTGTGTCGTCAACGGGGCGGGCCTGGCCATGGCGACGGTGGACATCATCAACCTCGTCGGCGGCGCGCCGGCGAACTTTCTGGACGTGGGCGGGAGTTCCAACCCGGAAAAGGTGGTCAACGCCCTGACGATCATTTTACATAACAAGGACGTCAAGGCCATTCTGATCAATATATTCGGCGGGATCACGCGCTGTGACGATATCGCCCGGGGGATCATCGAAGCCCGCAAACGCCTTGATCTAAGGGTCCCGCTGGTCGTGCGCCTGATCGGCACCAACGAAAAGGAAGCCAAGGCCCTTTTGGCCGAACACCGGATCAGCACTTATCCGACGATGGGGGAGGCCATCCGCGAAGTCGTGGCCATAGCCAAGCGATGAGTATCCTTATCAGCCAAAATTCCCGGGTCATCGTGCAGGGCGTTACCGGCCGCGACGGGTCGTTCCACACCCAGCAGATGGTCGCTTACGGCACCCGTGTGGTCGGCGGCGTGACGCCGGGCAAGGGCGGCCAGGAAGTTGCCGGGGTGCCGGTGTTCAACACCGTGGCTGAGGCCAAAGAGAAGACGAAAGCGGATACGGCCGTCATCTATGTCCCGGCCAAGTTCGCCAAAGACGCGCTCCTGGAGGATATCCGCGCCGGGATCAATTTGATCATCTGCATTACCGAAGGCATCCCGGTCCTGGACATGGTGGAAGTGATGCGGGCTTTAAAGGGGACGGGCATCCGGCTGATCGGGCCCAATTGTCCCGGCGTTATCTCTCCGGGGAAGGCCAAGGTCGGGATCATGCCCGGGCATATCCACGTCCCGGGGCCGATCGGCATCGTTTCGCGCAGCGGCACGCTCACCTATGAAGTCGTCCACAGCCTGACGTACCAGGGGATCGGCCAGTCGACGTGCGTGGGCCTGGGCGGGGACCCGATCATCGGCACGCGTTTTGTCGAGGCCCTGGAGATGTTCATGCGCGACGACGAGACCGAAGGGGTTGTCATGGTCGGGGAGATCGGCGGGGAAGACGAACAGATCGCCGCGGAATACATCAGGAAGGAAGCCACCAAACCCGTTGTTGCGTTTATCGCCGGGCGCAGCGCCCCGCCGGGCAAGCGCATGGGACACGCCGGCGCCATTATCTCCTCGGGCAAGAGCACGGCCGAGGCCAAACGGGAAGTCTTGAAGGGAGCGGGGGTGACGGTGGTGGATTTCCCGGAAGAGATCCCCGCGGCCTTCAAACAAAAACTGAAGTGCTCCTCATGACCGAGCATCCTGTCAAAAATATATTTTTATCCTCGATATACCAGAACGCCGGCAAGACTTCGATCTCCCTGGGCCTGTACCAGATCCTCAAAGAGCGCCAGATCAAGACCGCGTTCATGAAACCCGTCGGCCAGCAGTACGTGCACGTCGGGGACCTCGATATCGACAAGGATTCCTACCTGATCGCCGAGGTCTTCCATACCAGGAAAAAGTTCAAGGAGATGAGCCCGGTCACCATCGGCCGCGGGTATACCGAAAAATATATTTTCAACCCGCACAAGGAGAAACTGGAAGAGACCATCCTCAAGGCTTTCAACGACCTCAAGCGCGGCAAGGAGGCCATCATCATCGAAGGGACGGGGCACGCCGGGGTCGGCTCGGTCATCGACCTTTCCAACGCCGATGTCGCCAAACTTCTGGGCTCCAAAGCGATCATTATCGGCGAAGGGGGCATCGGCAAGACTATCGACGAGATCGTTTTGAACAAGGCCCTTTTCGACCTCAAGGGCGTCGAGGTGATGGGGGTCATCGTCAACAAGGTCCTGCCGGAGAAATATGAAAAGGTCGAACGCGCGTTAAGGCAGGGGTTGTCCCATAAAGGGATCAGACTCCTGGGCGTGATCCCGCTGGACCCTTTGTTGAGCACGCCGACCGTTGAGCAGGTCAAGAACGGCCTGAACCTCAAATTGCTCGGCGGGGACCGGGGCCTTGCGCGGCGCGTCAAGCACACGATCGTCGGGGCCATGGAGCCGCATAATATGATCCATTATTTAAAAGAAGGGACGCTGGTGTTGACCTCCGGCGACCGGGTGGACAATATCCTGCTGGCCGTCAGTTCCCACCTGGCCCGGGGAAGCCAGGGGTTCCACATCTCGGGGATCATCCTGACGGGCGGCCTGCAGCCCACGGCCAAGATCGTCGACCTTCTCAAAAAAAGCCAGATCCCCATCCTGCTCACGGACGAGGACACTTATACGGTAGCCGGCAGGATAGAACATCTTATTTGCAAGATCCAGAAGACGGACAAGGACAAGATCCGGGAAGTGACCGGCCTCGTCAAGAAATACGTGGACGTGGACACGATACTGGCGAATTCCTGACATCTTGACAAAATTCGCTTGATTTTTTATTTGTGCGGTGGTACTATCTGGCTTCCATATTAAAAGGATCAAACCCTCTCGTTTCACCGGTTCTAAATTTCCAAAAATATTTTAATAAGATGGCAGTCTTTCATATAAAACAGGGAAGGGATATCCGGCTTAAAGGCGCGGCGCCCAAAGAAGTCGCGACGGCGCCGTTGCCGCAGCGCGCGGCAGTCGTCCCGTCGGATTTCAAGGGCGTCAAGGCCAGCCTGCGCGTGAAAGAAGGCGACCCCGTCAAAGTCGGCAGCCCGCTCTTTGAGGACAAGCATTATCCGCAGCTGAAGGTCGTTTCTCCCGTCAGCGGAAAAGTGATTGCCGTCAACCGCGGCGAGAAGCGCGCGCTCCTGGACATCGTGATCGAGGCCGACGGCCGCCAGGAAGCCGTTACGTTCCGCAAGGTCCCTTCCGCCGAGATCGCCGGCCTTTCCCGGGAGGACGTTGAAAGGGCGCTTCTGGGATCAGGGCTGTGGCCGGTCCTGCGGCAGAGGCCGTTTTCCCGTATCGCTCACCCCGGGGAATCCCCCAAGTCGATATTTGTCCATGCCATGAATACCGAGCCGCTGGCGGCGGACATTGATTTTATTTTGAACGGCCAGGAAGCGCGGTTCCAGACCGGCCTGGACATCCTGCGCAAGTTTACCGAAGGTAAAGTATATCTTTGCGCCCGTGACGGCGCCCAGGCCAGGGCCTTGACCCAGGCACAGAGGGTGGAAACGCATTATTTCGCCGGGCCGCATCCGTCCGGGAACGTCAGCACGCATATCCATTATCTGGACCCGGTCCACAAGGGAGATCATGTCTGGTACGTTGAGGCGCAGGATGTCCTGCGGATAGCGGGCCTTTTCCTGGACGGCGTTTATTCACCCGATCGGGTGGTCGCTGTCACCGGCGAAGGGGTCGCCCGGCGGGGTTATGTCAAGACGATCACCGGCGCTCCGCTGTCTTTATTATTAAAGGGAAGCAATCTGGCTGGAATGCGCTGCCTCTGCGGAAGTGTCCTGGCCGGCAGAGAGGTGGGGGAAAAAGGATTTTTGCGTTTTTATGATTCCCAGGTGACCGTGGTCCCCGCGGGCGGCCAGAGGACGCTTTTAGGGTGGATGTCTCCGGGGTTGGACAAATACAGCTTTTCAAAAACATTTGTGTCCTCATTTTTGCCTTCTTCGCAGGGAGAGGTTTCGCTGACGACGGATAAAAACGGCAGCGACCGGGCGATCGTGCTCAATGACATCTACGACCAGTTCGTGCCGCTGGACATCATGACGTATTTTCTCCTCAAGGCGGTTATCAGCGGAGACATTGAAGAGGCCGAGCGGCTGGGCATCCTGGAATGCGATGAGGAAGATTTCGCGCTCTGCAGCTTCGCCTGCCCGTCGAAGACGGACGTGGGTGGAATCATCCGCGAAGGGCTGGATTTGATTGAGAAAGAAGGGTAAAAATATTTCTTATGAAATTCATTGAAGAACAATTAAAAAAAGTCGGACAGTTATTCGAAAAGGGCAAGCCCCTTGAGAAACTGTATCCTTTATATGAAGCGCTGGATACTTTCTTATTAACGCCCGGCAAGACCGCGCCCAAGGCTCCTTTCGTGCGCGACGCGGCGGACCTCAAACGCGTGATGAGCTTTGTCGTGCTCGCGCTTGTCCCGGCGACATTGTTCGGGATCTATAACACCGGTTACCAGATCGAGCTGGCCAAAGGCCTGGCCCATTCGTTCTGGGGGGCGATGGCGGCCGGCGCCTGGAAAGTTATTCCCATCATTGTGGTCAGCTATGCCGCCGGCGGGTTGTGGGAAGTTTTGTTCGCCGTCACGCGCAAACATGAAATTAATGAAGGTTTTTTGGTCACGGGCATTCTGTTCGCGCTCACGCTCCCGCCGACGATACCCCTTTGGCAGGTCGCGGTGGGGATATCCTTCGGCGTTGTCTTCGGCAAGGAAATTTTTGGCGGCACGGGGATGAACGTGTTCAACCCTGCCCTGGTCGCGCGCGCGTTCCTCTTTTTCGCGTACCCGGCGCAGATCTCCGGGTCGACGGCGTGGGTCGCGGTCGACGGTTATACCCGCGCGACACCGCTCGCGGTCGCGGCGGCCGCCCCGAAAGGGACTTCGGTCGTGCAGGCGCTCGCGGATGCCGGATATAATTTCAACAATATGTTTTATGGGTTTATCCCCGGGTCGATCGGAGAGACTTCGGCGCTGGCGTGCCTGGTCGGTCTGGCGTTCCTTTTGGTCACCCGCGTGGCGAGCTGGCGGGTTGTCGTCAGTTGCGTCCTGGGGCTTTTGGCCATGTCGGGGATATTTTATTTTTTGAAGGGGACTGACCGGTTGGCGTTTTTCGCCCTGCCGCCGTACTGGCACCTGGTGATGGGCGGGTTCGCCTTCGGGGCTGTTTTTATGGCGACCGACCCGGTCTCGGCCGCCGCGACCAATACAGGCCGGTGGATTTACGGGTTTTTGATCGGCGTCCTGACAGTTTTGATCCGGGTGGTCAACCCGGCGTATCCGGAAGGCACCATGCTCGCGATCTTGTTTATGAACGCTTTTGCGCCATTAATTGATTATTTCGTCGTCGAGAACCATATCAAGCGGCGCGTGCGGGTTAAATCATGAATACCAACAGCACACGGTATACTTTTGTCTTCGCGATCATCGTCTGTGTCGTCAGCGGCGTCCTCCTTTCCGTTTTCTCGGAAGGCCTGCGGCCCCAAAAGGAATTGAACGAGGAACTGGATGTCAAGAGGAATATCCTCAAGGCGGTTGTCCTCAAAGAGCCGGTCGCGCCCAAAACGAAGGCGGCGGATGTCCTGAAGGTCTATGACAGCAAGATCGAGGAAGTGGTCATTGACGATAAAGGCAATGTCGTTGAAGGCAAGAAACCGAAGCAGTTGACGGGAAAAGACACAAATCTGTTCCCGTTGTATTTATATAAGGAAGGCGGACAGGTTGTCGCTTACGCCTTCCCTGTCGTCGGCCAGGGGTTGTGGTCGACGCTCTATGGATATCTCGCCGTGGAGGCCGACGCGACCACGATCCGCGGGATCACGTTTTACAAGCACGGCGAAACGCCGGGGTTAGGCGGAGAAATAGAGAAAGAGTGGTTCCAGAATAATTTTAAAGGCAAGACGATTTATTCCCTCAAAGATCATAAATTGACGCCAACCATCGTCGTTAAAGGAAAGGCCGCGGATGTTGTCAGCAAGGACGAATTGAGCTATCATGTGGACGGCATCACGGCGGCGACGTTGACGGGCAAAGGCGTTACGGATCTGATGGACCGCTGGGTCAGGGTCTATGACGCTTATTTAAGCAAGTTGCGCAAAATTTGACGGGGAGATTCCCCTGGAGGTGAGTTATGGGCGAGGCGCTATTATCCAGTAAAAATCAGAAAATTCTCAAAGACGGTTTTTGGGACACCAACCCGATCACTTTTCAGATCCTGGGGATCTGCTCGGCGCTGGCGGTGACGACCCAATTGAAGACGGCGCTGGTCATGTCTCTGGGCCTGACCTTTGTCACGGCCGGGTCGAACGTTGTTATTTCCCTGATCCGGAATTTTATCCCCTCCCAGATCCGTATCATTGTCCAGTTGACGGTCGTTTCGGCGCTGGTGATCAGCATCGACCAGATCCTGCGCGCGTACATGTTCGACGTGAGCAAACAATTGAGCGTTTTTGTCGGGCTGATCATCACCAATTGCATCGTCATGGGACGCCTGGAAGCCTTTGCCATGGGCAACCCGCCGTGGAAATCGTTCCTCGACGGGCTGGCCAACGGCGCGGGGTACAGCGCTGTCTTGATCATCATCGGGATTATCCGCGAGATTTTTGGCTCCGGCACGTTGCTGGGGTATCACGTGATCCCCGCCTCGGTGTACGCTCAAGGATATGTCAATAACGGGATGATGGTCCTGGCGCCGGGGGCGTTTTTCCTTTTGGGGATCATCGTCTGGATCCAGCGTTCGATCTCGGGATATAAAGAGAGCTAGGGGAGGCTAAGGCGATGGATATCGTTCATTATGTTAATCTGGCTATAAAAGCAATATTCGTTGAGAACATTCTGCTCGCTTTCTTTTTGGGAAATTGTTCTTATATCGCCTGTTCCAAGAAAATTGATACGGCCATAGGGCTGGGGATCGCGGTTATTTTCGTTATGCTGATCTGCACGCCGGCCGCCTGGGCAGTCAAACATTTTTTCTTGGCCAAAGGCGCGCTGCACTGGCTCGGCGCGAATTTCAACAATACCGATCTGAGTTTCCTTATCTTTATCTCGTTTATCGCGGTCATCGCGGCCATGACGCAGATCGTCGAGATGCTTATCGAGAAATTTTCCCCGGCCTTGCATAGTTCGTTGGGGATCTTTCTTCCGCTGATCGCGGTCAACTGCGCGATTCTTGGCGCGGCGCTTTTTATGGACCAGCGCAACTATAATTTTCTGGAATCCGTCGTCTTCGGTTTGGGCGGCGGGATCGGCTGGGCGCTGGCGATCATCGCTATGGCCGCCATCCGTAAAAAGCTGGCGTATTCGAACATCCCGGCTCCGTTGCGGGGGCTGGGGATCACGATGCTTGTCTCCGGCCTGATGTCCATGGGGTTTATGTGTTTCGCCGGGATAAGGTTATAAATAAAAATTAATAGTTAATGGTTAATGGTTTTTGCCCATTAACTATTTACCATTTACAATTTACGGTTTATATGTCACTTTTCTTCTATGTTTTGATCAGCACCGCCGTATTTACGGCTATTATCGTCTTTCTGACCGCTGTCATTATTTTAATCAAGATCAAGGTCATCAAGCCCGGTGATTGCAAGATCTTGATCAATGACGACCCCAAGCCCATCGTGAGCGCGGCCGGCGGATCCTTATTATCCACATTGGCCCATAACAAGATTTTTGTCCCCTCGGCCTGCGGCGGCGGCGGGACCTGCGCCCAGTGCAAGGTCCAGGTCCTCGAAGGCGGCGGCAGCATTCTCCCCACGGAAACCGGACAGATCTCCCGCAAGATGCAAAAAGACCATTACCGCCTGGCCTGCCAGGTCAAGGTGCGTAACGATATGAAGATCCATGTCCCTGACGAGATCTTCCATATCCAGAAATTTGACTGCACGGTGCGTTCCAACAATAACGTCGCCACGTTTATCAAGGAGCTCGTCCTGGATTTACCTCCGGGGCAGAATCTGAACTTCAAGGCCGGCGGCTACATCCAGATCGACATCCCGCCCTATAGACTTGATTTTAAGGACTTCAACATTGAGCAGAAATACCGCGGCGACTGGGACAAATTCAAGCTCTGGGACCTGAAGGCGCACAACGAAGAGCCGATTTTCCGCGCGTATTCAATGGCCAACCACCCGGCGGAAGGCAACCGCGTGATGCTCAACGTGCGCATCGCCACACCGCCGCCGAAGGACATGCCCTTGCCGCCGGGGAAAGCGTCTTCCTATATTTTTAACCTCAAACCCGGGGACAAGGCGACGGTGAGCGGGCCTTACGGGGAATTTTTCATCAAAGACACTAAACGGGAAATGATTTACATCGGCGGCGGGGCGGGTATGGCGCCGATGCGCAGCCACATCTTTCACTTGTTCCATACTTTAAAGACGCGTGACCGCAAGGTCAGTTTTTGGTACGGCGCGCGTTCCAAACGCGAGATGTTCTACGACGAGGAATTCAAGGACATCGCTAAAAATTTCTCTAATTTCACCTATAAGGTCGCCCTTTCCGAGCCATTGCCCGAGGACAGCTGGACCGGGCTGACGGGGTTCATCCACAACGCCGTTTACGAGAATTATCTCAAGAACCACGCGGAACCCGAAGAGATCGAATACTACCTCTGCGGCCCGCCCATGATGATCGCCGCCGTCCAGAAAATGCTGGACTCCCTGGGCGTACCTCCTGAAATGATCGCGTTTGATATTTTCTGAGCCACTGCCTTCTGGCAGTGGCTCAGAACCCTCAGCGTTTTGATTTGTCCGATAGGACAAATCAGCGGAGGGTGACGTTTGTAAACCCCCTAGAACAGAGAATTAAAATTCCCCGCGCTTTAATTTTGTTCTTTTTGCGTGGTCAAAAAGAACAAAATAGGCGGGGGTGACTCGCAAAATCAGTTTGACAAACCTCCCACCGTCAATCGTTTCAGTCAATCCTCCTTTCGATTCTCCCACAAGACACGCAAAAACCACAGCTTGACAACCATAGCACTAAGTACTATATTTACCGTAGATGGGACTTGGTGCGATAGAGGCACCCGCATGTTCTATTTAAAAACGAAATATTTTACCCGTTGGGCCGGGAAAGAAGGGATCGCGCTCCCAGGCAAAGGGAAAAGCGGCGGGGCGCGCACGATATTATTTTACCAGAAGGATAGAAAGCTGATTTTTTGTTTCGGGTTCAGCAAGAATCAGCAGGAAAATTTAAGCGACGTCCAGCTCAAGGCTCTTAACAAGCTGTCGGATTCTTTTCAGAATATCAATGAGGAAGCTACCAAGAAAGATATTAAACATAATGAGTTTATTAGAATATCAGGGATGGAGGTACAGCCATGAAAAAAAATACGATCGAAAATATGGTCCTGGAAACAATTGAAGGTCTTTATAGGACGGGTTCGGTCGATGAGATCACCCTCAAAGAAGTCAGGGCGCTTGCTCTGCCGGAAGTGAAACCCTACGCCCCGGAAGCGATCGCCCGGTTGCGCCGAAAGCTTAAATTAAGCCAGGCGGCCCTTGCCCGCTTTATCAATACCAGCGTTTTTACCGTCCAGAAATGGGAGCAGGGCGTTAAAAAACCTTCCGGCCCCGCCCTGAAGCTACTGCACATTATTGAGGAAAAAGGCTTGTCGGGAGTCATCTAAATTGGGACTACCAGCTAAGGACAGGAGACCATTTAGAAGAGGGAATGTAAGATGCCAGATTGAAAGAGTTCTTAGAAATGGTGAGCTATACAACGATTACGCGGGTTATCCTTTAAGATGGGCTAGCCGACCATTTAATCCTTCCAGGCTTCATTTTAGGGTGAATAAGGAAAATTCTAACGATCCAGATCGTGCTGGAGTTCAGCTTATCTCAGTTCGAAATATTTAACATAAATCCCCGGCACATACCGTAGCCTGAATTAAAGTCACTACATTGAGGGCTGCCAGATTATGTTAACCAATTACGTCACATGTGACGTAATTGTGGCGGGACGTGTTTAAGACTTTGCGGTATCCTTGTCACACTCTTGCGGGGATTTGCCTTCTTTGAGGCAGGCGCATTCATCAGGGTTAATCGAACAGCCCCGGCGCAGGGCCTTTTTCGTCAGGAGGAGCCCCACGGCCATCAAGCTCAGGCACAGGGCCAATACGAGCAGCGTCAACAGGAACGTCATAACCGCAGTATATATTATTTGGGGGCAAGTAGCAATTTACTTCTTGGCTATGATGTTGTTTGTGCTACAATAACCCCCTGTATGGCCAGGACAGCCCACAAGAAGCTTAATATCAGCCCCGCCCAGGAACTCGCGATCCTGCGCCGGATCGTGGAGATCACCAATTCCGCCCTTGATCTGAAACTGACCCTCGATGAAGTCGTCAAGGCGCTCAACGACATGACCAGCGCGGACTCGATCTTTATTTATCTTTTTGACGAGCAGCGCACCCGGCTGGTTTTGATGGCTTCCAAAACGCCGCATAAAAAGGAATTGGGGAAGGTCATCCTCCGGGCGGGAGAAGGTATCGCCGGGTGGGTCGCCCGGGAGAACAAGACGGTCGCCATCAAGCAAAGCGCTTACAAAGATCCGCGCTTTAAGCATTTCGACGTCTTGCCCGAGGACAAGTATGAAGCCCTCTTGTCGCTTCCCATCATTTACAAGGGAAAATCCATCGGTGTCGTCAATATCCAGCACCGCAGGCCGCACGAATATTCTAAAAGCACCGTCGGATTATTTTCTATCATCGCCCAGCAGATCGGCGGCGTCATCGAGCACGCCCGTTTGTACGAGGATACCCGGAAAAAAGCGCTGCAGTTCGACAGCCTGGTGAAGGTCAGCCAGTCGATCACCTCGGAGAGCTATCTCGACCAGATCCTCAATCTCATCGTGGTCGTTACCGCCGAGATGATGAATTCCAAGATCTGTTCGATCATGATCCTCGATGAAAAAGGCAAAGAGCTTGTTATTAAGGCCACTCAGAGTTTGAGCGAAGAATACAAGAAAAAGCCCAACGTCAAGGTGGACTCGAGCATCAGCGGCGAGGTCATCAAGATGAAGAAGCCTTTGACCGTGTACAACGTCTGCGAGGAAAAAAAATACAGCTACCGCGACCTGGCCGCCAAAGAGGGTTTAACCTCGATGCTCTCGGTGCCGATGGTCGTCAAGGACCAGGCGATCGGCATCATCAACGTCTACACCAAAGACCCGCACGAATTTATCCGCGAAGAGATCGACGTCCTGCAGATGGTGGCGAACCAGGCGGCGGTCGCCATCGAGAACACGAAGTTGATGGAAGAGGCCATCAAGGCCAAGGAAGCATTGGAGACCCGCAAGCTCATCGAGCGCGCCAAGGGCGTTTTGATGCGGCTGAACAACCTCAGCGAAGAGGCAGCCCATCGCCTCATCCACAAAAAGAGCATGGACTCCAGCCGCTCCATGAAAGACATCGCCGAGTCCGTCATTTTGATGGACGAACTGCGGCAAGGCAAATAACCCCCTGCTGATTCATCCCGCTCATTTATGAAACGCGACCATACAAAATTAATTTGTGATGTCAGCGAGCTGATCGGCCTGTTTGTCGATACGCCCGGCCTTGAGGCCTTCCTGCAGAAGATCGCGGAGATGGTCTCCGAACATATGGGCTCCGAGGTCTGTTCCATCTACCTTTTTTACGACGAGACCCAGGAACTGGTCCTCAAGGCCACCCGCGGCTTGAAGCCCGAAGCCATCGGCCGGGTGCGCCTGAAGGTCGGCGAGGGGTTGACGGGCATGGCCATCAAGGAGATGCGGCCGGTCTGCGAAAGGAACGCCAGCAAGGTCCCCGGGTACCGTTATTTCCCGGAGATAGGCGAGGAGGTTTACGAATCGTTTTTGGCGGTCCCTATCGTGCGCGGCCAGACGCGCATCGGGGCGCTGGTCATCCAAAACAAACGTAAGGATTATTTTGACGCCGAGGACGTCCAGGCGGTACGGGCCATCGCCTCGCAGCTGGCCAACACGATCGAAATGGCGAAGCTGTTGATCGGCCTGGAAGAGAAACGGGAATACCGGGCGCAGGAGGCCGTTATACAGCAGCCGGCGAGGATCGCCTGCCGCGTGGGCGCCCCCGGCACGGCCGTGGGCAAGGTCGTGCCAGGCGACCGGTTTTATTCCCTGCAGGAATTTGTGGAAGCGGCGAAAAATAAAAAGTACAGCCTGGAGGATTTTTCGGCGGCGGTGCGCCAGACCGAAAAGGAGCTGGAACAGGCGCAGTTTCAGATCGAAGAGAAGCTGGCGGACGTGGCCTCGCTTATTTTCACGGCGCAGATCCTCATGCTCAAGGACGCGGCCTTTATCAACGCGATGGCCGACCTGATCAAAAAAGGGACGAACCCTCCGGCGGCGATCGCGCGCACCGTCGAGCAATATGTGGCCATGTTCGACAAGCTGTCCAACAGTTACCTGCGCGAGAAGCGCCAGGACGTCCAGGACATCGGCAAACGCCTTCTGGCCAACCTCGTCGGCGGCAAAGGGGGGTCCGCGGACTACCAGGGCGGGGTCATGGTCGTCCGCGAGCTGTATCCTTCCGAGCTTTTGAAATTGTCTTCCGAGGGGATCCGGGGGGTGGTCGTTTTAAGCGGGGGGATCACTTCGCACGTGTCGATCCTGGCGCGTTCGCTGGAGATCCCGCTGGTGATCGCCGAAGCGCCGCAGTTGTTGCGGCTGCCGGCCGATACACAGATATTTATCGACGGCGAACACGGTTTTATTTACATCAATCCTTCCCGCGACGTGATGGCCATGGTTAAAGTGCCGGAAAAAGGCGGTCCGGCAAAACCCCCGGCCCGCCATGGGGAAAAAATTGTTACCAAAACCAGGGATGGCACGCGCGTTTCGCTTTTGGCGAACATCAACCTGTTGTGCGATCTAAAGCACGCCCAGGTCATCCAGCCGGACGGTGTCGGCCTTTACCGGACAGAGTTCCCTTTTATCGTCCGTTCGGATTTCCCGACGGAAGAAGAGCAATACATCGTGTACAAGAAAGTGGTCGACGCGCTGGGAGACGAGGAGCTGACCTTCCGCACGCTCGATATCGGCGGCGACAAGGTGCTTTCCTATTATGATTACGGCAAGGAGCAAAATCCCTTCTTGGGGATGCGTTCGATCCGTTTTTCACTCAAGCACCAGGATATTTTTATCCAGCAGGTGCGGGCGATCTTAAAGGCCGGGGCGAAGGCGGATCTGAAGATCATGTTCCCCATGATCTCGTCGCTGGATGAATTCCTCGAGGCCAAAGCCATTGTGCTGGAGTGCGTTAAAGACCTGTCGCAGGAAGGCGCGGATTGCCACCGCCGGCCGCAGATCGGTCTTATGATCGAGCTACCCGCGGTCCTGGAGATCATCCAGGAATTGGCGAGGGAAGCGGATTTTTTCAGCATCGGGACCAACGACTTCGTGCAGTACATGCTGGCGGTCGACCGCACCAACGAGAAGGTCGCCGAATTTTACCTGCCGCACCACCCCTCTGTTCTAAGGTCTTTAAAAAAGGTCGTGGACGCCGCCGATATGCACGGCAAAGAGGTCAGCATCTGCGGGGACATGGCGCACGACGAGCGGTATATCCTTTATCTCCTGGGGATAGGCCTGCGGCGCCTGAGCCTCGACCCGTCCTATATCCCCCGGATACGGGCCCTCATCGGGACCATGGACCTGCGCGCCGCCCGCCGGCAGACCGCGCGGCTGCTGCGCTGCGAAAAAATAGGCGAAATCGACAAAATCATCCGGTAATCTTTCCCCTCGGCCGGCCCGAGATTATGAATTGACAAATACCATTACCTTGATAGAATAAATTCGTTTTTCAATCCCCCTGAATCAACTCTTTCCGTCATCCGCTCGCTTCCCCCTTTAACTATGTTTCATCTAACGAAAGGGGATATTATGTGTGCATTGGTCTCATCGGATGTCATCAACCAAAGGATCTTTATTTTGCGCGGACACAAGGTGATGCTTAGCCCGCACCTGGCCGAACTTTATGGGGTCGAGGTCAGGGCATTGATCCAGGCGGTTAAGCGCAACAAGGGTCGCTTCCCGGCTGATTTTATGTTTCAATTAACTTGGAAAGAAATGGAATTCTTGAAGTCGCAAATTGTGACTTCAAGATCACAAATTGTGATCTTGAAAAAGGGCAAGAATATTAAGTATCTTCCTTATGCTTTTACCGAGCAGGGGGTGGCCATGCTTTCGAGTATTTTAAAAAGCAAGCGGGCTGTGCGCGTCAATATCGCGATCATGCGGGCGTTCGTCAAGCTGCGGGAAATGTTGTCGACGCACAAAGAATTGGCCTTTCAATTCAGAGAGCTCGAACGCAAGGTGGGCAAACATGATGAGGATATCCAGGCCATCTTTCGGGCGATCCAGAGACTCATGGCCGAGCCGGAGAAGCCGAAAATTAAAATTGGATTTCGTCCCTAAAGCCGCACCACGGACTATTTAACACGGGCTATTTAAAAACTTGACAAAACCCGAAGCACAGGGTATATTTTACACGTTGTTCGTCGTTGGCCGATGAGGGCCGGCGGAAATTTTGCATCAGACATAGACGTCCGATGTTCCGAATTTAAGGGGCATCGGGTTTTTTATTTGTTAACCTTGTAGCTCGGCAGAGAAGGGTCTCGCCCCGATTCGCCCCTAGAAATCGCTTTGCGATTTCAGGGGACGATAATTTTGCTATACTCGTCGGGGTATCCGCCGAATATCAATCAGGGCGGCGGATAAATATTTCTTGACAAAAATCAGGCCTGATTTTATACTGACGAAAATTTAGCGTCGATGTCCGTTATGCAGGTGTCCATGTTTTTTAAAGAAACGCAAGGGCGATGAAGTCCTCTGAGGGCCGGGATACGGCTTGCAGGGGACTTGCTCATTTCAGGGGAATCTAAAAACAACATTAAGTAAATAAGGAGATTTGCGATGGGCGCAAGATCACGTATTTCAGAGGTGGATATCAACGAAAAAGGAGAAAGCGCGATGGAAACAGTAACCAGCATTACCGGTGTGTCTTCTATCCAGGACATTTATGGCAGTAACGTCTTCAGTTTGAAGACGATGCGTAATTATTTGTCCGAGAAGGCGTATAATTCTTTAAGCAGAACGATCAAAGACGGCGGCAAGCTCGACCCTTCTATCGCCGATGAAGTGGCCGATGCCATGAAAAATTGGGCGCTTTCCAAAGGGGCCACGCATTACACGCACTGGTTCCAGCCCCTGACCGGGTTGACGGCGGAGAAACACGATTCGTTCATATCGCCTGACAATGAGGGCGGTGTTGTTTTGGAGTTTTCGGGCAAGGAGTTGATCCAGGGGGAGCCGGATGCCTCCAGCTTCCCTTCCGGCGGTCTTCGTCCGACCTTTGAGGCGCGCGGCTATACCGGCTGGGACCCGACGAGCCCGGCCTTCATTAAAGAAGGGCCAAAAGCTTCTACGTTGTGTATCCCTACCTATTTCGTCGGCTGGAAAGGCGAGGCACTGGACAAGAAAACGCCTTTGCTGCGTTCCATGAAGGCTTTAAATAAGCAAGTCGAGCGCCTGGCCAAGATCCTGGGGATCAAATGCACGCAGAAGCCTTACGCCACGTTGGGCGGCGAGCAGGAATATTTCCTCATCGACCGCAATTACTATAACGCGAGGATCGATCTGGTGCAGACGGGCCGCACGCTGTACGGCAAAGAACCGGCCAAGCACCAGCAGATGGCCGACCATTATTTCGGCGCGATCAAGGACCGCATCATCGCGTTCATGGAAGATTTCGACCGGGAAATGTGGAAATTGGGGGCCCCCAGCAAGACGCGTCATAATGAAGTCGCCCCGGCGCAGTATGAGATCGCCCCGATCTTCGAGAACCAGAACCTCGCCGTCGACCACAATATGCTGTGCATGGAAGTCATGCAGAGAGTTGCCAAACGCCACGGGCTGGCATGTTTGTTGCACGAGAAACCTTTTGCCGGCGTCAACGGTTCCGGGAAACATAACAACTGGTCGATCACCGGCCCCGACGGGAAGAACTGGTTTTCTCCGGGCGACAACCCGCATGAGAATGAGAGATTTTTGGTCATGGTCGCCGCTGTCCTGAAGGCCGTCGATGAAGGCGCCGCGCTTTTACGCGCGGGTGTCGCCTCGGCCGCCAACGATCATCGCTTGGGATCCCATGAGGCTCCTCCGGCGATCATCTCGGTCTACCTGGGTGAGCAGTTGACGGATATCATCGAGCAAGTTGAAAAAGGCGGGGCCAAGTCGTCCAAGGAGGGTGGAACGCTCGAGGTCGGTGTTGATTCCCTGCCGATTTTGCCGCGGCACGCTTCGGACCGTAACAGAACATCGCCGTTCGCTTTTACGGGTTCGAAATTCGAGTTCCGTGCCGTTGGCTCCTCGATGAGCCTGGCCGGCCCGAACGTTATTCTCAATACCATTGTCGCTGATGCCCTCGCCCAGATCTGTACCGATCTGGAGAAGTCCTCGGGACAGAATATCAACAAGGCCGTTCAAAAAGTGCTTCAGGATATTATCAAGAAGCACAAGAGGGTCATCTTTAACGGCGACAACTACACCGAGGAATGGGCCAAGGAAGCCAAGAAAAGAGGCCTCCCCAATTTAAAGACGACACCGGAAGCGTTGGCTGTCACCAAAGATCCCAGGGCCGTCGCCCTTTTTGAGCGTCATGGCGTTTTGACCAAGACGGAATTGGTTTCCCGTTATGATGTTTATATGGAAAGCTATAACACGACCCTCAAATATGAGGCGAATTTGGCGGCCCAGATGGCCAAGAACATGATCATGCCGGCCGTGCTGGGTTATCAGGCGGGATTGGCGGAAACCATCAAGTCGGTGGAAACCGTCAACAAGGGCAAGGTTACCGAGACCCGCAAGGTCCTCAAAGAAGCGACGGACCTTTCCGAAACGGCCTGGGAGAGGATCGGAAAGCTCGAGAAGGCCATTGCCGGTGGCGCCGCGGAGAAGATCAAAACAGCGATGGAGGAATTAAGGGAGACCGTGGATACGCTCGAAGGCATTGTCGCGACCGACGCATGGCCGTTGCCTTCGTATGCCGAGATGTTGTTCCTTTTTTAAATAGTTTAACATCGGTTGGATGATTAAGCCCTTTGGTTCCTTGTCGCCAGACACAGCGAGCCAAAGGGCTTTTATCTGCCTTCCACATTGGAGCGCGCCATGATTATTTTTGTTAAAAATATCAGCCTCGAAGGGCCGGAAACGCTGGGGATTTTTTTCCAGAAAAAAGGATACCAGGTCAAGGAAATCGATCTGGACGCCGGCGGGCGGTTACCGCGTGATCTCAAGGACGTCGGGGCACTGGTTGTCCTCGGCGGGCCGATGAGTGTTTACGAGGAAGATAAATATCCTTATTTAAAAGAGGAGGATGCCTTGATCAAGCGCGCGGTTGCGCAGGGGGTCCCTTATTTAGGGATATGCCTGGGGGCGCAGTTGCTGGCCAAGGCCTGCGGGGCCACGGTCGGGAAGTCCCCGCAAAAGGAAGTCGGTTTTTTCCCCATCCGGTTGACGCCAGAAGGACAAAAGGATCCTTTGTTCCGCGGCCTGGAGCGTGAGCCGGAGATCTTCCAGTGGCACGAGGACATGTTTGAGGTCCCTTCCGGCGCGCGGTTATTGGCCGCTTCGCCGGCGTGTCCCCACCAGGCGATCCGGGTGGGCCCGCGCGCCTACGGGCTGCAATTCCATGTCGAGATCACGGGCCAGACGGTGCGCGACTGGTCAGAAGGGTATTTCGGGACGGACGCGGCGGCCTCGGCCAAACAACAAGCCATGCTTGAGGATTATCAGAAGAAAAAAGACCAATTCCACCGCGTTGCTGATAAAATATACATAAACTTCTTAAAAATTATCCGAGATAGGTCACAAAGTCACCCAGTTACAAAGTCACAAGTGACCTGGTGACGTTGTGACTTTGTGACTTGACGAATATGTTACGCATCGCCCTAGCCCAGATCAATCCGACCGTCGGCGATCTCCCCGGCAACCGCCAGAAGATCGTCGAATATATCCAGCGCGCCCGCGCGAAGGACGCGGATATCGTCGTCTTCCCGGAATTGGCCGTCTGCGGATATCCGCCGGAGGATTTGCTGTTTAAGGAGCATTTTGTGCGGGATAATATCAAATCCCTGCACGCCCTTATCCCGGAAGTCAAGGGCCTGACGGCGGTGATTGGGTTTGTCGATATGGACAAAAAAAAGAATTTGTACAATGCGGCAGCCGTCATTTGCGATGGTCAGCTCAAAGGTGTTTATCATAAACGGGACCTTCCCAACTACGGTGTTTTCGACGAGAAACGGTATTTCTGCGCCGGTACAAAGGACATGGTTTTTTCTCTGGGGGGATATCTTTTGGGGGTCAGCATTTGTGAAGATATTTGGGTGGAAGATGGCATCTATCGGGACCAGGTTCGGCGGGGGGCCAGACTCCTTATCAATATTTCGAGCTCGCCGTATGACGTGGAGAAATTGGAAAAACGCCGCAAGCTTTTAAAACGCCGGGCTGCAGAGACTGGGGCGTATATCGGTTATGTCAATCTGGTCGGCGGCCAGGATGAGCTTGTCTTTGACGGCGGGAGCTTTGTCGTTGATCCAAGGGGAAAAATAATCGTCTCGGGCGCGCAGTTCGCAGAAGATTTGGTTGTCGTAGATATGCCCATTTCCGCGGGCAGAAAGCCGGCGCAGGCGGTTGTTTTGAGTAAAACCCTTTTGCGCCCGGTTAAAGCGCCTGCGTCTAAACATATCGTCCCTGAATTAAGCGGGCTGGAGCGGATCTATAAAGCGTTGGTCCTGGGCACGCGGGATTACGCGCGCAAGAACAACTTCCGGGATTGTTTGATCGGGTTAAGCGGCGGGATCGATTCCTCGCTCGTCGCTGCCATTGCCGTTGATGCCATCGGCAAAGAGAACGTGGCCGGCATTTCCATGCCGTCGCGGTTTACTTCCGCGGGGACCCGCAGCGACGCCCGGCGCGTGGCGCAGAATCTGGGGATCAGGTTTTGGGAGGTCCCCATCGAGAAGATGTTCGAGGCGCATCTGGCGCAGCTGCAGGAAATTTTCGGGGAAAAAGCATTTGGCTCGGCCGAGGAGAACCTCCAGGCCCGCATTCGGGGAACGATCTTGATGACTCTCTCCAACCGCTGGGGCAGTCTGGTTTTGACGACGGGCAATAAAAGCGAAGTGGGGGTCGGCTATTGCACGTTATATGGTGATATGAGCGGTGGATTTGCCGTTATCAAAGATGTCCCCAAGACAACTGTTTATGATCTGGCGCGGTTGGTCAATGAGAAGGCCGGGAAAGAGTTGATCCCCCAAAGTGTGATTGACCGGCCGCCGACCGCGGAATTGAAAGAAAACCAGAAAGACCAGGACTCTCTTCCGCCGTATTCCGATCTGGACAAAATGTTAAAAGAATATGTCGAGGAGCACCGCTCTTTGGCCTATATGGCGCGCAAGAATGACAAGGGATTGGTCAAAAAAGTCATCGCTATGGTCGACCGCAACGAATACAAACGCCGCCAGGGGCCGCCGGGCATCAAGATCACCCCTCGCGCCTTCGGCAAGGACTGGCGCCTGCCGATCACGAATAAGTACCGGGAAAGTTGAGTTTTCCATTGAAACGTACGGCTGACCGTTGCCTGCCCTGAGCGAACAAAGTGAGTCGAAGGGGTGCAAGTACCGTACGACGATTTTGGGGATTCTAAAGATGCTATCCAATTGTGAGGACAAGAGTTGAAAACATTTCAGCAGTTCAAGAAGGCAATTAAAAATATTCCAACAACCACCTCCTGGTATTTGGCGGATTTGGGAGAAGCGCGGGGAAAACAGGAGCTTTTTACCAAACAATCCCCGCAAAAGTTGAAAGTGTTGCGTGAGCACGCATTGATCGAAAGCGCTGTTTCCTCAAACCGGATCGAGGGCGTGACGGTTAATCAGAGAAGAGTGGGAACGATTGTTTTTGGGAAAAGGCATCTCAAAGATCGCAACGAAGAAGAAGTCCGCTGTTATCGCACGGCCCTTGATTGGATTCATAGAGATGGCGCAAAAATTCCAGTTTCTGAAAAAACAATTCTCAAACTCCACGAAACGAGCCGGGGCGAGATTTGGGATGCGGGCAAATACAAAGAGAAGAACGTGGATATTATTGAGAAACTGCCCGGGGGCAGAGAGCGTGTACGATTTAAAACCGTTGAAGCCTCGAAAACGCCGGCTTTTATGGGGAAACTTGTGGAATCTTGGCAAGACACTTTGAAAGAAAAGAACGTCCATCCACTCATAGCACTTGCGGCATTCAATCTGGATTTCCTTTGCGTTCATCCTTTCCGCGACGGCAACGGCCGCGTTTCTCGTCTGCTTCTTCTGCTTCAATGCTATTCGCTTGGCTACGAAGTCGGCCGATACATCAGTCTGGAGCGGTTAATCGAACAGAACAAAGAACGCTATTACGAAACCTTGGAACAGAGTTCGCAACGCTGGCACGAAGGCAAACACGATCCTTGGCCGTATATCAATTATGTTTTGTATATTCTTAAGATGGCTTATCAAGAATTCGAAGGCCGGGTAGGACAGATGAAAAGCCCGCGTGGATCAAAAACCAAACTCATAGAGTCTGCTATCGAAGGATTCAATAAAGAATTCACCCTGTCCGATCTTGAGAAAGCTTGTCCGGGCGTGAGCCGAGATATGATACGAGTCGTTCTTCGCGATCTTCAGAAATTGAAAAAGGTCGAATGCATTGGCCGCGGCCCCGGCGCCCTTTGGAAGAAAAAGGGTAATACCCTTAAAAGAGGGTAATAATAAGGGTAATATCTAATGAATTTAGAAAATTTCATCATACAGTTTCACGATTATCTTGCTCCCGGACTCGATACCTATGAGCAGGCCATCTATCTATATATTTTCAGGCATTCCCGATTGCTTGGTAAAGCTGAGATCGTCATTGGGTTTAAATCTGCGCGTACAAGAATGGCGTGCGGAGTTGGCGAGAAGGGAAAGCCAATGTCTGGAAATTCAGCGTAATAATCGAAAGAATGATTCATCAGTAGAGGATTTCCTTAGAACGCTTTACCGAGAAGGCTTTTTAAGTCAGCAAGAATTTGAGGATCGGGAATTATCGCTTAAACAAGTGTGCAATGGAGAATTGAAGCCAAAACTTGCTCAAAATTAATTCGAAGTTTTTAACTCTCTATAAGTGAAAGGGATATGATGCTTGGAAAGCGTGTGTGGATACAAACCTTTGGCTGGGAGATGGATGCGTTACATGATGATAATGAAGAAAATAGCCAAGGCTGTTGCAAGGCTTGAATAATCATGGAGTTATGAAAAAAACACAGAGTACATCTTACTATCAGAACATGGATATAAATGGCCACAGGTTTGTCCTGATATGTGCAATGAAACCAGAAAAAGATACAGAAGGCAATATTCTCAGGTTTGAGCCGCAGGACAAATATGAAAATAAAAGAGGAGTTTCATTAAACAAATATGGAAGCGGGAAATTCTGCCGGTTCCGCATTCCTGTTGGGATCAATCAACCGGGGGTTTACATCATCACGGTAAACAATGCATATAAATACATGGGCGAATGTGTTGACCTTTCACTGCGGTTCAACATGGGATATGGTCAAATCTCCCCGAGAAATTGCTTTACCGGTGGGCAGGAAACAAACTGTCGTATTAACAAACTGATTCTTGAGGAAGCTCTTACCAGCGGCGAAATAAAGCTATGGTTTTACAAGACGAGGGATTATAAACGGGTTGAGAAGAAATTGCTTGGCAACCAGAAGTGGCCGTGGAACAGGAGTCAACTGTCCTGGATGCTCAGGAGAGAAAGCCCAATCTCGTATTCTTTATTTTCGCATGATGTGTCATAATGTGAAATAACGTTAAGTGGGCATTTCTATGAATCTCAAGAATTTTCTTACCGTCCGGCAGGTTGCGAAAGAGCTCGGCTTGACCGAGTATCGTATCCGGCAACTCATCCGCGAGAAACAAATACGGGCGACGAAAATTAAACAGTGGCGGATCAGACGGGAGGATCTTGACAGGTTTATTAAGAGCAGGAGCAATGTTTAATCAAGATTGATGAATAAAAATCAATATTTCAGGGATAGGATCAAGAAGTTCTATGACAATAATCAACGGGATTTTTTCTGGCGAAGGGAAAAATTATCACCTTTCCAGGTTTTGATAACAGAATTATTCTTGAAGAAAACACGGGCTGAAACTGTTGACCAGAGAATAGAGCCCTTCGTGAAAAGATACAATACTGCAGGAAAACTTTGCAAGGAACAAAGAGGGAGAATTTTAAGGAAAATATCTCCCCTCGGGTTAGGAAATCAAAGGACAACTGCCCTCAAGAAAATTGCTGGGTTTGTGCACGAAAATTTTGAGGGCAGAATTCCTAATAGATTGCCAGAGATTGAGGGTATTCCCCACGTGGGGTTGTATATTGCCAATGCCACGTTCTGTTTTGGGTTTAATAAAAGGGTTCCCATCCTGGATGTTAATAGCAGCAGGATTATATCCAGGTTTTTTGACATTGACGCCCGGAAGGATTTACGGGACAACAAGGCGTTACAACTAAAGGCAGGGGAACTACTGCCTAGAAAATCCTTCAAGGAATATAACTGGGGGTTACTTGATCTCGGGGCACTCGTGTGCAAAACGCGCCCGCTCTGCGGGAAATGCCCCTTGCGCAAGGGATGTGGTTACTGCTCACGTTACCATCACGGGAAAGAAGCTTTATAAATGAAAACAGACAATCCTCTTAATATGCCACGGTTAAATGGCTACATGTACATAGACCTGTTCGCCGGGTGCGGGGGAGCATCCCTTGGACTCTTGAAAGCTGGTTGGAAGGGGTTATTTGCCATTGAGAAAAGCAAGATGGCCTTCTCAACGCTTCAATATAATTTGATAGATGGAAAACAGCATTTTGAATGGCCCGGATGGTTGCCCCAGAAACCGCACAATATTAACACCTTCCTCCGGAATTACAAAAAAGAATTGATTGGTTTAAAGGGAAAAGTGACTTTGCTCGTTGGTGGGCCACCGTGCCAGGGTTTCTCATTTGCTGGGAGGAGGAATGAGGCGGACAAGAGGAATAAACTTGTTAATAGCTACATAAGGTTTGTCCGGCTTGTAAAACCAAGGATTATTTTCTTTGAGAATGTGAAAGGATTCACAATCAAGTTCAAGAAAAACAATTCCAGCGGCAGGGTTTACTCGGACTATGTCCTCAGGAGACTGGAAAAACTTGGCTATAACGTGCACGCGGACATTATCAATTTCGGTGATTTCGGGGTCCCTCAGGAGAGGAAGAGGTTTATCCTTGTTGGTGTTCTTGGTGGGGATCCCATGATATTTTTCAAGGAGCTGGTAAGCAAGAAGATTGAATTCTTGAAGAAGAAAGGAATAGGGGAAAAGATGACCCTCAAGGATGCTATCTCTGACCTGGAACGAAGGCACGGGGAAATAGTTTCCAGTGAATTTCCCGGTTTCAAGGAAGGGCTCTATGGGGAATGGGAAAACAATTACCAGAAACTTTTACGGGGGGAAAATACCGGGGTGCCGGATAGCCACCGCTTCCCAAATCATAACGAGGAAACTGTTAAAAAGTTCAGTTATATCCTGAGCAAGTGCTCAAGGGGGAAGAATATTGACACCTCTGCCCGCCAGGTTTTCAGTATCAATAAACATCATGTTGTCCCACTGGCCCCGGACAGGCAAAGCCCGACCTTGACAACACTACCCGACGATTATATACATTACGCAGAACCTCGGGTATTAAGTGTCAGGGAGTATGCGCGGGTACAGTCGTTTGATGACTGGTACAAGATAAGGGAAGCATACACGACCGGGGGGAAATTGAGAAGGACTGCTGTCCCACGGTATTCCCAGGTGGGGAATGCAATACCCCCCTTGTTCATGGAACACGCGGGGGAGATTTTGAAGGAGATGGTAAAGTGAACAAGCAACTGGATTTCAGGATAAGCTCGGGATTGAAGAATATAATCGGGAAAGAGTTGATTACCAATGACCGGATTGCCATTTTTGAACTCGTCAAGAATTCCTATGATGCCAACGCGAAACTGGTAAGAATTGTATTCCAGGACATCAAGGATACAGGCAAGGGTGGTTCTTCCAGGATATTAATTATTGATGATGGGGATGGCATGTCCCATGACGATCTCGTGAAAAAATGGTTATTTGTTGGATACTCTGAAAAGAAGGACGATGAAAAGGAACCAGCAAGAAAGAGTTTCAGGGATAAGATAAAAAACAAGAGGGTATTTGCCGGTGCAAAAGGCGTTGGCAGGTTTTCCTGTGATAGGCTTGGTACCAAGCTTAAACTTTACACGAGGAAAGAGGGGGAAAAGGGAATACACTTCCTTGATGTTAACTGGCAAAAATTTGAGGAGGACCAGGAAAAAGAATTCCAGACTATAAAGATTAATTACTCAACCATGGCCAAGGTAGAGATAGAAGATTACCCCGTGAAAGAATTCAAGAATGGAACCATCCTGGAGATATCTTCGCTTAACGACAAGTGGGATGCGGGGAAGTTACTGGAATTAAGAAAATACCTGCAACGATTGATTAATCCCTCGTCAATTGAAGAGCAGGAATTCAAGATTTACCTTGAGGCAAGAGAATTCCTTGAAAACGATAAGAAAGTCAAGAAGGAGGAGGATTTTAATCTCATTAATGGCCCGGTTAAGAATATAGTCTTTGAAAAACTCGGGATTAAAACTACGGAATTAAAGTCATCTATCACTGGCGGGAAGGTAAGAACAGAATTAATTGACAAGGGAAAGTCCATATTCGTCATAGAAGAGCGAAGCGAGTACCCTGGCCTTGATAATATAACTGTAAATTTATTTTACCTCAGCCAGGCAGCAAAGAATACTTTTACACGGGTCATGGGGGTTGAACCTAAAAATTATGGCTCAATATTCCTGTATAAAAACAAGTTCAGGATTCACCCGTACGGTGACGAGGGAGATGATTGGCTTGGCCTTGAGAAACGAAAAGGGCAGGGGTATGCCAGGTATCTTGCAAACAGGGAGTTAATGGGAAGGATTGAACTCCACGGGCCCCAGCCAGGTTTTGAAGAAGTATCCAGCAGGGACGGCGGTGTGCTGAAAACACAAGAATTCCAGCACCTGCAGGATTATTTTATTGAAAAGATACTCAGGAGGCTTGAGAAGTACGTCGTTGAGGGCATTGACTGGGATAAGGAAGACGCGGAGAAACAGAAATCCCCCGAGGAAATCAAGCGGGATAGCCTTGAGTTAATCCAGAAACTAGCCGGCCAGGTGAAAGATCCCGAGAAAAACATCCAGTTCAATTCCGATTTACTCACGATCCTCAAGGATAAGCAAATAGAGAATTTACCTCAGGTCATCAAGAATATAGAATCCCTGAATAAATACGTGAAGGCACCTGAGCAAAAGGCGTACATTGAAAAGCAGTTGAAATCAGTAAGGCTCGCGACCAGGAACCTTGAGATTGAAAAGGGGGAAAAGGAAGAGGAGTTAAAGGCAAAGGAACGGGAATCACTTTTCCTCACGAAAGTTGTATCCACCGATAAAGAAATTATAACGAGCCTGAATCATACAATCGAGAACTCAACAAAAACCATCAAGGAAATAGTTATTGATATCAACAAGAAAATACACGCGGACAGGCCAATCTCTGAGATAGCCCCTTTTGTTGACGAGCTCAGTATAGAGAACGAGAAAATAATGATCCTCGCGAATATTGTCGGCATGGCTAATTTTAAAACGAAAGTTGAGTTGATAAAAAAGGACGTCGTCCTCTATGTCAAGGAGTACCTTGAAAGAATAGTAAAGGCAGAAATAATGAAATTTCGGTTTTCCAACGAGGGGATAGAACACGTGGTAGAATTCAGGCCGCTGGAGATTTCTATTGTCCTTGATAACCTCATAAGCAATGCAAAAAAAGCCGGGGCAACAACAATGGCAATCAAGTTCAAGATGCTTAACAAAAAACTACACATCCATGTATCGGATAATGGAAAGGGTGTTGACAACAAGATGCTTAACAAGCTTTTCAAGCGCGGGGAAACCACAACTAACGGTTCAGGGATAGGATTGCATCATATTAAAACCATCATTGAAAAAATGGGAGGAGAAGTGAAATTCGTGGGAAATGATGTTGAAGACCTTGGAAAAGGTGCTTGCTTTGAGGTGATTTTGCCATGAACCAAGCTTTCACCATTATCTGGATTGAAGATAAACCGAGGGCCATGAAAAGCCAGGTTGATGCCATCCGCGATTACCTCAAGGGCAAGAATTTTGAGCCCAATATCATTCTTGATGAAAACGGGAATCAATTCAAGAAGGCTATCACAGACAGGATTCCTATTGATATCGTTGTAACTGATAAAAATTTACCTGACCCGATGGATGGTATTACTGTAATACAGATTTTAAAGCAAAAGGGGAAATTGACCGATGTCTTGTTTTATTCTGCCAAGGGTTTTGATCCTGATGAAGTACGGCAGGAACATTATGGGTTTGTTGAAATTGTTGAAGGAAAGGATATTGAGGATAAATTGAAGAAACTGATAGACAAAAATTTGAAGAGATGCGAGGACATCGTTTTCTTGAGGGGCATGGTAATTTCCTTGATTATTGATCTAGAATTAAAGGTGAATGAATTTTTTGCAGGTTATTTTGAAATCCCGAAGGACACATTGGAACAGTTCCATAATTTTATCCTTGAGAATAAATATAATTCCCTGGCCGGGAAGAAATCCACGCTGGCAAAGATACTGAAGGAGAATAAAATTGAGAAGGAATTTGAGGGGTTATCATCCGAGGTTGATAAGCTGGCAGGTGACAGGAACCTCCTTGCCCACTGCAAGGCAGATCCTGCCAAGAAAAATGTTTTAATATGCATGGGGGAAGAAGAGGAATTTGACAAACGGCGAATCAATGGGATTCTACACAGGATAAATAAAGCCTCGGAGCATCTTGAAAGATTACTGAAGAAATTCCCCCCGAAATCTAGTTAAATTCCAGGACAAAACAATTTCTATGCTTGACATAAAAACCCTTGAAACGTGGCTGTGGGACGCGGCATGCAGCATCCGCGGCTCAATGGACGCCCCGAACTACAAGGAAATTGTAAAACTGGAAATCAACCAACCGTGGAAGCTATGTTATGAGAAGGGGTTAGAATGCAAGAGACCGAAAAAACACCCGCAGGAACTCCAGAGAACGGCAAGCGAAAGCATGTCATCTATTTGGAGACCTACGGCTGACAAATGAACGAATATGACATCAATAAATAAGGCATCAACCGGGATTCTTTGTAATTGAGGTGTGTGGTGGCATTTAGTCCGAAATACACTATAACCCCGAAGATCAACCCTTCGACTCGCCCCGGACAAAATCGGGGGGCTTCGCTCAGGACTGGCGCAAGGCGCTTGTGGAGATCGAGCGGGTGCGCGGGTTCCTGGACGCGGTCAAGCTCAAGGACGACTGGATCGCCGATATGCAGAAAAAGGCGCTCATCCTTGAGTCGCACCATTCCACGCGCATCGAAGGCACGGCTTTAAGCCTTGAGCAGGCCCAATAAGGGACAATAAGAGACATTGCCAAGGGACAAATTTACTGTGACATACTGTGACATGCTGCTGTGACATGTAATGTTTTTTATTGATCAGATGTATCCGTATGTTTTTCAACTGATTAAGCGTATCTTCGTAGAAAGACGGACAAACCGGAATTTTCGGTTGAATTTTAGGGGAAAATCGGTACAATGAAAAAGCTATGATTCCTGAACAATACAAGTTTAAAAAAGGTTTATACGACCCGCGCTTTGAGCACGACAGCTGCGGTGTCGGCTTTGTTGCCCACCTTAAAGGACAGAAATCCCACGCGATCGTCCGCAACGGGATCCAGATGCTGGAAAATCTCACCCATCGCGGGGCTTGCGGGTGCGACCCCGAGACCGGCGACGGCGCCGGGATCACCGTCCAGATGCCGGACGCGTTTTTTCGCAAAAAATGCGCCGAGCTCCACATCGACTTGCCTCCCCCGGGCGATTACGGCGCGGGGATCGTCTTTTTGCCGCCCGGCCCCGAGGACCGCAACACGATGGAGGAGTGGACCGAGCATATCATCCGCGAAGAGGGCCAGAAATTCCTGGGATGGCGCGAAGTGCCGCACGACCCGGCCAAGATCGGCAAGGTCGCGCGTTCCGTCATGCCCGCCTTCAAGCAGCTTTTTATCGGCCGGGGGAAAAACACGGCCGCGGGGGACGCCTTTGAACGCAAGCTTTACGTGATCCGCAAGCGCCTCTATAACAAGGTGCAGGCCTCGGTCCTGAACCAGCGCAATTATTATTATTTCTGCAGTCTTTCCAGCAAGACCATGGTATATAAAGGGCAATTGATGGCCGAACAGCTGGACCGCTTTTTCCCGGACTTAAGCGACCCGGACATGAGCTCGGCTTTGGCCATGGTCCATTCACGTTACAGCACCAACACGTTCCCGACGTGGGCGCTGGCGCATCCGTACCGTATGATGGCGCATAACGGCGAGATCAATACCCTGCGCGGGAACATCAACTGGATGCACGCGCGTGAAATGCAATTTACGACCAAGGCCTTCGGCAAAGACCTTAAGAAAGTCCTTTCCATCGTCGTGCCGCACGGCAGCGACTCGGCGACGTTCGACAACGTGTTTGAGATGCTTGTCCTCTCCGGCCGGCCGCTCGCGCACGCGATCATGATGATGATCCCCGAGGCCTGGAACGGCCACGAGAGCATGAGCCGGGAGAAAAAGGATTTTTACGAATACCATTCGTGCCTGATGGAGCCCTGGGACGGGCCGGCCTCGATCGCTTTTACCGACGGGCGCTATGTCGGCGCCGTGCTCGACCGTAACGGCCTGCGGCCTTCGCGCTACTGGGTCACCAAAGACGACCTGGTCATTATGGCCTCGGAAACGGGCGTGCTTCCCGTGGAGCCGCAGAACGTCCTCAAGAAATGGCGCCTGCAGCCGGGCAAGATATTTTTGATCGACACCCAGGCCGGGCGCATCATCGACGACGAGGAGATCAAGCACGAATACGCTTCCCGTAATCCTTACGGGCAGTGGCTCAAGGAAAATCTTGTTTTACTGGAAGACCTGCCCAAGCCGAAAAAGGTGCACGGGTTTAACGCAAAAACGCTTCTGGAGCGCCAGTGGGCCTTCGGCTACACGCTGGAAGATTTGAAAATTATCCTGCAGCCGATGGCGACGACGGGCCTGGAGGCGACCGGTTCGATGGGCACCGACACGCCTCTGGCGGTCCTTTCCCGGCGGCCGCAGCCTCTTTTTAATTATTTCAAACAGCTTTTCGCGCAGGTGACCAACCCTCCGATCGATTCCATCCGCGAAGAGGTCGTCATGGACGAATCCGTGATGCTGGGGGCCGAAGGGAACCTTTTGGATGAAACGCCGCAGCACGCCCGCCGCCTGCGTGTGGCGCGGCCGGTCTTGACCAATGAAGAGCTGGAAAAGATCCGCCGCGTGAATACCGGCGGCCTCAAGACAACGACACTGTCGTCGGTCTTTAAAGCGGCCAAAGGGCCCGAAGGGCTGGATCCGGCCATGGAGAAACTTTTCCGTGAGGCGGACAAGGCCATAGGGGAGGGCTACACGATCCTGATCTTGTCGGACCGCGACGTCAATAAGGACAATGTCCCCATCCCGTCGCTCCTGGCCTGCTCGGGGCTGCATCATCATCTGATCCGCAAGGGGACGCGCACGAAGGTGAGCCTGGTCCTGGAGACCGGCGAGGCCCGCGAGATGCACCATTTCGCCGTCTTGATCGGCTACGGGGCCAACGCGATTAACCCGTATCTCGCCTTTGAGACGATTGAAAACGAGATCCGCCAGGGGATTTATCCGGAGAATCTCGACAGCGAGCACGCGCAGAAGAATTTCCTGAAATCGACCCGCAAGGGGTTGTTCAAGATCATTTCCAAGATGGGGATCTCGACCGTCCAGTCCTACTGCGGCGCGCAGATCTTCGAGGCCGTGGGCCTGGGTGAGGAATTCATCAAGAAATATTTCACGGCGACGCCTTCGCGCATCGGCGGGATCGGCATCGAGACCGTGGCTGAAGAAGCGCTGCGCCGCCATAAACATGCGTATCCGGTGGAGAACGTCTACGACACGATGCTCGAAGAGGGCGGCGATTATCATTGGCGCAAGGAAGGCGAGCACCATCAGCTCAACCCGGCGACGATCGCCATGCTCCAGCACGCGGTGCGTAGCGGTAAACATGATCTTTATAAACAGTTCGCCAGGCTGGTCAACAACCAGGAAACGAACCTGGCGACGATCCGGGGGCTTTTGACGTTCAAGCAAGGCAAGCCGGTCCCTGTCGGGGAAGTCGAGCCGGCATCGGAGATCGTCAAGCGTTTCGCCACCGGCGCCATGAGCTACGGCTCTATTTCCAAAGAGGCGCACGAAACGCTTGCCATCGCCATGAACCGCATGGGCGGATTTTCCAACACGGGCGAGGGCGGCGAGGACGCGGACCGCTACCAGAAAGACCCCAACGGCGACTGGCGGCGCAGCCGCATCAAGCAGGTCGCGCAGGGACGGTTCGGCGTCACGATCGAATATCTCGTCAATGCCGACCAACTGCAGATCAAGATGGCGCAAGGGGCGAAGCCCGGCGAGGGCGGACAGCTCCCCGGGCACAAGGTCAGCGAAGAGATCGCGGCGACCCGGCACACCACGCCCGGCGTGGGGCTTATTTCTCCGCCGCCGCACCATGATATTTATTCCATCGAAGACTTGGCGCAGTTGATCCACGATCTTAAGAACGCCAACCCGAAGGCGGACGTGAGCGTGAAATTGGTATCCGAGATCGGCGTGGGCACCATCGCCGCCGGGGTTTCCAAGGGCAAGTCCGACCATGTCTTGATCAGCGGCTTCGAGGGCGGCACCGGCGCCTCGCCGCAGACCTCGATCAAACACGCGGGGCTTCCCATGGAGCTCGGCATCGCGGAAACGCAGCAGGTCCTGGTCATGAACGATCTGCGCGGGCGCATCCGCGTGCAGACCGACGGGCAGCTGAAGACCGGCCGCGACGTGGCCATCGCCGCGATGCTCGGCGCCGACGAGTTCGGGTTTTCGACGATCGCGCTGGTTTCGATGGGTTGTATCCTCCTGCGTAAATGTCATTTGAACACCTGCTCGGTGGGGATCGCCACCCAGGACAAGGAGCTGCGCAAAAAATTCACCGGCCAGCCGGAGCACGTGGTGAATTATTTCACGTTTGTCGCCGAAGAAGTGCGTGAGATTATGGCCGGGCTGGGGTTCCGTAAATTCGAGGACATGGTCGGCCGCGTCGATATGCTCGAGACCCGGGAGGCGGTCGACCACTGGAAGGCCAGGGGGATCGACCTGACCAACATCCTGCACAGGCCCGACGTGCCCAAACACGTGGCCATCCATCATGTCGGGCGCCAGGACCACGGCCTGGAGAAAGCCCTGGATAACCAGATCATCGAAAGCTGTCCGCAGGCGATCCTCAACAAGACGCCGGTGAAATTGAATTTTCCTGTCCAGAATATCAACCGTACCGTCGGGACGATGCTTAGTTCCGCCATCGCCCGCAAGTATGGTCTGGCCGGGCTGCCGGATGACACTATCCAGATCAAATTTGAAGGTTCCGCCGGGCAGAGTTTCGCCGCGTTCCTGGCGCACGGGGTGACCTTTACGCTGGAAGGCGACACCAACGATTACGCCGGCAAAGGGCTTTCCGGCGGGAAATTGATCGTTTATCCGTCGAGAAAAGCGGTTTTCGTGCCGGAAGAGAATATCCTCGTCGGTAATGTTGTTTTGTACGGCGCGGTTTGCGGCGAGGCGTATTTCCGCGGGATCGCCGGCGAGCGGTTTTGCGTGCGTAACAGCGGCGCCGCGGCGGTCGTCGAGGGTGTCGGGGACCACGGCTGCGAATATATGACCGGCGGACGGGTGGTCATCCTCGGGCGCACGGGACGTAATTTTGCCGCCGGCATGAGCGGCGGCATCGCCTACGTGTGGGATGTGGACACTCAATTCAAGACGCGGTGCAATATGGGGATGGTGGAATTATTCCCGGTTGAGCGCGAGGAAGACATCCGGGAATTGAAACAGCTCATCACGGATCACGCCCAATACACGGAGAGTTCCGTTGCCCGGCGTGTTTTGGGCAACTGGACAAAAACCGTGCCGCAGTTTGTCAAAGTCTACCCCATCGATTACCGGCGGGTTGTGGAACAGGCCGCCGAGGCCGCGGCGCTGCCCGGCGAAAAAGAGCTGGTTACCGGCGCAGCGGCGAGAAAAGATGGAAATTGAACGAGTCGTCAGTCATCAGTCGTCAGACTTCAGTCTGATGTCTGAAGACTGACGACTGAAAGCTAAAAGATGGGTGACGTTACCGGATTCATAAAATATAACAGGGAAGACTTCCACAAGGAGTCTATTGTCCGGCGCTTGAAGCATTGGAAGGAATTTTACCAGCCGATGCCCGAGGAGGATCTGAAAAAGCAGGGCGCGCGCTGCATGGATTGCGGCGTCCCGTTTTGTCAGGTTGGGTGCCCTATCGGCAACATTATCCCCGACTGGAACGATCTTGTTTTCCGCGACCGCTGGCAGGAAGCGATCGAGCGCCTGCACAAGACCAACAACTTTCCCGAATTTACCGGACGCGTTTGCCCCGCCCCGTGCGAGAATTCCTGCGTCCTGGGGATCAACGCCCCGCCGGTCACCATCAAAAATATCGAAGTTTCCATTATTGAACGAGCGTACAAGGAGGGTTGGGTCAAGCCCGAAGTGCCCAGGAAAAGGACCGGGAAAGCCGTTGCCGTCGTCGGCTCCGGCCCGGCGGGGCTGGCCTGCGCGGATCAATTGAACAAGGCCGGACATAAAGTGACCGTTTATGAAAAGAACGAATATATCGGCGGGTTGCTGCGTTTGGGGATCCCTGATTTCAAGCTGGAGAAATGGGTCATCGAGCGGCGCGTCAAGCGCATGGAAGCGGAAGGCGTCAAGTTTAAAACAAAAACGAACGTCGGTGTCGACATCAAGGCCGCGGAACTGCGCGAGAAATTCGACGCGGTCGTCCTGTGCGGCGGCGCGGAACAGCCGCGGGATCTGCCGGTTGAGGGAAGGAATCTTAAAGGTGTGCATTTCGCGATGGATTTCTTGACCCAGCAGAACCGCGTCAATGCCGGACAAAAGGTCCCCGCGAAGGAGCGTATCAGTGCCGAAGGAAAGAATGTCGTGGTCTTGGGCGGCGGCGACACGGGTTCCGATTGCGTCGGGACCGCCAACCGCCATGGCGCGAAGGTCGTCCGGCAGTTCGAGCTTTTAGCGCGTCCGCCGAAAGACCGTAATCCGGAAAATCCCTGGCCGCAATGGGCGCTCGTCGAGCGCACCTCGACCTCGCACGAAGAAGGCGTGGAGCGCGACTATTCCGTCATGACCAAGAAATTCAGCGGCGAGAAGGGCGCGGTCAAAAAGTTGCACGGCGTGAAGCTGCAATTCGGGCCCAAAGACCCGAAGACCGGACGCCCGGCCATGACCGAGGTGCCGGGATCGGAATTTACCGTCGATGCCGACCTTGTTCTTCTCGCGATGGGATTCTTAGGCCCGGTCAAGAATGGTTTATTACAAGATTTCGGTGTGGAATTAGACGAGCGCAGCAACGTTAAAGCCGATAAAAACAAGATGACGAGTGTCCCTGGCGTTTTCACCGCCGGAGACATGACGCGCGGACAGTCGCTCGTTGTCTGGGCCATCCACGAAGGCCGCGCCGCCGCCAAAGGCGTGCACAGTTATTTGATGCAATCAGTCGTAAGTGATAAGTCGTAAGTCGTAAGCAAAAATTTCTTGCTTAGTCACTTACCACTTACGACTTACCACTGGACTTTATGAATAAGCGCTACATCCTCGCTCTTGATCAGGGTACCACCGGGTCAAGGGCTTTTTTGTTTGCCGCGAAAGGTAGTGTTGTTGCCAGCGATTACAAGGAATTCCCGCAATATTTCCCCAAGCCCGGCTGGGTGGAACACGACGCCGACGAGATCTGGGCGTCTTGTGCCGCGGTCATCAAAGGCGTTTTAAAGAAATCCCGCGTTTCACCCCAAGAGATCGCCGCCATCGGCATTACCAACCAGCGCGAGACGACCGTGTTGTGGGACCGCAAGACGGGCAAGCCCGTCCACCGTGCCATTGTCTGGCAGTGCCGGCGCACGGCGGATCTTTGCCAAGCGCTTAAGGCGAAGGGCCTGGAGAAATTGTTTCGCGCAAAAACGGGGCTCGTCCTTGACGCGTATTTTTCGGGGACCAAGATCCGCTGGCTGCTGGACCACGTCCCGGGTTTGCGCCGCCGGGCGGAAAAAGGCGGGATCTGTTTCGGCACGATTGACAGCTGGCTCATTTGGAAATTGACCGGCGGGGAATCCCACGCCACCGACCCGACCAACGCCTCGCGCACGCTGATTTTCAACATTCGCACCAAAAAATGGGACCCGCAACTTCTAAAGATTCTGAAAATTCCTTCCGTGACCTTGCCGCGTGTGCAAAATTCAGGGTCCGTTTTCGGGTACACCAAGGCTCAAAAGAATTCCGGCCGGCAATCCGGGTACACGGCAGGGACAGGTCTAGACCTGTCCCTACCGGCCGGGATTCCAATTACGGCCGTTTTGGGCGACCAGCAGGCCGCGTTGTACGGCCAGGGCTGTTACGCGCCCGGCACCGTCAAGAATACCTACGGCACGGGGTGTTTCATTGTCCTGAACACGGGCAGGAAATTGATTTACTCAAAGAAGGGTTTACTTTCAACACTGGCCAGTGACGACAAAGGTAAACCGGTTTACGCGCTGGAAGGTTCTGTCTTCATTGCCGGTGCCGTGGTGCAGTGGCTGCGGGATCAGTTAGGCGTGATCAAAACCTCGGCGCAGACTGAAGCAATGATTCGCGGCTTAAAGGACACTCACGGGGTTTATTTTGTACCGGCCTTTGTCGGGCTGGGCGCGCCGTATTGGGATAGCGACGCGCGGGGATTGATTTGTGGCTTGACGCGCGGTGCCAACGTCAAACACATTGCGCGCGCGGCGCTGGAGTCAATGGCGTACCAGACTAAAGACGTGTTCGATCTGATGCAAGAAGAATCCGGGACCCGGATCAGGGCGTTGAATGTCGACGGCGGCGCGTGCAAGAATGATTTCCTGATGCAATTCCAGGCGGATATTTTAAATTGCCGGATCGTGCGTCCCAAAACAATCGAATCGACCGCGCAGGGCGCGGCGTATCTGGCTGGTGTCACGGTCGGCTGGTGGAGCGGTAAAAAGGATCTGGCTAAATTGCGCCAAACCGAATGCACCTTTGCCCCGGAGATGTCCGCCGGCCGCCGCGCCGAGCTTTACGCGGGCTGGCAACAGGCAGTTGAAAAAGCAAAAGGAAGTAGTCGCAAGGTCACAAGGACACAAGGTCACACGTAGTTTTTAACGTGTGACCTGGTGACGTTGTGACCCGGTGACATTTTCATGCGTAATATCTCCCAGTTTACCCACGGCACCTACGACGTCCTCATTGTCGGCGGTGGGATCAACGGCGCGGCGATCGCGCACATGGCCGCCCTTAACGGCCTGAAGGTCGCACTCCTGGAAAAAGGCGACTTCGCCTCCGGCACCTCGAGCAAATCCACTAAGCTGATCCACGGCGGGCTGCGGTACCTGGAGACCTTCGACCTCGATCTGGTGCGCGAGGCCCTGCGCGAGCGATCCTTTTTGCTGCGCGACGCGCCGCATTTGGTCACGCCGCTTTCTTTCATCATTCCCGTTTACCGCGGCGACCGTAAACCGCTCTGGATGATGCGTCTTGGTGTCGCCCTTTACGACCGGCTTGCCGGGAAATACCGGATCGGCAGACACCGTTTCCTTCGGGCGCGGGAAGTCATGAAATTTGTCCCGGGCTTGAACGCGGACGGGCTTGCCGGCGGCGTCTTATACTTCGACGCGCAGATGGACGACGCGCGGCTTGTGCTGGAGAACGTGTTGAGCGCCGAGGCGCGCGGCGCGCACGTAGCCAACTACGTCGAGGTAAAATCCTTCATCAAAAAAGACGGCAAGGCCGCCGGCGTGCGCGCGCTTGATGCCTTGATCGGCAAAGAGTTCGACGTTTACGCGCGGCGGATCGTCTGCGCGGTCGGGCCCTGGACGAACGTCCTGATGCGTAAGGAAGAGGGCAACGTATCGTCTCCGGTGCGCACGACCAAAGGCATTCACGTCGTCTGTCCCGGGAAGATCAGCGACCACGCGCTTTTGTTTCCCACCGCCAAAGACAAACGCGTTTTTTTTATCATTCCCTGGATGGGGAATTCTCTGATTGGCACGACGGACACCGACTACGAGGCCTCGCCCGATGAAGTGGCCGCGGACCAGGAGGACATCGATTATTTGTTCCGGGAATTGCGGCGGATATTCCCGGGCCAGGGAAGTTTTGAAAAAGAAAAGATCGTGACGGCCTTCGCCGGACTGCGGCCGCTCGTCCACAAAGAAGGGGCGCCGTCACAGATTTCCCGTCAGCACGTGATCAAGGAATCGTACTCGGGGGTTATTTATGTCATGGGCGGTAAATACACGACGTACCGCAAGATCGCGGAAGATTGCCTGCGCGTTATCCTGCCGTCGCAAAAATTGGTGGACACGGCCGCCGGATTTCCGGTCTTTGGCAGCGGGAAGATCGTCGAAAGCGCCGCGGACGCCGCGCGCGCGTACGGTTTTAAAGAGGAAACGGTTCAGTACTTAATGGACATTTATGGCACGCGCTACCGCGACGTCGTGCTGCTCGCCCGCAAAGACCCCACCCTTAAAGAGCCGCTGTGTTCCTGCTCGCCGGCGATCAAGGCCCAGGTCGTCTACGCGACACAAACCGAAATGGCCGTTAAAGAGGAAGACATCATCCGGCGCCGGTTGTCGCTCGTCTACCGCCCCTGCCGCAGCGGGCAGTGCGTGAGGGAAATTCAGCGATTTGTGACACAATGAAAATGTCGAAGAGATGGGTTGAGAAGATTACTACTTTTTTTATCAAAATCATAAAAGCGGTGATCGTTGGCTTCCTTTTGGTTGGAATAACGACCTATGGCTGGATGCCGTCACCGCCTTCAAATCCCAATGCGGTCCTTGATCGGGATCTTCCCAGACGATTAGAGGATACGGTTAGGGTATTAAGCGAAGACATTGGCCCTAGAAATTACGCCTCTTACCAAAATCTTAATAAGGCTGCAGATTTCATAAAGTCTTCCTTCCGGGGAATGGGATACAATCCGGAAGAATGGGTTTACGACATCGATGGGAAGACTTATCGTAATATCGTTGTCGGGACCAACAAAAGTTTCACAGGAGAACACATTATTATTGGCGCGCATTACGATTCCTGCTTTAATCCGGGAGCCGATGATAATGCGAGCGGTATAGCGGGACTGCTGGAACTGGCGCGCATGTTAAAGAAGCCCGATTTGAAAGTTCCGGTCATGTTCGTTGCGTTCACTAATGAAGAACCACCGTTTTTTATGACCGGGCAAATGGGAAGCGCGGTCTTCGTTCGAGCTTTGAAAGAAAGCTCCGTTAAGGTCAAAGCGGCCGTCATTCTGGAGATGATCGGATATTATCCGGACGGGCTGTTCTCGCAGAAGTATTTGCCCCTCTTAGGCCCATTTTATCCCAACAAGGCGGACTTCGTCGCCATCGTGGGGAATTTTGCTTCGCGCGGGGTCGTTGATTTTCTGGATAACGATTTCAAACGACACCAATATTTTCCCGTCTGCGCTTTGATTGCGCCCAGCTTTGTTCCAGGAATAAACTTTTCTGACCACTGGTCATTCTGGCAGGAAGGTTACCCGGCCGTCATGATCACGGACACGGCGTATTTGCGCAATAAAAACTATCACACGGCGACCGATACCGTTACCACGCTTGATTATGAAAAGATGGCAAAGGTTGTTTTGGGTTTAAAAGAGTCAATAGTCCGTTTGTCTAAGGAGTGATACCAAGATGTCTTGCTCAAAAATTTTTTTATTGTTTTTGTATTTTTCTTTATCTCAGGGCAATGTTTTCGCGCAAGACACAATTTTTAATGACGTCAGCCGTTTAAACCCTGTCAATGTTCATAAGGTCGTGAATGTTGCCAGCATTGGAGATATCCGGTCGGCGTTACAGGAAGCCAGGTCCCAGGGGTTAAAGATTTCGATAGCAGGAAAACGGCATAGCCAGGGTGGCCAACAGGCTTGTGTTAATTGTATCGTCCTGGATATGCTGGGATTTAATAAAGTTCTTTCTTTCGATGTGACGAATAAGGTCATTCGCGTTCAGCCGGGTGCGACTTGGGAGCAGATTCAGGCTTACGCTAAGCCACATGGTTGTGCGGTTAAAGTCATGCAGGCGTCCAACATTTTTACGGTGGGTGGATCTTTGGGGGTCAATACTCACGGCAACGACCCAAATTACGGATCGATCATTGAAACTGTAAGATCTTTCCATTTTATGAGGGCCGATGGATCCCTGATCAATGTAAGTCGGGAAGAAGATCTCGAATTATTCATTTTGGTTATTGGAGGTTATGGGCTCTTTGGGGTTATTGTCGATGTCGATCTGGAACTCACATCGGATGCGATCTATAAGATGACATCAAAGGTGATGGATTATAAAGAATACCCGGAGTATTTCAAAACTCATGTTTTTGGGAATCGTGCCATAGGACTGCATTCAGCCAAGCTTTCCAACGCACCTGATTCATTATTGAGAGAAGTTGTTGTCACAGATTATGCCGTAACGAAAGAGACTGACGAATCATTATTTGCGCTACAGGGCGAAAAAAATGTTCTCAGGAATAAATTCTTTCTAGGCTTGTCCAGAACTTTTGATTGGGGTAAGAATCTTAGATGGTTTTTTGAAAAACGTCTGGTCGCGAAAGTAGGTGCGGTGGAGTACGTCTCCCGCAATAACGCCATGCGGCCGATTGTCAAGTTTTTGGATTATTCTTGGCCTAACGATACCGATATTTTGCAGGAATATTTTATCCCGACGGATAAATTTACCGAATTCGTTGATGGGTTAAGGAAAATTATGAGGGAAGATCATGTTAATTTGTTGAGCGTAACTGTTCGATATGTGCCCACGGATAAGCAGTCGTTTTTGCATTACGCGAAAGGCGACTGTTTTGCGGTAGTTTTGTATATCAACCAAAGGTTAGATGAGAAACATAGGCAAGAAGCTCAGGCATGGACCAGAAAAATGGTGGATTTGGCCTTAAGCCATGGTGGGACATATTATCTGCCATATCAGCTTTATCCATCTAAAGATCAGGTTCGGAGATCTTATCCGGAATTTGATCAATTCATCGAGAAAAAGCGCGTGCATGACCCGCAGGAATTATTCGTAAATCAGTTTTACGAGCGATACCGCTAGGGAAGATTTTCTTCTACAGCAGTTCGATCTGGACGTTGATGAGTCCCTTGCGGGGCGGGGCGATCTGCAGGAAAGCCTGGCGGCTCAAGTCGATGACGCGGCCCCGGCGGACGAACCTCTTGTGGGGACCGCGGTCGTTGACGCGCACGACGACGGACTTGCCGTTGTCGAGGTTGGTCACCTTGACCAGCTGGTTAAAGGGCACGTCCCACATCGCGGCGGTCAGCGCCTGGTCGTTGAAGATCTCGTTGTTGGCCGTGCGTTTGTTGATCCCCGGCGAGTAGCGCGAATACCACGACGCCCTGCCCGACTGGAGGGCTTTGAGCGACGGGTCGATGACCGGCGGCTGGATCCTGGCGTAGAGCTGGCTGTGGGTGAACATCCCGCCCACAAACGCGATCAGGGCCAATACAATGATTTTATTTTTGTTCATAAAGGATTACCTCACGGCGTGTATTGCCTCCAAAGATAACATATCTTTTCGATTGTGCAAGGAAAAATATTTTTTGGAAAGCCTGTAACCCCTTATCTTAAGGAAGGATACAACCTTACCCTGAAAACGCTTTCATTTTATGGGAAAATCATCCGCAAGAATGATTTTGACAAGCCTTCGGCTTTTGTCTAAAATGAGTTCACGACCGATGAAAGGAGAAAATCAATGAAAAAGAAACTAGGAATTGTTCTTATCGGCTTGTGCGTCCTGAGCGTCGTCGCGATCAAGGCGCAGGCGCAGCAGGAACCCGGCAACGCCGCAGAGGGGGCGCAAGTCAGCCAGTTGCGGCAGGAAATTCAGTCGCTGCACCAGCAAGCGGAACAGTTGCGTCCGCAGCTCGAGGCGGCGGTGGCCAAAGTCAAGGAATTGCGCGAGCAGATGCATGCGATCCGCGAGAAGATAGAAGCCGCTCACAAACAACTCGAAAGCCTGCGCGCGCAACACAGGCAGCAGCACGAGCAGACGCGGCAGGAACACAGGGCCCGGCACGAAACGCCGCCGGCACCGTAATATTGCATGATTGGGCAAGAGATTGATTGAGCGGCCGTAGAGATGGACATCAACATCAAAGATTTCCGCGTGAAGCCGGGCAAGAAGGTCGCGCTTCAAAAATGGCCGACCGCCGTCAAACCGTTTTATAAATCCAAAGAACATTTTCAAAAGTTGTTGGAGAGACACGTCGAGGAATTAAGCGCGCTGCAAAATGTCCTCTACGCCCATGACCGCTACGCGCTTCTTTTGATCTTCCAGGGGATGGACGCCGCCGGCAAGGACAGCGCCATCAAGCACGTGATGTCCGGCGTCAACCCGCAGGGCTGCCAGGTCTTCAGCTTCAAGCACCCCGGCGCCGAGGAGCTGGACCATGATTTTCTCTGGCGCGCGGCCCGATGTCTTCCCGAACGCGGCCGGATCGGCATCTTCAACCGTTCCTATTATGAAGAGGTCCTGATCGTCCGGGTGCGCCCGCAGATCCTGCGCGCCCAGCAGATCCCCGATGACGCCTTCCGCGGCAAGGATATCTGGAAAGAACGCTACCGTTCGATCGTCCACCTGGAGCGGCATCTTTATCATAACGGCACCAGGATCATCAAGTTTTTCCTCCACCTTTCCAAAGAGGAGCAGCGCCGGCGTTTTTTAAAGCGCATCGATGAAGCGCGCAAGAACTGGAAGTTCAGTGCCGCCGACGTCCAGGAGCGCGGACGGTGGGGGCATTACCGCAAGGCCTATGAAGCGTGTCTGGGCGCAACGGCAACCGAGTCCGCCCCGTGGTATGTCGTGCCCGCCGATGACAAACAAAATACTTCGTTAATCATATCCCGGATCATCCTGGACACCCTCAAGGGGCTGAAGATGTCTTACCCTCAGGTAAGCGCGCGGCGCCGGCGGGAATTACGGCTGATGCGTAAACAGCTTGCGAAATAGTGTTTCCTTTTCGTCCCGCCAAACTTCAAACCTGTCAATCTTGATCGGCTATTTTACGATTTTTCGTTGACAGCTCGTTTCCCATTCATATAATAGCACCTGGATATCCTATTTTATCCATTTCCATGCTGACCAAAACAGGCAAACAGGTCGTCAACGCGCTCGTCGAGCTGGCCAAACTCAAAGAGGGGGAGTGGCTGGGGGTGGGTGTGATCGCCCGCAGGATCAGGGCCCCTCAAAATTATCTGGGCAAGATCCTCCAGGGGCTTGTCTCCAGCGGCATTGTTGTTTCTCAAAAAGGGCTGGGGGGCGGTTTTCGTTTGGGCAAGGCCGCCGGCCAGATCACCCTTTATGACGCCGTCGAGCCCGTCGAGAACGTCAGCGTCTGGTCCGAATGCGCCCTGGGGCTTAAAAAGTGTTCCGATGCCGCGCCGTGCGCGGTCCACCACCAGTGGAAAGGCGTCAAGGAAACGTATTTGAAATTTCTTGAGAACACAACGGTCGCCAGTTTGGCGCAATCCGGTAAATAAGGGAGATGATTTTATGGCTCGATATTTAAAGATCATTTTTATAAGTGCTGCTGCGGCGGTTTTTTTGATGGGGCCGGCGCACGCGGGGATATGGTATCTTCCTTTTCCGGAAGATATCTCGCTCAACGGCTGGCGAATCGACCGCGTGATCAAATATATCGACGTTGTCATAACGATCGCCTTCGGCCTGGTATTGGCGGCGTTGATCTATTTTATTTTCAGGTACCGCGCCCGGCCCGGGCACCGCGCCGTTTATGACCGCGGCGACAGGCCCGTCAATATCCTGGCCACGGTCTGCCTGGGGCTGCTCGTCTTTTTTTCCATTGACCTCGTCATCGAGAAGATGTCTTTTCATGACCTCAAGGAGGTCTTCTGGAATTTTCCCCGCGGCGCGAACGTCTTAAAGGTAGAGATCATGCCGCAGCAATTCGCCTGGAATTTCCGTTACGCCGGAGGCGACGGCGAATTCTCGACGGAAGATGACATCGTCGCCCCCCTGAACCAGATGCACGTCCCGGTGGACACCCCGGTCGTTGTCCAGATGGCCCCGTATGACGTCGTGCACGCTTTTTACGTCGCCAATCTGCGCATCAAACAGGACGCCGTGCCCGGCACGGTGACGACCTTCTGGTTCCAGGCGACCAAAAAGGGGGTTTACGAGATCGCCTGTTCGGCGCTGTGCGGCATCGGGCACACGAACATGCGCGGATTTTTGACGGTGGAATCCAGAGAAGATTTTCAGCGGTGGCTGGCGGGCCTGGGGACGGAGACTTCTTCAGAAGAGGATGTCTGGGCCGCCGAAGAGACCGCCGGCGGCATTTTGACCAAATGGGGCTGGAAATGGCAAGCGAAATCACAATAGGGAGAAGGACATGAGCCATCAACAACAGTCGTTCTGGACAAAATATATTTTCTCAACGGACCACAAGACGATCGGCAAACAGTATCTGTTTTTCGGTTTGTTCTTTTTGCTGTGGGGCGGCCTGCAGGCCATGGTCATCCGCTGGCAGCAGATCTATATCGGCGTGGAAGTCCCCCTGGTCGGGAAGCTCATCTGGCCGGACAGCGGCGGGATCCTGACGCCGGATATTTATAACCAGTTGATCACCATGCACGGGACGATCATGCTGTTCTGGGCCATCACGCCTTTGTTGACGGGGGCCTTCGGCAATTTTGTCGTACCTCTGCAGATCGGGGCCCGCGACATGGCGTTCCCGGTATTGAACATGCTTTCGTTCTGGGTCTTCTTTTTATCGGGAGGAGTTTTGCTCGGCTCGCATTTCCTGAAGACCGGCCCCTCCGCCTCCGGGTGGACGGCCTACCCGCCTTTGAGCACGCCTGTCGGAGGGATCCCCGGATGGGGGCAGACGATGTGGATATTGTCTCTGGTCCTCATGGGGGTGGCCGTGATCCTGGGCGCCATCAATTTCGTGACGACGGTCATCCGACTGCGCGCGCCGGGCATGGGTTTTTTCAAGATGCCTTTGACGGTATGGGGGTTCTGGCTGTCGTCGATCCTTAACGCGGTCTTCGTCCCCATCATCGCCGCCGGCCTTATTTTTCTTTTACTGGATAATGTCCTTGGGACGCAATTTTTTATCGCGGGCAGTAAAGCCACGGTCAAAGGCGGCGACCCGCTGCTCTATCAACATGTGTTCTGGCTGTTCGGCCATCCCGAAGTATATATCCTGATCCTGCCCGTGTGGGGGATTGTTTCCGATCTTCTGGCGACGTTCTCGCGCAAGCCCGCCTTCGGATACAAGGCGACGGTCGTCTCCATGTGCACCGTAACGGCCTTGAGCGGCCTGGTCTGGGGACACCATATGTATGTCACCGGCATGAGCCCGCTATTGGGAAAATCGTTCATGTTCCTGACGCTTTTGATCAGCATCCCTACGTCGATCTTCTTTTTGAACTGGATCGGGACCATGTGGAAGGGGTCGCTGCGCTTCGATGTCCCGATGCTTTTTACGATGTCGATCGTGTTCGTCTTCGGGCTGGGAGGACTGACCGGCCTGTATCTGGCCACGGTGACCTCCGACATGTATTTGCACGATTCCATGTTCCTCGTCGGCCATTTTCATTACACCCTCGCGGCGTCAGTCTTTATGGCGTCATTTGCCGGGATCTATTTCTGGTTCCCCAAGATGTTCGGCCGGCTGATGGATCCGCTGCTGGGCAAGATCCATTTCTGGGTGTCCTTTCTTTGCCTGAATTACGTGTTCTTCAACATGATCGTCGTCGGCTACGCTGGCCAGCACCGCCGGCTGTTCGACCCGGCCGTTTATGATTTTATCAAGCCCTTGATGCCCCTGAACAAAATGATCTCCATGTTCGCGTTCGCGCTGGGGTTGGTCCAGCTGCTGTTCTTTTTCAATTTTTTCCGGTCCTTGTTCAGAGGGAAGAAGGCGGATCGCAACCCCTGGAAAGCGGCCACGCTGGAATGGACGCTGGACCATCCGATCCCCCACGGGAATTTCCAGGGTGAGGTTGTCGTCAAGACCGGCCCCCATGAATACAGCCATCCGGACTTCAAGGGCAGGGACTGGATTGCCCAGACGGAGGAACTGCCCAAGCAATGAACCGGCCGCTGAACATGGACGTCACCTCTTCGGTGGGGTTTCTGGTCGGTATCGGCGCCTGGAGCATATCGTTTATCACGCTCATCTGGGGATACGTATTCTTCCGCCTGCGGCTCGGCCCGTGGCTGGGCGGTTATATTGATGAGGCCGTTTTGACCGGTGCGTTCATCAACACCGGGATATTGATCTGCAGCTCCTGGATGCTGCATCAGTTCCTGCGTAAAAAACGGAACATATTATTCGGGCTGGCCCTGGTTTTGGGCGCGCTTTTTGTCAAGAAGCAGTGGGGCCTGTGGATGCTGTTATTACAGCGCGGGTTAACTCTGAAAGGTTCCATCGCGGGCGGCTTCCTTTATTTATTAACGGGATTTCATGCCGCGCATGTGGTGATCGGCTTGATGGTCCTTCTGTTTTTGGGGACGCGCGTGTCTTTGGCCGAAGAGGGCGGGAGCAGCGAGCGTCGTTTTACCTTCGCGCTGCGATTTTGGGACCTGTTGCTCTTGTTTTGGCTGGTCCTGCTGGTATTAATTTTTATTTTAAAATGAAAGGATCATGAATATGAGTATGGCGCAAACCATGGATATCCGCCGGGTCGACCAGCTTCCGGTGGGCAAGCTGGGGATCTGGCTGTTTCTGCTGATGGATGGCTTGAGCTTTGCCACCATCCTCATCGGGGCCGCGTACCTCCGCGCCAACGGCGCGTTATGGCCCCGGGCCGGAACGGTACTCAATGTCCCCTTGACGGCGGTCAATACCGTCGTCCTTTTTCTTTCTTCCTTTACCATGATGCTGGCCCTGCAGGCCGTCAGGGCGGACGACCAGCGCGGGTTCAAAAAGAATTTATTCCTCACCCTTGCCCTGGGCGCCCTTTTCCTGGGGATCCAGGCCTATGAATACACGCATTTTATCGTCGGGGGAGAGCATTTGAAAACGGCCCTGGCCGCCGCGGGTTTCGAGGGACAGCATTTCTTCAGGCCCGGCAGCAGCATTTACGCGGCCTGTTTCTACGGGGCGACCGGCTTCCACGGCCTGCACGTTTTCGCCGGCCTCATTTTCATGATTTATATTATCGCGCTCGCGTTGCGCGGGCGCTGGTCGGCGGCCCATCACGGGCGGGTGGAGGTCCTGACGCTGTACTGGCATTTCGTGGACCTGATGTGGATGTTCGTTTTTACGGTCGTTTACTTACTTTAAACCGGGAGATGAAAATATGTCACTGACGAAAACCTACGTCGCGATCGTGATCTCGCTATTGGTATTGACCGCGCTGGAACTGACGATCTACCCGCGCGTGGAACTGGGCTCCGCGCGTAACGCCGTTTTATTGACGGCGATGGCGATCAAGGCGCTTCTGGTCGTCCTCGTTTATATGAATTTAAAGAACGAACCGCTGACCCTGAAGATCTCCTTCTTTATCCTCATCCCCGTCGCCGCTTATTTTCTGTTGTTCATGCTCTATGACGCGAAATATATATGGCATTCTTGAGAGATAATCTATGGCTGCTTTTTATTTTCCTGCCCAGGCTGGCCGAGGCCTGTCCCGCGTGCTTGGTCTCGAACAACGGACGTTTCCTCAATCAGACATTGGTGGCCGTGGCTGTCATGTGGCTTCTGCCTGTTCTGCTGGCCGGCGTTATCGGATTTCAAATCTATCGTTTATGTCGCCGTGAAAAATAATCTTTTTTATGACCGCATTGTGTGGGTGGTCTTGATGGTCGTTCTGGCGGCCGTCGCTTTCATTCTTCTTGTCAGAGACAGCCGTCAACAGTATGGGGCCGTGGCTTTTGGGGTTTTTCCCGCGTTCCGGGCCATCGACAGCCGGGGAGAGGTCTTCGACCAGCACCGGCTTCACGGGCAGCTTTCGGCCATCATTGTAGCCGACCGGGCCCCCTCGCCGGATATCCTCCTTTACTTGCGCAAATTATCCCAAGCTACTTCACACGGCACGAAATATCTGAACGGGCTGGTTTTGGCGCGGCGGTCTGACGGCCTCTGCGACCAGTGGGTCCGGTATTTAACGTTGAATGAAGCTGATTTTGAAAGGGTCAACGCCTGGAAAGAGCAGGGGTTCAAAGACGGCGTTATCCTGGTCGATCAAAACGGCGTGATCCGCGGCGTTTTTGACGTGGCAGAGAAGCTCGAGCGGCTTAATCTGGAAGCGGCGGTAAAGGGCATTTTGTAGGTAATCCTTAAGCCGATTCCAGTAAAAAGCAAAAAAGTTTTTGCATAAAGGAGTAATTGGGATAAAGATAAAAGCATGACGGATGGAGAACATATCAATTACACGTGGTTGTTGTTGTCGGCGAGCAAGGAAGAGCTGGC
>JACRHP010000005.1 GCA_016212005.1 Candidatus Omnitrophota bacterium | reverse complement strand
TCCGCTTTTCATCCGCCGTACGGCGAAAAAATGCTCGCCGTCGCCCAGAAGGCCGGGTATCCGGGGATTGTCATTTTGCGTAACGGCCTGGAAGGCACGCTGGCGTTTCCCTTAAAACGCGGTGTCAAAATTCTTTGCGCGGCCCGCCAGGCTGACGGGCAATATTGCCGTCAGGAAATTGAATTTAATCCGGAGGAATATTTGAATACCACTGTGGAAGTCGAAGAAAAATTTGAGCAGCCTTCGCTGGAAGAGAACGTCCGGTTGATCAAGGACTACGCGCGGGCGGGGCGGACGGATTATCAGTTGTTCGACTGGCGGGTGAAGGCCACTTGCGCGGGACTTGGACAAGCGGTTGAATGGATCAATGATAGTCGTAAGTCATAAGTCGCCCTTAGAAATCGCATCAGCGATTTCAAGGGTAAAGTCCCGGAAATTTCAAAGAAATTTCTCGGGATAAGTGGTAAGCTGAAAATTGTCAGAAAGTTTCTTGGCTAAATAATACTTTAGAAAATATTGCAGTTTTTTTACGACTTATTACTTACGACTTACGACTGGAACATTATGATTAAACCAACTATTTCTTTTTACACTCTCGGTTGCCGGTTGAATCAGAGCGAAACGGCGGTGCTGGAACATTCTGTAGAATCTGACGGGTTTCGCCTGGTGGATTTTGAGGAGCCCGCCGACGTCGTCGTGATCAATACCTGCACCGTCACCGAAGGAGGGGATGCGGACACGCGGCGGCTCGTGCACAAAGTCAACCGGATCAACCCCGGCGCCAGGATCGCCCTGGTCGGATGTCAGGCCCAGATGGACAAGGGGAAATTACTCGATCTTCCCAACGTGCGCTGGGTGATCGGCAACGCGCGGAAAATGGAATTGTCCGCGATCTTGCGTGAGACAGCGGACGGCGCGCCGGCGCAAGTGATCACGCCGACGATCCAGCGGGGGAGTTTTACTGTCCCTGTGGCCGGCGCGGACCGCCGGCACAAGCGGGCCAACCTCAAGGTCCAGGACGGCTGCGATTTTTTTTGCTCCTTTTGCGTGATCCCTTACGCCCGCGGCCGCGCCCGCAGCCGCGAATTCAGCGATATTTTAAGGGAGGCGCGGGGCCTCGCCGCTGCCGGGCACAAGGAAGTCGTTGTCACCGGCATCAACGTCGGGACATATAACCATCAAGGCCGCACGCTGGCCGATGTCCTCGACGCGCTGGATCAGATCGAAGGGGTCGCGCGCATCCGGATCTCGTCGATTGAGCCGACGACCATCCCCGAATCCTTGGTCCGGAAAATGGCCAGCCGGACGAAACTTTGCCGGCACCTGCATATCCCGCTGCAAAGCGGCAGCAATACTGTTTTGCGGGCGATGAAGCGTAAATATACGGCGGAAGAATTCGTGGAATTTATCCGCCGGGCGGAGGCGATGGTGCCGGAGATTTGCATCGGCACGGATATCATCGTCGGATTCCCCGGGGAAACGCAGGCCGATTTTGCGCAATCGGTTGAAGCCTTGCGGGAATGGCCGATTGATTATTGCCATGTCTTCAGTTATTCCCGGCGGCAAATGGCCCGCAGCGGCAAGCTGCCGTCCTCGGATAAAATTCCAGCAGAGGTTATCGGCCGCCGCAGTCAAATACTACGGGATTTAAGCACGCGTAAACGTCGTATGTTTTATGAATCGCTTCTGGGCACGCGCCAGGGCGTCTTATTTGAAGAGAAGAAAAGGGGGAAATGGGTTGGGCTCACGGATAATTACGCGCGCGTGGCGGTCAAGTCGCGGCGTCCCTTGCTTAACCAATTTATCAGCATCGATCTTGAAGACACCCGTGGTGCCGTCGTGATTGGAAAAGTCGCCCAAGGAATTTTAGAATGACCCAAGAAAATCCGATAGAAGAGATATTGCCCGGCGGGTTGGCGTTTCCGACCGAAGATGAACGGCAGAAAGAACGGGTCTGCGTCACGTACGGGCGTCATGTGGTGATGAACAAACAGGTGGTGTCTGTCATCAAGGATCTTGGAATAAAGCCTGTCGTGATGCAGGACAAAAAATACGCCGGCAAGCCCCTGGCCGAATTTGTCGC
>JACRHP010000004.1 GCA_016212005.1 Candidatus Omnitrophota bacterium | reverse complement strand
GAAAGAACGGGTCTGCGTCACGTACGGGCGTCATGTGGTGATGAACAAACAGGTGGTGTCTGTCATCAAGGATCTTGGAATAAAGCCTGTCGTGATGCAGGACAAAAAATACGCCGGCAAGCCCCTGGCCGAATTTGTCGCGGCGCACCCCGATATCCAGTTTGTCGTGGCAATCCTTTCCACCGACGACTGGGTGTACCCCAAAGACGGCAAGCCCAAAGATGCCGTCTTGCGCGCGGACCAACAGGTCGTTTTTCACCTGGGCTACTGGATCGGCAAGCTGGGCAGAGACAGGGTGTTCGCGCTTTTTTACGACCAGCAAAGTTTCCGCTGGCCGACGAAATACCTGGATTTGATCTACACTCCGCTGGATAAAGGGGGGTTGTGGCAGAAGGAACTGACCCGGCGGCTGAAACAGTTCGGACTATTAAATCAGTAAGGAAGGAGAAAATGACAGATCGGCGAGGATTTACGTTGGTTGAAATTTTGGTGACGGTCGCCATCATCGCTGTCATCTCTGCCGTCGCGCTCTTGCCCAATGTCCTGCGCAGCCGCCTGAACGCCAACGACGCCATCGCGCAAGCGACGTTAAAGACGATCAGTAATTCCCTGGAAAATTATATGATCAGTAACGGCGCGTATCCTCTGGATACCGGTTCGCTGCTTAACAACGCCCCGCCTTACTTGCAGACAGATTTTTTCGACGGCCAGCCGCACAACGGGTTTATGTACACCGCGGCCCTCACCGGCAGCACCTACGTGATTACCGCCACCCCCGTCAGCGCCAGCCAGGGCACCCGCAGTTTCAGCATCTCCACCGGCAGCGTCCTGACGGCAAATTAAGAAAACCGGCCATCGCTCAATAAAATTATTGCTTTAGCGGTCAGCATTGTGGTATATTTACATCGTAATACGATTATACAATCGATAGGAGGTTCGTATGACAGCTGTTACCATATCCCCCAAATTTCAAGTCGTTATCCCCCTGGAGGTGCGTAAGGCCTTGCATTTGGCCCCGGGGGAAAAGCTTCAGGTTTTTTCGTTTGAAAACCGTATTGAGCTTATTCCCATGACGCCAATCAAGAAAATGAGAGGGTTTCTAAAAGGAATTGACACAACGGTTGGAAGGGAAAGAGAAGACAGGGTATGAACGTAGTTGATTCTTCCGGCTGGTTGGAGTATTTTGCCGCTGGTTCCAATGTTCGTTATTTTGCCCCTGCCATAGAGGATACCAAAAAACTTATTATCCCGGTCCTGTGCTTATATGAAGTTTTTAAACGGGTTTTTCAGCAGCGCGGGGAAAATAAAGCGTATGAGGCCATTGCCATTATGCAGCAAGGGGGGAATGTCGTGTTTTTAGATATGAGGCTTTCCATTGAAGCGGCGAAGATTAGTATTCAATCCAGATTGCCAATGGCGGACAGTATTATTCTGGCTACCGCTAAAAGCTTTCAGGCCACGCTCTGGACCCAGGATGCTGATTTCAAAGGAATGGAAGGCGTCAAATTTTTTGCCCGATTGGGATAAGGGAAAAGCGAGAGAAGAAGAGCTTAAAGAAGATTTGTCGGATTTAAAGACTCTTCGGGCAGAAGAAAAGTTTTCTGTTTCATTTGAAGAATATCTTCAAGGTGGAGAGAAGTAAGCCGGGTGCTGGCCGCGTTGCTGCGGGAACATTTATTTTCTATCGCTATCTGCCGCAATAAATTACAGACAACTACTTTATCTTTGTGCGCAAAGGGCATAACAAGTGGCTGTTCCCTCGTCCCACCCACAGTGCCAGCGGGTAGAAAGCTCCGGGTAGGATTCTATCCAGTCTAGGACTCCGTTTCCACATGGTGTTCTGCCAGTAGTTTGTATCCCCCCGGATAATAGGAGCGGAGCAGCTGGTGGACATTCGACATATGTTGTGCCACAGGCGGGTGCATTTGTCGTAACGAGAGTTGTATTCGCCCAAGGGATAGCCACGCACTGCGCTTCGGCGCAGTTGGGCTCGATCCTGATCTTGTAGCTGGTCACGAAGAAAAAGATCGCGATCGACAAGACCGCGACCGCCGTTCCCCGCAGGAGCCAAAGGGGGAGTTTCGCAATAAACTTGTTTTGTTTGGAGATCTTTTCTTCCATAGAATTATCCTCCGTTTAGGTAGAAGTAGTAATTATTCTCTTGTTTTTATTGTTCACACGCATTCGCCCCGCAAGAGGAGCCTTGATAGCATTGGCCCGCAATATATCCGCCGAAGCCGTCGGGGCATGCTTTGGCAAATCCTGCCGCGCAGACGCAGACACCTGCCGATTCAGTTTGCCCCGGCGGGCAGCAGATGGTCGCGTACTGCGTGTATCCCAACGGGCAGGCGCAGGATGCCCCGGTAGGAACGAACGTCGGGTTGCACTGGATCTTGCATTTGGTTGCTGCCGTACAGTTGCCGGCACCGGCGTTGACATAAGTGTAATCGGTGTTGCCCCAGAGTCTCGTATCATCCCCGGCGCAAAGGGCGCCATAGGCCGGCAGCGTATTAGGCGGGGCTCCTCCCGCAGGTACCTGACAGGTAAAGACGCAGGCGGCGTCATTCATACAGCCATGGCGGCGATCCGCGGGGTCCACGTCATCGCCGCAGAGGACCCAGGATTTCATGGTCCCATCGGGACAGGTATTGTCGGCATTAAGCGGTTGGTCAAACACAGGGCCGGCACAGGGATCAACGGCGGCGCCCGCGAGCGTATTGTCCTGCGCGCCGCAAAAGCCCGTCGGCTGCGGCGCCGTACAACAGCAGGTGTGGGTAAGGCACTGGACGGTATTGGGGTCGGGGGTCGGGATTATGCCTAGTTCGCAATTCAAGGGGGTGTATGTTCTGGTCTGGAGGAACTGCGTGGCGGAACAGTTCCACGTGATCCCCGCTGAATCGGTGGCGTTCATGGCGCATCCGACAGCGGCCCACGGGTCCGGGGAGCAGGATACGATAGAGGGGAGCACATCCGGAGATTCCTCGAGGGGGTCGGTCATGGAATCCCTGACCGAATCTTCCCAGCCCTTTATTTGGGCGTTCCAGGAGCGGATAACGTACGGCGCCCCGAGGATGACCCCGGCCATGATCAGGGTGATGAGGATGACGTATTCCAGCGAATGCTGGGCGTCTTTACGGGCGAGTTTGGCCGGTCGTTTGGTCATAAGCGGGGGCACTTCAATTAATATAAGTATAATCGATATTGGAGAAACATTCAATAAATAGAGCTTATAATTATATGACTTGTGATATACTGGTATCCAATGCAGGGCATCAGCGAACAGCATATCTTTGTTTTCCTGGTGCAGGTCTTCCTTCTGCTCATCCTGGCCAAGGGGCTGGCGGATGTTTTCACCCGCTGGAAACAACCGGCCTTTACCGCCGAAATGCTCGTCGGTCTTTTGCTGGGTCCGAGTATCCTCGGGCGGTTCCTTCCTGATCTTTACCGGATCATTTTTCCCGATGACGTGATCCAAAGAGCCATGCTCGAGACGGTCGCGTGGGTGGGGCTGTTCTTCTTTCTTCTCAATACCGGCCTGGAGGTCGATTTTTCCAGCGCCTGGCGCCAGCGCGGGGACGCCATGACGATCGCGATCACCGACATCATCGTCCCCATGACGGTTTCTTTCGCGGCCTGTCTCTGGCTGCCGGACCGGTATCTGGTCGATCCATCGCAGAGGTCGATATTCGCACTTTTTATGGCCACGGCGATGACGATCAGCGCCATGCCCATTACCGCCCGGGCGCTGCATGACCTGCGGATATCCAAAACGGATCTGGGGTTTCTGATCGTTTCGGCGCTTTCGGTCAACGACATCATCGGCTGGCTGATTTTTACGGTTACTCTGGGGCTTTTTACGCAGGCCGGGGTCGATGCCCTGAAATTGGCGGGACTGCTGGGTCTGACAGTCGGGTTTACCGTGTTTTGCCTTTCGGTCGGCCGCGGGCTTGTTGATTTTATTTTCTCTAAAATCAAGGCGCGCCAGACGAGTCCGGCCGCTGCGCCTTTGACACTGTTGTGGCTCTTGGGATTGTTGTGCGCCGCGGTGACCCAAAAGCTCGGCGTGCACGCGCTCTTCGGGTTTTTCCTCGCCGGCATCATGGCCGGGGAAGCGAAGGCCATTTCCGAGCGCACGCGCCAGACCATTTCCCAGATGGTCTACGCGATCTTCGTGCCTTTGTTTTTTGCCAGCATCGGCCTCAAGGTCGACTTCCTGCGGAATTTTGATCCGTTCATCGTGGCCTTCGTTACCTTGATCAGTGTGGCGGGCAAGTTCGGCGGCGCCTGGCTCGGTGTGAACTTCACGAAGCTCGCCAGGTCCAACCGCCTGCCCGTGGCCATCGCCCACGTCCCCGGAGGATCCATGGAGATCGTCATCGGCTTGATCGCCTATCAATATCATCTCATTGCCGAGCCGGTCTTCGTGGCGGTCGTTTTCAGCGCGGTCGCCTCCGCCATGGTCGTGGGGCCGTGGCTAAGCTACGCGCTGGAGACGCGCCGCCGGGTGAGCATCCTGGAATATTTCTCGCGCCGCGGCATCCTTCCGGAGATCAAGGAGCCGGCCAGGGACGAAGCCCTCCGGCAGTTGTGCGAACGCGCCGCGACGCTGGACGAGAACCCTGACGCGGAGATTTTTTATCAACCGGTTCTGGAACGCGAAAACGCCATGGGGACGGCCATGGAAGAAGGGATCGCCGTGCCCCACGCGCGCGTCCCGTCGCTAAAGATGCCTTTGATCGTTTTCGGGCGTTCCCCCGCGGGGATAGAATGGGACTCGCCGGACGGCAAACCCGCGCAGTTTATTTTCCTTGTTTTGACGCCGGCCCACCGGGACGAGCTGCAGGTGCAGGTTTTATCTTCCATCGCCCGGACGCTCGGGGTGGCCGAGACGCGCCGTCGCCTTTTGGAGGCGCCGGACGCGGACCGTCTCTGGGGCGCCCTGCGCGGCGCGTTTGGGTCGAGCGAGATCGTAAGAAAATAGAGTCGTAAGTGGTAAGTGATAAGTCGTAAGCAAAAAATATTGGATTTAAATGCATCAAAAATCATCAAAAAATTAAATTTATTTTTTTTATTGCTTACGACTTATGACTTACGACTAAACTATAATGAAGACTCGTGGAAAAAAGCGGCGCAAGTTCAAGCGACAGGGCACGTTTCACGTCTACATCGTCCGCTGCGCCGACGGGACGTATTACACGGGTTCAACCGGGAACCTTCCCGCGCGCATTGAATTGCATAATAAGGGAAGGGGTGCCAAATACCTGCGGGGCAAGCGCCCCGTGGAGCTTGTCTATGCCCGGGCGTATTGTTACTACAAGCTCGCCGTGACCGCGGAACGCAAGATCAAACAGTTCAGCCGCCGGCGAAAAGAAAAGTTGATGGAGGGGTCGGCCGTATAGAATTTAACTGGATCCGCCCGCATATTGTCCTTTACTTTAAGTAGTTTTCGGTTTAAATTAAGAAAAAAGTTTAAGACAGGACTTTTTTATGCCGGATAAGAGGCAAGTGACGATCGACGGGAATGAAGCGGCCGCGTATGTGGCGCTACGCGTCAACGAAGTGGCCGCGATCTACCCCATTACCCCGTCGTCAACGATGGGGGAATTGCTGGACGAGTGGACCGCGGCCGGCAAGACGAACATCTGGGGAACGGTCCCTCTCGTCCAGGAAATGCAAAGCGAGGCCGGCGCCGCCGGGACGGTCCACGGGGCCCTGCAACGCGGGGCGCTGACGACGACCTTCACCGCCTCCCAGGGGCTGCTTTTGATGATCCCCAACATGTACAAGATCGCCGGTGAGCTGACAGCGACCGTTTTCCACGTCGCGGCCCGTTCCGTGGCCGCCCAGGCCCTGTCGATCTTCGGCGACCAGTCGGACGTGATGGCCGTGCGCGCCACGGGGTTTGCCCTCCTGGCCTCCAGCAACGTGCAGGAGGTGATGGATTTCGCGCTCATCGCGCAGGCCGCGACCCTGGAGTCCCGGGTGCCTTTTCTCCATTTTTTTGACGGATTCCGCACCTCCCACGAGATCAACAAGATCGAACAGTTAAGCGACGACCAGATCAGGGCCATGATCGACGACGACCTGGTATTGGCCCACCGGCGCCGGGCCCTGACGCCAGACGACCCGGTCATCCGCGGCACGGCCCAGAACCCCGACGTCTTTTTCCAGGCCAGGGAGGCGGTCAACCCTTTTTACGAGCGGTGTCCGGGGATCGTGGCAAAGGCCATGGAAAAATTCCAGAAACTCACCGGCCGCTCCTACCGGCTTTTTGATTATTACGGGCCGCCGGACGCCCGGCGCCTGGTCGTCATCATTGGGTCCGGCGCGCAGGCCGTCCAGGACACGGTCGACACATTGAACGAGGCCGGCGAAAAGGTCGGCCTGCTGAAGGTCCGTCTTTACCGGCCGTTCTCAGCGGAACATTTTCTCAATGCTATCCCCGGGAGCGTCCGGAAGATCGCCGTCCTGGACCGGACCAAGGAGCCGGGGAGTATTGGAGAGCCGCTGTATCTGGACGTGGTGAACGTCATCTATGAATCACGCCAGGAGGGCCATTTCCGGGAACTGCCGGCAGTCATCGGGGGCCGTTACGGCCTTTCCTCCAAGGAATTCACCCCCGCGATGATCAAGGGTGTTTTTGACGAGCTTAAAAAAGAACAGCCGCGCAACCATTTCACCATCGGCATCGATGACGACCTCACCCATACGAGCCTGCCCTACGACCCGGAGTTCACAATCGAAAGCGCCTCGGGCGTGCGGGCCATTTTTTACGGTCTGGGCGCAGACGGGACGGTGAGCGCCAATAAAAGTTCCATCAAGATCATCGGCGAGAACACGGGCAATTACGTGCAGGGGTATTTTGTCTATGACTCCAAGAAATCCGGATCGATGACCGTTTCTCATTTACGTTTCGGGCCCAAGCCGATCCACAGCACGTATCTGGTGACCCGGGCAAATTTTGTCGGCTGCCACCAGTTCATGTTCCTGGAGAGCCACGACGTCCTGGAAAAACTGGACGAAGGCGGGATATTTTTGTTGAACGCCCCTTACGGCAAGGATGAAGTGTGGGACCGGATTCCTCAACACGTGCAGCGGACCATTATCGGGAAAAAATTGCAGTTTTATGTCATTGACGCGTATCAGGTGGCCCACAAAAGCGGGATGCAGGGACGCATCAACACGATCATGCAGACCTGTTTTTTCGCCATCTCCGGGATCCTTCCCCGCGAAGAGGCCATCCAGGCGATCAAAACGATGATCGAGAAGGCCTACGGCAAAAAGGGGGAAGAGGTCGTCCGGATGAATTATGAGGCGGTGGACCATACCCTGGCGCACCTTCACAAGGTGGATTACCCGCAGAAGGTGACCAGCAATATCCTCCGCAAGCCCGTCGTCCCCGCGCGGGCGCCCGAATTCGTCCAGACCGTGACGGCCCCAATGATGGCCTGTCGCGGGGACGAACTCCCGGTGAGCGCGCTGCCGGCCGACGGGACGTATCCGGTAGGGACGGCCAAGTGGGAGAAAAGAAATATCGCACAGGATATCCCCGTCTGGGACCCCCAGGTCTGTATCCAGTGCGGCAAGTGCGTGGCGGTCTGTCCCCACTCGGTCATCCGCACCAAAATTTATGCCCACGGCCTTTTAAAGGAAGCGCCGTCCGCGTTCCTTTCCATTCCCTGCAAAGACAAGGAGTTCGGCGGGCAAAACTACACGATCCAGGTCGCCCCGGAAGACTGCACGGGCTGCGGCATTTGCGTGGACGTCTGTCCGGCGAAGAACAAGACGGAAACCCGCCTGAAGGCCATCAACATGACGCCGCAGGCGCCGGTCCTGGAACAGGAGAAGGCGAATTGGGAATTTTTTGAATCGCTGCCGGACATCGACCGGCGTCTGGTCAAACATTCTTCCATCCGGGGGATCCAGTCGCTGCAGCCGTTGTTTGAGTTTTCCGGCGCCTGTGCCGCCTGCGGCGAAACTCCGTATATCAAGCTGGCCACACAGCTTTTCGGCGACCGCATGATCGTGGCCAACGCCACGGGGTGTTCCTCGATCTACGGCGGCAATCTTCCGACGACGCCATGGACAAAGAACAAGGACGGCCGCGGGCCGGCCTGGTCGAATTCGTTGTTCGAAGACAACGCGGAGTTCGGGCTGGGCTTCAGCGTCGCGCTGACAAAACAAAAACAGTACGCCCTGGAATTACTGCGCAAACTGGAACTTGATGTCGGTTCAGCCCTGGTCCGGGAGATCGCGGACGCCCGGCAGACGGACGAAGCGGAAATTTTTGAACAGCGCGAGCGCGTCGAGCTGTTAAAGGCGAAGATTGTCAAAAACAAATCCGCCGAGGCCAGACATCTTTTAAGCCTGGCCGATACGCTGGTCAAAAAAAGCGTCTGGATCATCGGCGGTGACGGCTGGGCCTATGACATCGGGTTCGGCGGCCTGGACCATGTCCTAGCCAACGGGGCCGACGTGAACATCCTGGTCCTGGATACCGAGGTGTATTCCAACACCGGCGGCCAGATGTCGAAGGCGACCCCGCGCGCGGCCGTGGCCAAGTTCGCGGCCGCGGGCAAAAAAGTCGGCAAGAAGGATTTGGCCCGGATGGCGATGACCTATGAACACGTTTACGTGGCCAATGTGGCCCTGGGGGCCAAGGACGAACACACGCTCAAGGCTTTCATCGAGGCCGAGCGTTACGAGGGGCCGTCGCTGATCATCGCCTACAGCCATTGTATCGCCCACGGGATCGACATGACCGCGGGCATGCAGATCCAGAAAGAGGCCGTGATGTGCGGGTATTGGCCGCTGTTCCGTTATAACCCGCAGCTTTTAAAGGAAGGGAAGAACCCGATGGTCCTGGATTCGCCGGAACCGAAATTCCCGTTCAAGGATTACGCGTACAAGCAAAACAGGTTCAAGATGCTGGTTAAGACCGACCCCGAAGAGGCCAAACGCCTGATCCGGCTCGCCCAGGACGACGTTTTGCGCCGCTGGCAGACGTACCGGGCCATGGCGGACGCGGGTCCCGGGGTCCCGGCTTCCGGCCAGCCAACAAAAAATTGAGTGGATGGGAAATATGGATCTGACAACGACTTATCTGGGCATGAAACTGAAGAACCCGCTGGTGGCCTCCGCGTCTCCTTTGTCCGAATCCGTTGAGAATATCGTCAAGCTGGAGGACAAGGGGATCGCCGCCGTTGTGATGCATTCTCTTTTTGAGGAACAGCTTGTCCGGGAGGCGCGGGAATTGGACCGCCACCTTGTCTCGGGGACGGAAAGTTACGCGGAAAGCCTGTCCTATTTCCCGGAACCCCGGGAATTCGTCGTGGGGCCCGAAGAATATTTGGACCATATCCGCAAGGCCAAGCAGCGCGTGAAGGTGCCGCTGATCGCCAGCCTCAACGGGTGTTCCAGCGGCGGATGGACGAAATATGCCCGCAACCTTCAGGAGGCCGGGGCTGACGCCCTGGAATTGAATATTTATTTTCTGGCGACCAGGGCCGACGTGGCCGGCGCCGACATTGAGGAAGAGTATTTGCGCATCCTCAAATCCGTGAAGGAAAATGTCCGTATCCCCGTGGCCGTGAAGATGAACCCTTTTTTCAGCTCTCTGGCGCACATGGCCCGGCGTCTGGACCAGGCCGGAGCCGACGCCCTGGTTTTGTTTAACCGTTTTTACCAGCCCGACATCGACCTGGAAACCCTCGACGTCGTGCCCAATATCATTTTGAGTACTCCCCAGGCGATGCGGCTGCCGATGCGCTGGATCGCCATACTGCACGGCCGCCTGAAGGCGGACCTTGCGGCGACCGGGGGTATCCACACCGCCGAGGATGTCTTAAAGATGCTGATGGCCGGGGCCGACGCCACGATGCTGTGTTCCACGTTGTTGCGCAACGGCCTGGACCACATCGGCGTTATCCTCGAGGGGATGGAACGCTGGATGCAAGAGCACGAATATACCTGTGTGCGGCAGATGCAGGGGAGCATGAGCCAGAAATCCTGCGCCGACCCCGCCGCCTTCGAACGGGCCAATTACATGAAGGCCCTGCAGACGTACCGTAAATCTTTTTAGGGAAAAACAGGGGTGCCCTGACCGGCACCGTGTGAATGATGTCCCCAAAGATCCGCCTTTTAAAGTATCTGATCTTTATCGCGTTCTGGGCCTTGGCCGGGTATTGGACCTACACCCTCGTCGCGCGTTATCTCTATGAAACCGCCATTCTCCAACAGGTCATCGCGCGGTTTCAGGCCGATTCCCGGGCCGCGGAAGTCCTGGTCACCGGCGTCAATTACAGCGAGGCCGAGCAGAAGACCTACACGACGATCAAATTCCTGGAATATGACAGCCGGGGCAGGCCGCTGGAACCGCAATATTTCACGTTTTCGGGAAATATTATCCAGTTCCAGTCGCTCGTGGTCCGTTTCGATGACATACACGTCCGTCAGGGCGACCGGCTCAAGGGCAAGAGTGTTTACTTGTTCTGGAAGGTCTTTATGCTTGACGGCAAGAACACCCAGGAATACGATATTACCCGCGTCAACGCGGTTCCCGAGGGATATAAGATTGCGGGGCCGGACAATTCCGTGGAGGCCAGGTTCTGGACGCGTTTCTGGGCGTACGCGCTCGACCCGGCCGTGGCCAGGGGGGAAGGCATCAAGAATGCCCAGATCGAAGCTCCGGGAACGATGTTCGTCCCCGGCATTCTTTATACCATTAAGATCGAACACGACGGGGGATTGCGCATCGACACCGCGCAGATAGCGAACATTTTGCGCGGGGAAAAGATACCTTAACCAAAAGAAAGGGAGCGGACATGGCAATAGTTTTTGTGATTTATGGCATCCTGATGCTGGCGGGCGGGATATTCGGTTTTGTGAAGGCGGGCAGCAAGGCTTCTCTGGTCGTGGGCATCGTTTCCGCCATACTGATCTTTGCGGGTGTTGGTTTGCTTTTGCTGGGGCAGGATCACGCCGCCGGTCGCGCGGTCCTTGCTTTTACGAGTTTTGGTTTGACCGCCGTGTTTGCGCTGCGTCTTTTCAAGACGCGCAAATTCATGCCTTCGGGGATGCTGCTGGCCTTAAGCCTGGTCGCATTTTTTCTGGCCGCGCAGTTATTTGTTTCCGGAGGTTAAAGTGGATATCACCTGGGAAACAGCCACGGAAGAGAAATTCAGACAGCTGCTTGAGAAGGTCCCCGTCTTTGTGCGGGACATGGCGCGCGCAAGGGTTTCCCGGAAAGCGGAAAGTTTGGCCGGCAAGGAAGGCCGGGCGCAGGTCACGGAAAAAGATATGGTCGGCGCCTTTTTCGCGGAAACGCCTTTCGGTTTCCACGGCCCGATGAAATCCGATATGGAGGCCATCGGCATCGACTATACCAGGTACGGCCATCCCAGATAGAAACGAGCGCCTGCGTGATTGTCCGATCGTACAGACTTGCACAACTAACCAGGAAAGTGAGGTTGTTATGTTGACCATTTACGGAAGTGACCTTTCGGCGCCGGCGAATAAAGTCCGGTTCGCCGCCAACGCCATCGGCATCAAGTATGAATACAAGCGCGTGGACCTGCGCGCCGGCGAACATTTGAAGCCGGAGTTTTTGGCGGTCAATCCGGTCGGGAAAGTCCCGGCCATCGACGACGACGGGTTCAAGATGTTTGAAAGCAACGCCATCATGCGGTATCTGGCCGATAAAAATAATTCCCCGCTTTATCCCAAGGGACTTCAGGACCGGGCGTTGGTGGACATGTGGCTCGATTTCGGGAGCATGCATGTCGGTGCGGCTTTGAGCAAGGCGATCTATAACCGTCTCTTCGCGCCGTTGCGGGACATCCCGGTCGATGAAAATTCCCTGAAAGAGGGTTTAAAATTCCTGGAACGGTTCCTGCCGGTCGTGGACGGCCAGCTGGCGAAAAATAAATATATCACCGGTGCCAAGCTCACACTGGCGGACATTAATCTGCTGGCGCTCTTTGATCCATGCGAGATCGCTGGCATTGATCTTTCCTTGTATAAGAATATCGTTCGCTGGCGCGCGGCGCTGCGCAAGGAAAAATTCTACACCGACTGCCACCAGGAATACGGCGCGTCTTTAAAAGACCGCTTGGCCGCCTTGAAGGTAGGAAGTAAATAGAAATAAGTATCGTGTCCCGAGGAAGGAAGAGCAATGAATTCCAGCCAATCATCATCGCGGCAATCTGAATTAAAAGATTTTTTGTTGGCTGAGTTGGAGCACGCCCATAGTGTCAATGCCTTGGTGGATAACCAGCGGTTTACTTTACTTAACATCGCTGTTGCTTTTCATGCGGCGATTGTCGCAGCGGTAATTTTAGGCCGGAATGTGAACTATACTTTACCCTTCCCTAACTTTGGGGGCATAGTTTCCATCGCTCTTTTATTGATAGGATTATTTCTCTTTGCCATTTATGTGGGGCAACATAAATATATGAGGTCATGCAAGCGATGGATCAGTGCCGCAGAAGCCCGTCTTTTGGAAACCCAGGGTTTATGCCCTCGCAAAGGGTATGAAGATCATTTCCATCGTGGAACCCTTTACCATGATGATAATGCCCCACATATGCCTCTTGAAGAACGAACATTTCTTTTTAGTCGGATTTTCTTTCTTGTTCTCAACTGTTTTACTGCCTCACTTGCGGGGTTGGTTTTAGGAGTTGAGGGCAAATGGATAGCTGTTTTATTTTTAGCTGGGGTTTTGCTGCATTTCTGGGTGCTTCAATATACAATTGAGCAAATGGCATGGTTTCCTCCCATTAAACGAGAAACAGGAAACAGCGTTGCGCCATTCTTTGAGAATGCCACTCAATTGTCGGATGATAATAAGAAGGAGCGTAAAGGTTGGATCCTTGGGCATTTTTTCTCTTGTGAGAGTCCGTTCCATAGTACGCATATTGCGATAAAGTGGTCAAAACATACGAAGGGAGAATGCAGGGAGATGAGTCCTAAAAGCGATGAAACGACATTGACCATGCTAATTTGGGGCAAGTTTGAGGAGACTTTTGAAGGAGGTCCCACGTTTGTTCTGGAAAGGGAAGGAGATTTTGTTTTATGGGGGCCTGGATATTCCCATACTTGGGTCGCTCTAGAAGACTCGCTTATGCTTACAATTAGATGGCCTTCAAAAATACAAACGAAAAAGAATAGGAAATAAATAGATGAAGCGGCTGATGAAGAATTGGGTTTGCCTTCGGCAGGGGATGAGTTTGCTCGCTATTATGGTGGCGCTCCTGACTTCGTCACTTTTTTGAAAAAACGATTCTTTGCAAAGAGTCATCGTCGAGAAAATAAAAATTATAACCTTTAGTTGGGTGCCCCATTTTTAGGGCAAATTTGGAACATTTTTCCAATTTTATGCATGAATT
>JACRHP010000056.1 GCA_016212005.1 Candidatus Omnitrophota bacterium | reverse complement strand
TTTGCAAAGAGTCATCGTCGAGAAAATAAAAATTATAACCTTTAGTTGGGTGCCCCATTTTTAGGGCAAATTTGGAACATTTTTCCAATTTTATGCATGAATTCTCATAATTTGGGGTGTCCAGTTGACGAAGTCAGGAAACGTTTACGCGATTTTGAAGTTCCCATTTTAGAATTTTCGAAGAAGGCGTTTTAATCCGGGTTGCGTTCAGACCTGATTTCGCCGGAATTTCTCTATTTCTTGTCGTCCGGTAGCAACAAGTCTGGGTGTGGGTTTTTGTTTATACAAAAGAGCTATTATGCTATATTGTTGCAGATAAGGTTTTTTTCTAAACGCCTTATCCTGCCAGCGGGGGTAGGGGGGGGTTCTCATGAACTTGTCGAAAAGTATTATATGTATGTTTATTATTTCATGGGGTGTATTGTCCAATGCTTATGCTCAACAAATTTGTCCTCTGCCTCAAGATATAAAGCCCAAAGGGCTGTCTTCCCTGGAATTTTTTAAACGAATAACTGTTTTAGGAGATGAGCGAATATTAACCGTTGATTCCTTCGCACGAAACACGCTGGCTCGGTTTTCCGGAAGGGCTTCGTTGGATGGAAAACCTGCCGTCGATTGGCTTGCAAGACTTTTATTTGCTCCCGACACAACCCGGAAGGATAAAGTCTTTTTCATCAAGAATCCCGGAATTTTAGAAGCTCTTAAAATTGCGCCTGAAGAAAAAAGTTTATACAGCTACGCTCAAATTGAACCTTACCTGGAAAAATTGACCGAGATCGCCAAGACTTCCGATGAAATTGAGGACAATCATCGAAATATATTTGGGAAGGAAATTCTGGCTCTGTATCAAAACATAGCATTATATACGGATCTGGCGAACAGTTTTGCCTTCGCGATTCCCGGCCCGGATTTCCAGGTCAATAACGATGATGTTGTGCGATTGCTCGATCTGCCGCATGGGAAGAATTTATACAGTTTTTTTGACATTGCTTCAAAAGCTGAAGTCATTATGTCGGCGACAGCAAACGTTGCTCAGAAGGCTGTTGGAGAGAAGACTCCTCAAGAAGAAGAGTTGCTGCGGTTACTCGGCAACCTCTTCCGCTGGTCGATGTATTATGAGAACAGTGCTTTTCGGATCATCCCCGCGTTCGGCCTCCGGGACAGTCCTTTGTTGGGCCCCTGGGAGGCCATCAATGCCGACTTCAAGAAGGAGGAAATTCATGAAGAAATAAATCAATTGCGGAATCTTGTTATTCATTATTGGAATGGCGATCAATTGCAATTTGATATGGCAGCAAGGCTGTTTCAGAATTCTATAATGAACCGTATCGATTCTTCTGAAGTTAAGAATTTTCGCGGGTTAAGCTTCGAGACGGAAATTTTAAATAACCGAATAAATCCTTTATTATGGGCTGAATTATTTTACGGGACAGCCCTTTTCACGAGCGGTTTATTCCTATTGTTTAAAAAGGTATTTTTTAAGAACGTAGCAGTCTTTTTGATGATTTTAGCTTTTCTTTTCAACGCTTGGGCGGTGATTTCATTTACGATGATTATGTCCCGTTCGCCTTTTGAAAATTATCATGGGCTGTTTTCATCCACGGGCTTAATCAGTATTTTGTTGGGATTGGTATTCATTGTCTGGAACAAAAAGTCATACGGGGTGGCTCTATCAAGCGCTTGGGGCTTTGGTTTCTTAGTTGTTGCGAGCCGGTTCCCCGTCATATTTTAAAACGTTCGTTCAGGGCTTATTTTATGTCGAGAGAAACAAAATCATTATTTAAATTGCGGGACGTCCCGTTTTTCTCAATCCTTTCTGTGGAAGATTTGAATCGTATTTCCATGCATTTGGTGGAAAAGACTTATACGAGAGGACAATTCCTTCACTTTTCAGGGGATGAGTGTCAGAACATTACTATTGTGAGGTCGGGGAGAATAAAAGTGTTTAGGTCAGCTCCTTCGGGAAGGGAACAGATTATTGAAATCCTGGAGCCGGGGGATACCTGTGCCTGCAACCCCGGATCACCAACCTGGCAGTGTAGTTCTTCCGCCCAAGCCCTGGCAGATTGCCGCGTCTGGGTGCTTAGCCGAACGCATTATGTCCGATTAGTACAAAATAATCTGAATATCTCACGTGCTCTAAATCAGATTTTTGCAAAAAAGATGTGCCAATTTTGCTCCTTTATGGAGAACGTTGCCCTCAATAATAGTAAAAAGAAATTAATCAAGTTTCTGATTGATATGCATGAACAGATGCGTGGACAAGGGCAAGAAACCGATACGTTCGTCCTCCCTTTTACCCGTGAAGAAGTTGCTCACCGTATCGGAACGACAAGAGAAACGGTCACCCGACATTTAAGCGAATTTAAACGCCAGAAAATGATTGATGTCCGGTCAAAACATATCTGCATCAATAAGGTGGAGGAATTGCGGGGGCTTCTTGGAGAAAACACAGGCCCCACGCATGTTAATGTGTGGAGCCATTAAAGAATGTGATATTTATCACAGCACACAATCATTATTATACGTATATTACTTTAAACCTTACTATTGACGATTTCCGTCGCAGGCAGGGAAAAGGTACATTTTTATAATTTAATCATAATTGTTAAGTAAAAATCTGGTATTAAGGGGGACATCGTGGGGAAAAATATTGCCGGCGTTTTTCAGCGGGAAAGATCAGGGGTGCTTCAAAAACTGGATCGTTTGGACGAAGCCATAAAAAATCTTCAGTATGAAAGCAAGAGGTTTTCCAGGAAAAACATGAAAGAAATTCAGGGGGTGGTTAACTATCTCCAAAATAGGCTTTTTGAGCATGTCACACTCGATGAAGAAGTTGTCTTCCCCTTTTTGGAGAGACATATCCCTCGCCTGGAACCTCTTTTATGTTTTCTTCGCGCCGAACGCGGTGAATTTAAATTAAGCCTCGAGAATTTTGAGATGCTGTTTCAGAAGCTTAAAGATGAACAAAATGTGTTGCGCCAGTATAAAATTTTTGAGCAGCTGAAAGAAAAAGGGATTTATGTGACCCATCTTGTGCGCCATCACATTCAAATAGAGATGGAAAGTGTTTATAATATGGTTGACCGCCAGTTACATGAGGACGAAAAAAATGAGCTTGTAAGACAATGCATTAGTTTTCAAATCGACGGACGCAAGAAAAAATGGGGAACACATCTGAAGCCGACGGCAATCTCAGGGAATTGATTTAATGATGAGACTGAAAGTTGAAGTCCCGGATATCAATTATTGGAAAAAGCAAATCAAATGTCAGTATGCCTGCCCTGTGCATACGGATGCCCGCGGGTATGTGCGCGCGGTTGCAGAAGGCGACTTTGAAAAGGCCTATTTGATAGCCCGCGCTCCGAATCCACTTGCTTCCATCTGCGGCAGGATATGCGGCGCTCCGTGCGAGGCCGCCTGCCGCAGAGGAAGCATTGACCAAAGCATTTCTATCCGCGGGTTAAAAAGGTCTGCCGTGGAAGAAAGCGGATCTGAATTTTTAAAGCCTTTGGAAGTGATCCAAAAGATCAAGGAAGCTTTGCAAAACAGAAATTGCATCGACCAGGACGATTTAGGCGGTTTATTGGAAGGGATAGAGAAGGGTAAACTTAAAAAAGTGCAAGGGAAAAGTGTGGGCATTGTCGGTTCCGGGCCGGCAGGTTTGGCCGCGGCGCATGATTTGGCGCTTATGGGTTTTTCTGTGGTCATTTATGAAATGGAGCCTGTTGCAGCAGGCATGCTTTATTTGGGCGTGCCAGCTTACCGTCTGCCCCGGGAGATCATTAAGGCGGAGGTGGAGGTGATCAAGGCGTTGGGGGTTGAAATTAAAACAAATTGTGCCGTTGGCAAGGATATTTCGTTGGCAGAATTAAGAAAATATCATCAGGCTGTGGTGATTGCCGTAGGCTGCAAACGTTCAAAAATTTTGCCTCTCCCGGGAGTTAATGCGGAGGGTGTGCTGGGCGGCGTAGAATTTTTAAGAGATGTGGCCCTTGATTTACCTCACCAGATTGGCAGAAAAGTGGTTGTTATCGGCGGGGGGAATGTAGCGTATGATGTGTCGCGCATGGCTCTGCGGCGCCAGCAGATGGACGTGGCGGTGACGGCATTCCGTGAACGCAAGGCGGTGCAAGTGACATTATGTTGTATTGAAAAGCGGGAAGAAATGCTGGCGGATGAGATCGAAATTCTTGAGGGAGAGGAGGAAGGGATCGCCCGCCAGAATGGCTATGGGCCGAAAGAGATATTGACAGAACATAACAAAGTCAAAGGCATTGTATTTCAAAAAGTTATTTCTATTTTGGATGAGCAAAATCGATTTAATCCACAGTTTGATCCGGATGACACCATTACCTTGGAAGCGGACATTGTCATTTTTGCAGTTGGTCAAAAAGCGGACCTCGCTTTTATCGACCCTGCGCGGGATGCAATAAAAGTCAATGAACGCGGCATGGTAATTTGTGATCTGAAGACTTTTGAGACGTCAGCAGATGGTGTTTTTTTGGCTGGGGATATTGCCCACGGGCCCCGCTTGATGATTGATGCGATTGCCAGCGGCAAGAAAGTGGCCCGCTCCATTTACCGGAAACTCACCGGAATAAATTTACAGCATGAAACCGCTGAGCTTCATTTTCCCATTGAAAATTATTCACGTGAGATGGGCTATGAAAAAATTCGCCGGCAGATTTTTGAGACCGTGGATGTGAAGGACAGGATATATGACCACAAGGTTATTATCGAGAAAGGATATGAGTGTGGGCAGGCGAAAGTGGAAGGCTCCCGATGCCTGGATTGCGGTGTTAACACGATCTTTGACGGCAGTAAATGTATCCTTTGCGGCGGGTGTGTGGATGTCTGCCCCGAATTGTGTTTGAAATTAGTCCCGGCTTCAGAGCTCAAGGGAGATAAAATTTTTACTGATTTGGTCGACCTGATGAAGGAGAGGAAACAAACCGAGGAATTAACCGCCATTATCAAGGATGAAGAGAAATGTATCCGCTGCGGCCTTTGTGCTATTCGCTGCCCGGTGGATGCCATCACGATGGAGCGGTTTACGTTTAAGGAAATGTTGAAATGAGCCCCAGCGCAGAGAAGGGATTAGCCTGCAAGCCGAACATTGGCCTGAATAAAAAAATCAGCCGGAGAGATTTTCTGGAATTATCAGCGGTGTGGGCATGCGCCACGGCATGGGTGTTGACAGTGATTGGTTTGTTGAAATTTCCCAAGCCCGCTTTATTGCCGGATATTTCCAATAAATTCAAGATAGGAAAACCCGAAGATTTCCCCGTGGGGTCGGCAAAAATTCTTGCGGATAAAAATACGGTTATCTTTCGGGATGAAGAAGGGTTATTTGCTCTGTCTCTTGTTTGTACACATCTGGGTTGTATCGTTTCCAAAACAAGCGAAGGGTTTTCCTGCCCGTGTCATGGCTCCAAATACGATAAGAAAGGAAATGTTGTCAAAGGCCCCGCCCCCAGAGCCCTGGATTGGTTTGAAATCAGCCAACTCCCGAGCGGCAAACTTGTCGTAGATGCTGGTAAGAGGGTTCCGGTCGGTAAGAAATATACCGTCTAAGTATGTAAGGCCGGGAAAAGGGAGATGTCATGCCGATAAAGGCGATTAAAGAATTCTTTAGAAATTTTACGGAATTACCTAAAGCCTTGAGACAGTCTGTCGTCCGGCATGACAAGCCGACATCCGACCGTGCCCGCAGCCAGATTATATTTGGCAATATTTTTCTCCATATTTTAAGCACGCGCACCCACCGCTATTCCCTGAAGAAGACCTTCACCCTGGGGTTGGGGGTCATGGCAGTTTCTTCCTTTATCATCCTGCTTGTGACCGGAATTCTTTTGATGATTTATTATAAGCCATCTGTAGAGATGGCTTATGATTCTATCAAGGACATTCATTTTGTTGTGCCGGGCGGGCGCTTCATCCGCAATGTCCACCGCTGGGCCACAAACGTTATGATTGTCACGGTATTTTTGCATATGGCGCGGGTGTTTTATACCGCCGCTTATAAAAAAGGCCGGGCCTTTAACTGGGTGCTAGGTATTATTCTGCTGGTATTGACCCTTTTATTAGGATTTACAGGATATCTGTTGCCATGGGATCAGCTCGCCTATTGGGCCATTACGATTGCCACAAACATTGCGGCTTCCACAAGGGAATTAACGGATGTGTTGAATATGACTTCGTATTGTGACCCGGGCGGTTTTATAAAAGTCCTTCTTTTAGGTTCTGAACATATAGGGGAGGAGGCCTTGATCCGTTTTTATTGGCTGCATTGTATCATTCTTCCCCTGGCTCTTATTGTTGTTTTAGCTGTCCACCTTTGGCGGATTCGCAAGGACGGAGGATTGGCCCGGCCGGACAAGCTTACGGAAAAAGAACTTGAGGGCACCCCGAAAGATGCCCTTTCGGACAAAGTTTTTGATTACGCACCGGAAAAGACCTATGGGTTGATGTGTTTAGTTAAAGGGAAGAGCCCTGCCGTGAGCAGGGGCCCTGAGCAGACGGTATCCAGCTGGCCTCATCTGGTGGTGAGACTAATGGCCGTTTTTATGATGACGTACGCTTTCATTTGCCTTTATGCCTTTTTCTTTAACGCTCCTTTAAAAGAATTGGCGAACCCCTCGGTCCCGGAAAATCCGGCTAAGGCGCCATGGTATTTCTTGGGACTTCAGGAACTGGTATCCTATTCTGCATTTATGGGAGGTGTAGGCATCCCCACCCTTGCGCTTTTAGGGCTGGCTTTTATTCCTTATTTGGACAGGGAAAATCAAGAAATTGGCCGATGGTTTGATTCAAAAGAAGGCAAGCGGGCAGCTTTGTTTTCTTTTATCTTTGCAAGCCTCATGACCATTGGCATGCTTGCTTTGACAGTTAAATTGGGATGGCTAAGAAATTGGTTCCCTCATATTCCCCAGATTGTCATTACCTTCATTAATCCGGGCACGATTTTGGTTTTGGCATTTATCATTTGGTCGTTTTACTGGATGGGAAAGGATAATTCCACGCGGATGGCCGCCCTTGCCTTGTTTACCTGTTTCTTGGTGGCGTTTGTGATTTTAACCTATTTTGCGATCTATCACCGGGGGCCTAATTGGGAATTTTATTGGCTTAAGAGCCAGTGGCCAACGCATTAAAAATTGCAAAATTAATGGCGTGAACGTTTATGAGAAAAGTTGTTCTGGTTTCCAGCTTGATTGTTGTTTTTGTTCTTTTCTTTGAGGCTTACCGTGAAAACGTCGGGGATGAATGGCGCTACTATCAGAAACGGTATAAGGAAGAGTTGAAAAAATTAGCAACAAATGACCAGGAGAAACAACTTGCCAATAATTATGAAATTAAAATGCGTCAGATTGTCCTTCCGGAACTAAATCGTGTTGACCGTTGTATCAGTTGTCATGTGGGTATCGAGGATTCGAGAATGGGTGACGCACAACAGCCGCTCACCGTCCATCCCGGTGATATTCTTGAAATTCATGAGCTCGATACTATCGGCTGTACCGTCTGCCATGACGGTCAGGGCCGCGCCATTACGGCAAAAGAAGCACATGCCGTTGGTATTCCCTATTGGGAAAAGCCGATGTTGTTTCAGCCATTCCTTCAGTCAAATTGTTTTCGATGTCACAATATGGATGAACTTCCCCAGCTTATGAAGTTCCATGAGGGAAAGAAAATATTTTTTTCAAACGGTTGTCTTGGTTGCCATAAACTGGAAGGTAAGGGTGGGCAACTGGCGCCGGATTTAACCAATGTTGCTGATGCCAATATTCACCTCAAACATCCTGTTAATGAAGATTTGATTCGTCAGTTCCACAAAAACTTTAACATCGCCTATATTTATGAATCCGTCAAAAATCCCAAGGCTCAGCCGGAAGTGACCGCTATGCCAAGTTTCAATTTTTCCGAGGAAGAGGTTGAAGCATTAACGGTATTTTTAAAGTCGTTATCAGCGAGGGCGGTTCCGGCGTCCTATTTGGCGCAAAAAAGAGGGGGCCACCAATCCGAAGATGTCCAGGGTGAAGCCCTTTTTAGGAAATATTGCGTGGCATGTCATGGGATAGATGCTAAAGGCGGCGTTAAAAATATCAATTATGTTAAAAGAACCGTTCCGGCATTAAATACATTGGCAGAAAGAATGTTTCTTGCAGAGCCTGAAGATGCAAACAAGGCAGCAGAGCTATTGGAGAAAGGGGTGGACATTACAAACATGTCTCCTGAATTAGACGTGCCCAATCGCGGCAGGTTTTTAGCCCAATATCGCGCTATTCGAAACGTTATTGAAAAAGGAAGCATTGCTGGCAAAGAAGATTCTAAAGGGCCGGAGCCATTGTTGCATATGCCAAGCTGGGCTGAAGGGTTGACAAGAAAAGATATTGATAGTATCATCAGCTATCTGATCAAACTTTATCCATGGGGCGAGAAAAAGAGCGAAGAAAACAATGAATGAAAGACCGCGAAATTTTGGTTTTTAAAATGTGACAAATGTCACAGACAATAAATAAGAATTTCTCTATATTGACAATAGAAACTGCCTTGTTAAGATAAATAACGTGAGTTTGAGTTCGACGTAAACGATTAAGCCAAAGATCCCGTTAATATACTTGAGAAATTTTTAAAGGAGGGGAAGATGGGTAAACGCAAAAATCTTTTTTTTCAAGGTAAGGGTTTAATGATTTTGTCATCGGGATTATTTATTATTTTAAGCCTTACTTTGTTGCAAAAAGAAGCCTCTGCGGTTCCTATTTTTGCCCGCAAGTATCAAACAAGCTGTACGACGTGCCATGCGGGCTTTCCAAAATTAAATGCTTTTGGAGAGTCCTTTAAAAGAAACGGTTACCGGCTTCCTGATGATGAAACCTTTGTGAAAGAACCACCTGTCTGGCTTGGGTCAGAAGCATACAAGAGGGTCTGGCCGGATGCGGTATGGCCAGGAAGCATCCCCGGCAGTGTGCCTCTCGCGTTTAGAGTCGTGGGACAGGCGACATTCGATCCGTCAAAATCCACAGCCGCCGGTGAGGCGAAAAACGATTTTGAATTCCCTCATGAAATAGAACTTAGTTCCCTGGGAACAATGGGAGATAATCTTTCTTTCGATCTTGATATTGCCATTCAAGATGAAAACGAAAGGGCATCCGTTGAAAAAGTTTCTTTGAGGTATGACGATATATTTGCTGGAACACACGGCATACCGCAAGATCTTATTAATCTTCGAGTTGGTTTGTTTGATCCCGCGGCCATACCGTTCTCGCTCCATAACCAAAATTTGACGGCATCCAAGCCAACGATCTATGATTTTAGAATTTCTTCTTCAGCTCAGCCCAAAATAAGGGACAGTCAGTCAGGGATTGAAATCTTTGGTACTGTTGCCCAACGTTTGGGATATGCCGTTGGTGTCGTCAATGGCGTGGCCCGCAGTGGAGCCACATCCGCGTTCACCGATAATAATAACCAAAAAGACGTTTATGCGAGAACCGAATATAAGTTCGGAGGTCTCCCTCTGAACGGAGCCGCGGGTTCCGGCGCCGGCGATCAATTGAATTCCGGTTTTTCTTATTTTGATCAAGGCCCGTCAGTCACAGTGGGGACAACGGGTTATTACGGCGTCAACCAGGTTAATGCCGCGACCAACGTGACTTCCCAATATTATCGTATCACCGGATTCCTGCGCGCCAATAGAGGTCGATACAACATGGACGCGGTTGGTTTATATGAGCTTGATGACGCCGCCGCGGGGCAATTCGCGGGTACGATTGATAAAGACATTAATACCTGGGGTTTTTACACGGAGGGAACAGCCTTTATTTATCCGTGGCTGGCTTTCGTGACGCGATATGATCGATTAAATGTCGGTCATGTCTCTGTCTTGGGGGCATCTAATCCGTCTGATAACAGCAGCCGGTTAACATTGAGTATGCCTGTTTATGCCCGTCCCAACCTCCGTATTGTTCCTGAGGCATCACTGGGACTATCGAAGAAAGACGGGGATACATCGGATAACTTTAAAGTCCGTCTCGACTTTGCTTATTAATTAACAGTTAAAACGGCGTATCATAGTCAATTGTCAAGATTATGATACGCCGTTTACATTAATAGGTCATGTAAAATTAAGGGGGACCAGGTGAAAAAAACGTATGGTTGCTTAAATCTTTTGTTTGTCAGTGTGGCTTGTCTTTGTTCGTTTTATAGCCGCCCCGTTTGGGCCGGGTCGATTTCTGGTCATGTGGAATGTAAAGGCGTGAAATCAAATCAATGGGCGGTTGTTTACGTCGACGCGATCGCGGGCAAAGAATTTCCGGCGGCTACTCAACCTGTATCCATGGATCAACAAGGGAAAGAATTCATTCCCCATGTCCTCCCGATCCTTAAAGGCACAACCGTCGAGTTTTTGAACAACGATTCATTTGCCCACAATATTTTTTCTCCCGATAAAGCTGCTGATGAAATGAACTTAGGCTCATGGGGGCAAGGCGAAAAAAGGACACATGTTTTTAACAAGTTGGGCGAGGCAGTTATGCTTTGCAATTTGCATCCTGAGATGGAGGGCTGGATTGTTGTTCTGCCAACGCCCTATTTCGCGGTAACAGACACGAATGGAGATTACGCGATCGACAATGTCCCCGAAGGAACGTATACGTTAAAGACCTGGCATCAAAAACTTGCCCCTTCTCAGTCAGAAGTGACTGTTGCTTCAGGCGATACCGCCAAAGTTGACTTCACGTTGAAGAAATAATACAATTAGGCTTATTCACGGTGTTTATTTGGCGCATGAAAATCAATATTCCCATAAGTGTATGTTTTTCCTTTTTTTTGTTGGGGACGGGTGCCGGTGCAGATACTATCTATCTGCAGAATAAACCAACAGGAAATCAAGGAGAGGTGCTTGAAGAATATCCTGATGCCATAATCATCAGGTTCCCCAAAAGTGAGATTAAGCGGATTGAAGCGGAAGAAAAGCCACATGTAAGTGAATCCGGCAACATGCAGAAAGTTATTTGGATTGAGGACGGTGACACAATCACCTTAAGGCTGCCTAAACAAAGCGTTCAAGTCAGCGGCTCTGAAGCGCTGGAAAATCTGGGGCAAAGTCAACCCGCCCCGCAAACAGTATCCAGTACAACATCACAACCAGTTATTTCTTCCATTCAAAAAATGTTAGCACAAGACCGTGTTATTCAAGGCAAAGTGTTTATGCGGGGTAGTGCTCTGGCTCATTGTAAAATCCGCATACTGAAGGTTACGGATTTCACTCAAGACAGGATGTTAAGACTGCTTACAGGTTCGAGCGAGAAAGAAGAAGAACAATCTTTCGAGGCTGTTTCAGACGAATATGGGATATATACGTTCACCAATATTCCTTTCGGTGAATACATTCTCTACTGGAAACCGGAAGGCTCTGAAAATTGGATAAGGCGTTTAAGCGAAAATCCAGATATTACCCTTGTCCCAGGACGCCCTGTCGCTGTGCGGGATATTGAAACCAACGTTAAAACAGTTAACTAATGCAGCTTGTGACTAACACGGGCAGCCATGGTTCGACGCGGAAAAACCTCTTTCGTCTTTCCAGCAGAGAGGTTTTTCCTTGCTCACCATGGCCCTGAGCGCCTCGACGTTGCTCGGCATGCCCTTCGACGGGTTCAGGATCATTCGGTCGAAGGCATCATGAGCTTGCCGAATGAGTTCGAGGCATGGTGAGCCGAGTCGAACCACAAGCGAACGTTAGTGAGCGCGTCGAAGGGCCAGTTAAATTTTTGGAGAGAAGGCAACTGTGAATAGCGAAATTACGAGTCTCTGGCAGTCTCTGGCGCTTTTGCTGCGCTCTCACCCCTGGCACGGGATCTCGATCGGCAAAGAAGCGCCCGAGATGGTCAATACGTACATTGAAACTATTCCCACGGACACGGTTAAATACGAGATCGACAAGAAAAGCGGTTTTTTAAAAGTCGACCGCCCGCAAAAATATTCCAGCATCTGCCCCACGCTGTACGGGTTTATCCCCCAGACGTATTGCGGCACCAGGATCGCCGAGTTTTGCCGCGAACATGCCCATCGACCCGGTATCGTCGGTGACGACGATCCGCTGGACATTTGCGTGTTGACGGAGAAAACGATCAGCCACGGTGATATCATCGTGCGCGCCGTCCCCATCGGAGGGTTCCGCATGATCGACCAGGGCCAGGCGGACGACAAGATCATCGCCGTTATGCACACCGATGGGCTGTACAGCCAGTGGCGCGACGTGAGCGACTGCCCGCCGGCGTTCATCGAGCGGTTAAAACATTATTTTCTCACCTACAAGGACCTTCCCGGTTCCGAGGAACGGCTTTGCGAGATCACCGATATCTATGACCGCGAAGAGGCGCTGGAGGTTATCCGCAGGGCCAGGCAGGACTACATGGAAAAGTTCGCCCACCTTGAGTCCATGATGAAGGATGTTCTCGAGGACTAAACTATCTTTTGATTCCACAGATGCAGGCGGGTTTCTGCGACGATGACTTTGTTGAGCGCGAGCAGGGCGATAATGTTCGGGACCGCCATCAGGCCGTTGGCGATATCGGCAAAGTTCCACACGACCGATAATTGAACGACGGCGCCGATCATGACCGCCCCTACCCACAGATAGCGATAGACCGGGACCGCTTTTGCTCCCCAAAGATATTCTGCCGCCTTTTCCCCGTAATACGACCAGCCGAGGATCGTCGAGAAAACAAATGTCAGAAGTCCGATGGTCAAAAGTGCGGGTCCCACAACCGGAAAATCCTCGAAGACTTTTTTTGTCAGGGCCGCCCCGTTTAGTCCCCCCACCCATTCGCCGGAGTTGACGATCACAAGCCCGGTCATCAAGCACACGACGACCGTATCCCAGAATGTGCCTGTTGAAGAAACGAGTGCCTGGCGTACGGGATTTCTCGTTTGTGCCGCGGCCGCGACGATCGGCGCGCTGCCCAGGCCGGATTCATTGGAAAAGAGCCCGCGCGCGATTCCGTAGCGTATCGCCTCTTTGGCGCCGGCTCCCAGGAATCCGCCGATAGCGGCTTGGCCCGTAAAGGCGCTCTTGAGGATAAGCATGATTGTGTCCCCGAGGGTGTCAAATTTAAGTACGAGCAAGATAAGACAGCCAGCCACGTAAAAGATCGCCATGAAAGGGACAAGTTTCTCGCATGTCCCGGCAATGGATTTGACCCCGCCTAAAATAACCACCGCGGTAAGAATGGTGATGATGGCCCCGGTTATCCACGGCGAAACGTGAAATGTCTCTTTGGCCAGCTGGGCGATTGAGTTGGCTTGGACCATGTTGCCGATGCCGAAGGCGGCGACTGCGGTGAAAAAGGCAAAGACAATTCCCAGCCAGCGGCAATTCATCCCGCGTTCCAAAACGTACATCGGCCCGCCGGCCATCTGGCCTTGGGGAGTTGTGATGCGGTATTTGACGGCAAGAAGCGCCTCGGCATATTTGGTGGAGATGCCGAAGACGCCGGTCAGCCACATCCAGAGCACGGCGCCGGGGCCGCCGGAGGCAACGGCGGTTGCCACACCGACGATGTTGCCGGTGCCGATGGTGGCGGCCAAGGCGGTTGTGAGCGCGCCGAACTGGCTGATGTCGCCGTCGCCTTCTTTCTTGCGTTCGAGGGAAATTTTAATGGCGTCGAAGATATAACGCTGGATAAACCGCAGGCGAAAGGTAAGAAAGAGGTGGGTTCCGCAAAGAAGGATGAGAAGCGGCGGTCCCCAGACAATGCCGGCGATGTTGCTCAAAATGGTTTCGAAGTTGGCCATGGTCTCTCAAAAATTATTATACTTGTTTAAGGTTTTTCGTGCCGAAAAACTTTAAAGTTTTTCGGCACGGATTTTTACGGGAATTTTATGTTGTTTTCACCGGGAAGTTGGCCTAAAATCATTTTATGTCTATCGTTTATACTTTCGCCAGTTTGGTCGTCGTCAGCATCATTTCCCTTGTCGGGATCTTTACGTTGTCCCTGAACGCCGAGCGGCTTAAAAAAATTCTTTTGTATATGGTGAGCTTTGCCGTCGGTGGACTCTTCGGCGACGTCTTCCTTCATTTGTTGCCGGAGATCTCCGAAGAGGCCGGTTTTAATATGACTACTTCACTTTTGGTCCTTCTGGGGATCATCCTTTTCTTTGTCCTGGAAAAATTCCTGCGGTGGCAGCATTGTCATGTCCCCACGACAACCCAGCACCGGCATCCGGTGGTTGCCCTGAACCTGATTGGTGACGGGGTGCACAACGCTTTGGATGGGATGATCATCGCTTCGAGCTTTATGGTAAGCCCTGCCGTCGGCTTTGCTACGGCTTTGGCGGTCATTTTTCATGAGATCCCCCAAGAGATCGGGGACTTCGGGATTCTTGTGCACGGCGGGCTCTCCGTCCGCAAAGCCCTTTTGTGCAACCTGCTCTCCGCGCTGGCGGCCTTCGCCGGGGCGATATTGATCTTCGTGATCGGCCCGCATGTCAGTAACTTGCTGATCTATATTCTTCCCATTACGGCCGGCGGTTTTTTGTATATCGCCGGATCAGACCTGATCCCGGAACTGCACGAGCATGACGCGCACCCTGCCGTCTCGCTGGGGCAATTGGCGTGCATCCTCTTGGGCATCGCCGTCATGGCCCTGCTGACTCTGATCGCGTAGCCGGTCTCGGTAAAAGATTTCTTGACAAAAGGATTTGGAATACTAAAATAAGTCATCAAAAGACGTACTTACATGCGCGAGGCGCGAGATCCCGCATCCAGTGCCCATTTCAAAATTTTGGAATGGGCTTATTTTTTAGAAGAAAGGTCAACATCCGTGTGTATTCCTGCGATTTCGAGGTTTTCCGGCAAGGCTGTGCCGGTTGCCGGAATAATTGTTTTTATATTTCTTTTGTCTGCGTCGGATGCTTGGGCCACGAAAAAAGTGTATTCGCCTTATGTTGAAAAAGGCGAGCTGGAACTGGAAGCCCGCGGCAGCATTAATTTCGACGATCGTCATGATGAAGACGGCACCCAAAAGCAGAAGTACGCTTTAGGCTACGGTGTGACCGATCGCTGGTTCACGGAAGTCTACGGCGAGGTCGAAAAGGAATACAATGATGACGGCGAGGATTTCGATTTTTATTTTACGGAGGTCGAATGGGAGAATAAGTTCCAGCTTACCGACAAAGGCCAGTATCCGGTTGATGTTGGATTCCTTCTTGAATATGCCGTTTCGGCAGAAGATAAACGTGCCGATAAACTTGAGTGGAAGGTCCTTTTAGCCAAAGAAATCGGGAAGACCAAGCATTATGCCAACTTTAAGTTTGAACATGGAGTCGGAGGTGGCCACGCCAATGAAACCGAAGGCGGGTTTGCCTGGTCAAGCCGTTATCGTTTGAATGAGCATTTTGAACCCGGGTTTGAGTATCATGCTGGTTTGGGCGGGTTAAATGAGGGCAGAAACTTTCAGGAACAGGATCATCAGGCGGGGCCGGTGTTCTATGGGGCGCTGGGGGATTTCCATTATGACCTCGGGTATCTTTGGGGCGTCTCCAAAGCCGCTTTCGATGGCGAGCTGAAATGGATATTGGAATATGAGCGTTCCTTTTAATTGTGTTTACTTTTTGGGGCACCGGTGATAAAATTAAGTCACTTTAAGACGGATTTACGCTTGTCCCAAAGTGATATTCATGCAAACGGCCATTGTTTTTGTCATTATCGGAATTAGCCTTTATTATTTAATAGGGCGGTGGGTTTACTCACTGCGCCAGAAGAAGAAAGGCGATTGCTGCGGGTGCGGGAAGTGATCGAGTAATCATGGCTAAATCCTGGTGGAAAAATTTGTTTGTCCGTGGTCGCTGCGGATGCGAGAACGGGGAAAAGACGCTGACCAGCGTTCAAAACGGCCAGAGCGTGCGCATCGAATGTCTGCGCGGCGAGGACGGCGTGTGCCAGCGGTTGCGGGAGATGGGGTTTTGCGAATCAGCCGTGGTTGAGAAAGTCACCGAAAGCGGCGCGCTTATCTGCAAGGTCTGCGACACCAGGGTCGCTATCAGCCGCCGGCTGGCGGATAATATCATCGTCAAGGATGTTTGCCAGGCCCAGGATCACCACCATGCCCGTCAATAATAAACAGAACGTCCTTCTTAGCCAGATGTCGGTCGGCCAGCGCGGCGTCATCCACAATTTTGTCGTGGAAAGCGACGACTGCGAGCGCATCGAAGAAATGGGGGTCACCCCAGGCGAAAAAGTTGAAGTCGTGCGCTATGCCCCGCTTGGCGACCCTATCGAGATCAAGATCCGCGGCTACCTTTTGTCCCTGCGCCGGGAAGAGGCTGACCGTATTGAGGTAACCCTTCTGTAAGTGGCCGCTCACGATGCCTGCAGAGATCTTCCCAACCCAACCCGCTTCACTTATTAAAACCGTCGCTCTGGTCGGCAACCCTAATTCCGGCAAAACGACTCTTTTTAACGCTTTCACTAAATTACGCCAGAAAGTCGGCAATTATCCCGGCGTTACCGTCGAGAAAAAGACCGGGACGCTGGTCCTCGCCAATGACCGGGTGGTCAATGTCGTTGATCTGCCCGGGACTTACAGCCTCGCGGTGCGCTCGCCCGATGAGCAGATCGTCCGTAATGTGCTCCTTGGCCGCGCGGCCGGCGAGCCGCGGCCGGACATGGTTGTCTGTGTCGTGGATGCCGGAAACCTGGAGCGCAATCTGTATTTATTCAGCCAGATCCAGGACCTGGGCCTGCCGATCATTGTTGCTTTGAACATGATGGACGAAGTTGAGAGCCGCGGGCAGACCATCGATGTCGACCAACTCTCCCGGCGCCTTGGCGTGCCGGTTGTCCCAACGGTAGGTAATCAAAATAAAGGGATTGAGGAATTAAAACAGCTTATCGCCGGCAACGTGACGGCCAATTACCAGCGCCAGTGGCGGATGGCGCCGGACCTGGAAGAGGAGGTCGAGCACCTGGTGCGGCTTTTAGAACAGCATGAGAACATGGACAGCCACCAGGCCTTTGCCGAGGCGCTGATCCTCATCTCGCTTGGCTCGAAGCTCAAGAATGACGAGAAATCGAGCCCTTTAAAATATTTTTTCAAGGAAGAGTTGATCGGCCAGATCAACGCCGTCCAGGACCGTTTGCGCGCCAAGGGCTTGCGCTCGCGCACGGCGGCGATCGAGGCGCGCTACGACTGGATCAAATCCATTTTGAAAGATTGCGTCCGGGACAAGGCCAGAAAAGGGCCGGATCTAACCGAGCGCATTGATGCCGTTTTGGTCCATAAGCTCTGGGGGTGGTTGTTTTTTCTGGGGATCATGGGCCTGATGTTTTACACGATCTTTACGATCGCCACCTATCCGATGGAGTGGATCAATGCGGGGTTTAACTGGCTGGGGGATCAGGTACGGTCGTTTTTGCCGGCCGGGCCGCTGCGCGATCTGTTTGCCGACGGGGTCATCCCCGGTGTCGGCGGCGTGGTCATCTTCCTTCCCCAGATCCTGATTTTATTTTTGTTCATCGGCATGCTGCAGGACACGGGCTACATGGCGCGCGCGGCGTTTATCATGGACCGCGTGATGAGCAAGGTCGGTCTGCACGGCAAATCATTTATTCCGCTCTTGAGCTCGTTCGCCTGCGCGATCCCCGGGATCATGTCCACGCGCACCATCGAGAGCCCCAAAGACCGGCTGGTGACGATCCTCGTCGCCCCGTGGATGAGCTGTTCGGCCCGGCTGCCGGTTTATACCATTATGATCGCGGTCCTGATGCCGTCGGCCAACAACTGGCAGAAGGCGGGGCTGATGCTTTTGATGTACGTGATCGGTATTGTCAGCGCCTGCGGCATGGCCTGGGTTTTTAAGAAAACGTTGTTACGTTCGCAGAAGCCGGTTTTTATTATGGAGCTGCCGCCGTACCGTCTGCCGTCGGGAAAAGCAGTTGTCATCCATATGTGGGAACGCAGCCGCCTTTTTTTAAGGCGCGCCGGCACGGTGATCCTGGCGATGTCGGTCATTCTCTGGGCGTTGATGAGCTATCCCAAATCTCCCGCCGCCGTTGACAGTGCCCAGGCGGTCAAACACAGTTTTGCCGGCCGGATGGGGACCGTGCTCGAGCCGGCCATTCAACCTCTGGGATATGACTGGCGTATCGGTATTGGCCTGATCGGTTCGTTCGCCGCGCGCGAGGTGTTTGTCTCCACGATGAGCATCGTCTTTAATATCGGCAAAGAAACGCAGGAAGATACTTTACGCGGCGCGTTTCAGTCCGCGCGCTGGCCCGATGGCCGGCCGCTTTTTACGCCGCTGGTGTGTTTGAGCCTGATGGTCTTCTATGTTTTCGCCCTGCAGTGCGTGAGCACGATCGCCATCGTGCACCGGGAAACCAATTCCTGGCGCTGGCCGATCTTTCAGTTCCTGTACATGGCCGCCGTTGCTTATCTCGCCGCTTTTTTGGTCTACCAGGCCGGCCGCCTGTTCGGTTTTTCATAAAATGAAAAGCCGGATCCGATTAAAAAAACTTGACATCAGGGATAAATCCCCATATACTTGAGTTGTTTTTCGGGCAAAGACGCCCTCTTTAAAAACGTAGACGTTTTTGAAGAGGGTTTTTTATTCGCCTTCGCCAGAAATTTTGGCGAATAACCCCAACGTTTTGATTTACGAACGAAGTGAGTAAATCAGTGGGGGAAATTGGTAAGAGGGCGCCGAAGTCCTTGACCTTACATGTCCAACCAGTGTGTTTCGGACGGCTGAAGGAGCGTTGAAGCTCAACTTTCTGTTACCAGGAAGTTGGGCTTTTTGTTTGCCTGCTAAAAAGTTTTGGCAAACAACCCTTGGTGCTTTGATTTATGAGCGAAGCGAAATAAATCAACCAGGGGTAACATAGCGGTGAGTCCGAATTCGCAAAGGAGGGTTGAGGAATATGATGCGTAATGTGCAGACGCTCGCGCTGATATTTGCTTTAAGCGAATTGGCTCTGGCGGTCAGTATGTTGTTGGCTTTTCAGGCCCATTTGATTTAATCTGGTGGAAAGAAATCCCGGGTCCCGATAGGCGGGGCCGGGGTATATAGGGTATCGGTTGATGCGGGTATGTCCTTCAGCCGGACACTTATAAAGAGGAGGAACGAAGTAATGGAAACAGCAGCAGTCAACCCAATCAGCGCCGGTGACACGGCGTGGGTCCTGGCTTCGTCGGCACTTGTCATGCTGATGACCCCGGGGCTGGCCTTCTTTTATGGAGGCATGGTCAGGCGCAAAAACGTCCTGGGAGTTTTAATGCAGTGTATGGGTACGCTGGCGCTGGTCAGCGTCCTGTGGGTGGTTTATGTCTATAGTCTCGCGTTCGGCAAGGGGAGCCCTTTTATGGGGGGGCTGGACTGGGCCATGTTAAACGGGGTCGGGCAGGACGCTTATGCCGATTATTCCGCGACGATCCCGCACCTGGCGTTTATGATCTTCCAGGCGATGTTCGCCATCATCACCCCGGCCCTTATCATCGGGGCCTTCGCTGAAAGGATGAAATTCTCCGCGTTTCTCGTGTTTACGGTATTATGGCTTACCTTTGTTTACGCCCCGATCTGTCATATGGTTTGGGCGGTGGGTGGCTGGGTCCGCGGGATGGGCGCTCTGGATTTCGCGGGCGGAACGGTCGTCCATATTAACGCCGGTGTCGCGGGGCTGGTGACGGCCTTGTTCATCGGCAAGAGGATCGGCATTGACAAGCCGTCTTTGCATAATGTCCCGTTCGTAGTTTTAGGCGGGGCGCTGTTGTGGTTTGGGTGGTTCGGGTTTAACGCGGGTTCCGCTCTGGCGGCCAACGGGTTGGCAGCCAGCGCCTTTGTCGTGACCAATACGGCGGCCGCTATGGCAGCCTTGACTTGGGCCGCGCTGGAATGGATTTTCAGCGGTAAACCGACCATGTTCGGGACCATCACGGGAGCCGTCGCCGGCCTGGTCGCCATCACGCCGGCGTCCGGGTTTGTGGACGTCACCGGTGCTCTCTGGATCGGCATTTTGGTCAGTGTTTTCTGCTACTTCGCGGTCAGCGTGATCAAGCCGAAGCTCGGGTACGACGATTCGCTGGACGCTTTCGGCGTGCACGGCATAGGCGGGTTCTGGGGCGCCATCGCCACGGGCATCTTCGCCTCCAAGGCCGTCAATCCCGCCGGCGCCGACGGGCTCCTGGCGGGCAACGCCGCGCAGGTCGGGATCCAGTTTCTCGCGGCAGGCATTACGGTCGTCTACTGCGCGCTCGCGACCTGGATTATCTGTTTTATCGTGGATAAGACCATCGGCCTGCGCGTCAAGCAGGAAGAAGAAGTGATGGGCCTTGATTTGACACAGCACCATGAACGGGCTTATACCATTATCGAATAAAACAGATAACCGGCAGGGGCGGTTTTTACGCCCTTGTTACAGGTGACAGGAAATAGGAGGAACTTGCATGAAATTAGTTATCGCAATTATCCAGCCGTACCGGCTTGAGGAGGTTAAAAAAGCCTTGTACGCGGCGGATGTCAATCTGATCACAGTCAGTGAAGTCCTGGGGCACGGCCGCCAGGTCGGCGTCGACGAGTTTTACCGCGGCGTCAAGGAAACGGGGAACCTCCTGCGCAAAATCCGCCTGGAGATCGCCGTCAACGACAACTTCGTCGAGCCGACGATCAACGCCGTCATCAAGGGCGCCCGTACGGGGAAAATCGGCGACGGCAAAATCTTTGTCGTCGACCTGCCCCGCTGCGTGCGCATCCGCACCGGCGAAGAAGGGTCGAAAGCCATCGGCTAGAACGTTATCTTGGATGGTTGGTTGAAAATGGCCCGGGAGAAAAGCGTCAATCCGTTGACGCTTTTCTCCCGGGCCATTTTTTCGTGAAGCCATTTTTAGCGACTATAATTTTATTGAAGATCTTCAATAGTTTCCTATAATACTTTTATGTTTAAGCCATTAAGCGTTGGAATTTTGGTGGTGTTGTTGGCTGGCTGCGTCCGGGCGGCGCCTCTTAAGAGATTCTCCGAATCGCGGGAGATGTTCGGCAGTGTTGTGCGCCTTGATGTTTGCTATGCCCCGGGACAGGAACAAGTTCTTGAGCAAACCGTTGCCGAAATGTGGCTGCGTTTTGAGGACATCCATGGCCGGCTAAGCGTGTATGATCCGGCCAGCGACATGAACCGCATCAATTATTCCTTCCCTGATGCCGTGACCGTCGGCGCGGACACCTGGACGCTGATCAGCGATGCCGCGTACTACAACCGGCTTTCCGGCGGCCAATTCGATATTACGATCTATCCGTTGCTGCGATTGTGGAAAGAGAGCGAAAAGAACGGGGTTTTGCCGACGGCCGAGCAAATCCGCGCGGTCCAACAGCTGCTGGGGGCGGATAAGTTCGAACTTCTCCAGAATAACCGGGTGAGAGTGCTCAATCCCGGGACACAGCTGACCATCGACAGCATTGCCGACGGGTACGCCGCGGACGAGGCCGCCCGGATCCTGCGCGCGCACGGGTTTGCCAACTTTTTGGTGGACACGACCGGTGAGCTTTACGCCGGCGGGCATAGCTGCGAAGGCCGGGCGTGGCGGCTGGGCGTCAACGACCCGCGCGATCCCTTACGCTCGACACTGGTGGAGGCGGTATCTTTGGAAAATATGTCGGCGACGACCTCCGGGAATTATGAACACTTTTATACGATCGCCGGGAAAAGGTATTCCCATGTGATTAGTCCTTTGACCGGTTTTCCGCATAACGAGATCGTCAGCGCGACGGTGATCGCCCCCAGCACGGAATTTTCGGACTTTTTGTCCACCGCCTTGTGCCTGATGCCCGTTAAAAAAGGTATCGCCCTGGTCGATTCGCTGGGGGAGGGTTACGCCGCCATGATCCTCGTGGATGAGGGCGGCGGCAAGCTCGCGCGCAAGGCCAGCCGTTATTACAAAAAATATTTGTCGCGTTAAGAGAGGAGGACGCGTGAAGGGCAGGGAAAGCGGCATGCCGGCGAGGGAAACGTGGGAGCGGTTCTTCAAGCCGGAAGAAGTGCTGAAAATCATGGGGCTCGATGAGCGCGCCGGCGACGTCGCCGAATTCGGCTGCGGTTACGGGACGTTCACTATCCCCGCGGCGAAGATGGTCCAGGGAACGGTATTTGCCCTGGACATCGAGCAGGAGATGGTCACCGCCACCGAAAACGAAGCGAGGGAACAGGGATTGTATAATGTTCAGACGCTGTTGCGTGATTTTATGGCCGACGGCAGCGGTTTGAAGGATGCAAGCGTCGATTGCGTCATGCTCTTTAACATCCTTCACGTGGAGCGCCCGGAAATATTGCTTAAGGAGGCGTACCGGATCTTGCGCCGGGGAGGGAAGCTGGGCATTATCCATTGGAATTATGACCCGGCCACGCCCCGCGGGCCTTCCATGGAGATCCGGCCGAAACCCGAACAGTGCACCGCCTGGGCGCGGGAAGCCGGATTTATCAAGCCAAAGCGGCATGATCTGGAACCACACCATTACGGGATCGTCATGATGAAAGGAAAGATATGAAAACAGGGGTCATTATTTCCACCAACGACGCCGAGACGTGCTGGAACGCCCTGCGTTACGCGAACTTCGCTTTGGGGCAGAAAGACGCCGTAAAGATATTCCTCGTCGGAAAAGGGGTGGAGTACCAGCAGGTCAGCGCGGAAAAGTTCAACACCGTTGAGCAGGCGCGGAAATTTCTCGCCGCCGGCGGCAAGATATACGCCTGCGGCACCTGCATTAAATTGAGGAATCAGGAAAGTTCCGAGGCGTGTCCCGTTTCGACCATGAAGGACCTGCATGACATCGTCAAGGAAAGCGACCGGGTCGTGACGTTCTGACGTCCCTATTTTACGCGCTTTGAGCGAAAGAAAGAATGATCTATGAATGCTGATGTCATCCCGTTGATTGTGGGCTTGCTGGTATTTCTCGCGAGTCTGATATCCCTGGAGATCAAGTTATCGGTGGCCATCATCGAGATCCTGCTCGGAGCGGTCGCGGGATATTTCGGTTTGCAAACGACGGAATGGATGCTGTATCTGGCGGGTTTCGGCGGCATTGTGCTGACATTCCTCGCCGGGGCCGAGATCGACGTGAAATTAATGAAGGAAAAATTCAAGGAAAGCTTCCTGATCGGGACCTGTTCCTTCCTGTTCCCGTTCGCGGGCGTGGCTTCGTATACCTATTATGCCGCGCACTGGAATCTTCAGGCAGCACTCATTGCCGGCACGGCCTTGTCCACCACTTCACTGGCCGTGGTTTATTCCGTTCTGGTGGAAACCGGATTGTCCAAAACCGGGATTGGCAAATTGCTCATGGCGGCCACGTTCATCACCGACATGGGCACCGCGCTGGCGCTGAGCCTTTTGTTTATGAAACCGACGCTCTACACGCTGGTTTTTGTCGTAGTCTCCGTCGTGGTCATTATTTTCGCGGCAAAATTTTCGCATCTGGTGTTTGGTAACGCGAAGTGGAAAAACCGGGTGATCGAGCCGGAGATCAAATATTTATTCTTGCTGCTTTTGGTGTTCATATATTTTGCCAGGCTCGGGGACGGCCACGCTGTGCTGCCGGCATTTTTGCTGGGGTTATTCATGTCGGGGCATTTTTCCGAATCGTCGGAAACAAAGGTGGTGAGAAACCGCCTGCGCACCGTGGCTTACGCCATTGTCACGCCGGTCTTTTTTATCGTGGGCGGCCTGAAAGTTTCGGTGCCCCTGCTCGCTTTCGCGTTCGGTCTTTTTGCGATCCTCTTCGCGCTCAAGATGGTGACGAAATTTCTGGGCGTGTATTTTCTGGCCCGCAAATATATCCCCGGCGGCAGTATGTACACGACGCTTCTGATGAGTACCGGGCTCACCTTTGGGACCATCTCCAGCGTTTTCGGTCTCACGGCGGGGATCATCGACCAGACCCAATATTCGATCCTGGTTGGTGTCGTCATCGCCAGCGCGGTCATCCCCACCTTCATCGCGCAGAAATGGTTCATGCCGGTCGAAGAGGAAGATTTGGTAGATTGAACACCGGCAGCGGAAAGGCTTGATGGCCGGCCGTAAATACGTTATAATCCCGCCAGAATAATAAAAGCCATCCACATGAAATTTTACGCCGATTGTCACCTCCACTCCTATTATTCCCGCGCCACAAGCAAGCAACTCAACCTGGAACACCTCTTTTACTGGGCGCAGCTCAAAGGCCTTCAGGTCGTCGGCAGCGGGGACTTTGTGCATCCTTCCTGGCTCAAGGAACTCAAGGAGAAGCTCGCGCCCGCCGAGGAAGGACTGTTCCGGTTAAAGCCGCGGTACGCCGACCCGATGGCAAAACAGGTCCCCGCCGCCTGCCGCGGCGAGGTGCGGTTCATGCTCACCGTCGAGATTTCCAGTATTTATAAAAGGCTGGACAAAGTCCGCAAGGTCCACAACGTCGTTTTTGTCCCGTCCTTTAAGGCGGCGGAAAGATTGCAGGCCCGGCTGGAGGCGATCGGCAATATCAAATCCGACGGGCGGCCGATCCTGGGGCTGGATTCCCGGGACCTTCTGGAGATCGTCCTGGAAACCGACCCGCTGGCCTATCTGATCCCCGCGCACATCTGGACGCCGTGGTTCGCCGTTCTGGGTTCTGCCAGCGGCTTTGACCGCGTGGAAGATTGCTTCGCCGACCTGACCAAACACATTTTTGCCGTCGAGACGGGACTGTCATCCGATCCGCTGATGAATTGGCGCTTGAAGCAACTTGATCCGTTCGTACTGGTTTCAAATTCCGACGCGCATTCGCCGGCCAAGCTCGGCCGCGAGGCCACGGTTTACGACACGGAACTTTCCTATCCGGCCATTTACCGCGCGCTCTCCGACCCTCAAGATAAGGGGCTGATCGGCACCGTCGAGTTTTTTCCAGAG